>DATIXO010000322.1:0-4633 GCA_035518495.1 Streptosporangiaceae bacterium
CAGGAGATCACCGGGTCAGTGGCTGACGTGCGCCACGACACCGGACTGGTCACCGCGCCCGCGAGTGACCCGGCCATGCTGGGCGCCGTGGTGCGGCGACTGGACAGCGAACACATTGCCGCGGCCGAGCTGGGGTTGCGGCTGCCCAGCCTGGACGAGGTGTTCCTGACGCTGACCGGTCACGCGGCGGAGGACGAGGGTGACGGGCAGACCGGGAGGGCGGCATGACCACACAACTGACTGACCACACCGCGACGGGCGCGCCGCCGTCCGGGACCGGCCCGGCGGCCTCGCCCCGCCGCGCGCTGCGGTCCAGGATCGGCGCGGCCCAGACGCTGCGACAGTCTCTGACCGTCGCCTGGCGCATCGTGATGCAGATCCGGCATACGCCGGAGAAGCTGCTGGACGTGATCTTGATGCCGGCGGTGTTCCTGGTGCTGTTCCTGTACGTGTTCGGCGGCGCGGTCGCCGGGAGCACCCACGCTTACCTGGAGCAACTGCTGCCGGGTCTGGTCGCCATGATGGCCATGTTCGCCACCATGGGCCTGGGCACCAGCCTGTGCGATGACATCCGCAAGGGCGTGTTCGACCGGTTCCGCAGCCTGCCGATAGCCCGCTCGGCCCCGCTGATCGGCGCGGTGCTCGGCGACACGGTCCGGTTCTGCGCCGTGATGGCCGTGCTTACCGGGTTCGGCGTCGCCCTCGGCTTCCGGTTCCACGCCGCGCCGCTGGACATCCTCGCCGCCTATGGCCTGGCCTACCTGTTCTACCTGGGCGTGTGCTGGGTCTCGGTGCTCATCGGGCTGACGGTCTCCTCGCCGGAGACGGTGCAGGGGGTGTCGTTCATCTGGACGATGCCGCTGACCTTTGGCAGCAGCGTGCTGCTGGCCAGCACCGCCACCATGCCCGGCTGGCTGCAGGCCTGGTCCCGGGTCAACCCGGTGACCGACCTGGCGGACTCGGTCCGGGCGCTGACCGTCGGCGGGCCGGTCGGCCTGCACCCGCTCTACACGCTGGCCTGGACGGCCGGGATCGTTCTCGTGACGTTCCCGCTGGCCATGCGGATGTACGCGCGCCGGGTGTGAGCCGCGGGCCCGGCGCGCCCCCGGGCCCGGCCGCCCCGCCCGCCGGGCACGGTCAGGGCACGAGGGCGAGCGCGTCGGCCCGGCCAAGCGCCCGGCCGCGGGCGTAGGCGGCCGCCAGGCCCTCCTCGCCGAGCACGGCCCGGGCGGCCGTCTCGGCCCGGGTCAGCTCCAGGCTGCTGGCGTCCCGGAAGCCGTGCATCGCGTCGGCGAGGCCGAGCCGCTCGGCCGCGGCCGCGTAGTCCCCGCGGGCGGCGGCCAGCGCGGCCAGCCCTTCGACCACGCTGGCTAGCAGGGGGTTGCTGGGCAGCATCATGGCGCTCCCCTCGGCCAGCAGGGCCAGCGCCTTGGCGTGCCAGCGGTCGGCCTCGTCCAGGTCGCCTTCCTGCTCGGCCAGGCAGCCAGCCCGGCTGTAGGCCATCGCGGCCATCCCGATCATGTCCGGACGCCGCGGGTGTGGGTCGACGATCGCCAGGGCACGGTCAAGCGGCTGGTGCGCCCGGCCCAGGTCGCCCTCCCGCCGGGCCAGCTCGCAGAGCTCGAGGTAGCCGTGGGCGTGGTCGTCACGCTCGCCGATCCGTTCGGCCACCTCGATCCCGTGTTCCAGCTCGGCGCGAGCGGTGTCGAACTCGCCGGCCAGGGCCAGCGCGCGGCCCAGCGAGATGCTGATCATCTCGCCGAAGTTGCTGGCCAGGCCCTCGCTGGTATGTCCGCGGGCCTCGTGAAGCAGCCGGATGGCCTCGGCGGGGGCCGCCCGGGCCAGCTCCACGTTGGCCAGGCCGGTCAGGCTCATGATCATGCCCCACCGGTCGCCCAGCTCGCGGAACGCGGCGTAGCCGGTGGCCAGGGCGGCGGCGGCCTCGTCGATGTGCCCGTCGTTGAGCGCCAGGTGTCCGCCGAATACCTCGCTGGCCGCGCGGAGCCATGGGTCGGAGCGCTCGCCCATGGCGCGCAGGCCGCGCCGCGCCTGCTCGCCGTCGCCGCCGAGCGCCCACACCATCGGCGTGGCGAGCAACAGCAGCGGGTGGCTCGCTTCGCGGGTCAGCGCGGTCACCCGCCGCGCCACGTCCGGCATCGAGGCCGCGGCAGGCGGGTGCTCCTGCCACCGGCCCACCAGCGCGATGAGCTGGCAGATGGCCCAGGCGTCTCGCAGCCCGGGCGGCGGGGCGTCGCCGGCGATCTGCGCCGCCGCGGCGGACCACTCGGCCGCCTCGGCATCGTAGTCGCGGGTGAGCCAGAACCACGCCAGCGCGCCGACGAAGCGCAGCGCCAGGGCCGCGTCCCCCGCCGCGATCACGTGCCGGAGCGCGGCGGAAAAGTTGCCATGCTCGGCGGTCATCCGGTTCAGCCACACCAGCTGGTCACGCGAGCGCAGCTCGGGTTCCGCCCGTTCGGCCAGGGCCAGGAAGAACTCGGCGTGGGCGGCGCGGGCCCGGTGCTCCTCACCCGCCTCGGCCAGCCGGGCGGCCGCGTAGGCCCGCACCGTTTCCAGCAGCTGGTAGCGCACCTCGTGCTCGCCGGTGGCCATCACCAGCGACTTGTCCACCAGCGCAGCGACGAGGTCGATCACCTCGCGGTGATCTCCGCCGACGGCTGGGCCCAGCGCGCACACGTGCTCGGCGCTGGCGGGCGTGGCGCCGCCGCTGAACACCGACAGCCGCCGCAGCACCGCCCGCTCGGGCTCGTCGAGTAGCTCCCAGCTCCAGTCCACCACGGCGCGCAGCGTCTGGTGGCGGGGCAGCGCGGCGCGGTCACCGACCGACAGCAGCCGAAACCGGTCGTCGAGCCGGTCGGCCACCTGGACCGCGGTCAGCGCCCGCAGCCGCGCCGCGGCCAGCTCGATAGCCAGCGGGATGCCGTCCAGCGCCCGGCAGATCCGGACGACCGGGCCCGTGGTCGCCTCGTCCAGCGCGAACCCCGGCCGCACGGCGGCCGCACGGTCGGTGAACAGCCGGACGGCCGGGGCCCGTGCCGCCTCGTTCGCGTCGGCCTCCGCCGGCGGCAGCTCCAGCGACGGGACCGGGCACAGCGTCTCGCCGGTCACGGCCAGCGGCTCCCGGCTGGTGACCAGGATCCGTACGCCGGGCGCCGCGGCGAGCACCTGGCCCGCCAGCCGGGCCGCAGCCACGGCCACGTGCTCGCAGTTGTCCAGGACCAGCAGCAGGCGGCGGGACGCGAGCGCGTCGGTGAGCCGGTCCAGCGGGGCCAGGGCGGCCAGCCGGGCCGCCTCGGCGGGATCCGCGGGCCAGACGGTCTCCTGGAGGCCCAGGGCGGCCAGCACGGCCTGCGGCACGTCAAGCGCGTCGCGGACCGGGGCCAGCGGCACGAACCACACCCCGTCGGCCAGCTCATCCGGCTGCTGCTCGGCGAGCCAGGCCGACGCCTCGACCGACAGCCGCGTCTTGCCCGCCCCGCCCGGCCCGGTCAACGTGACCAGCCGCGCCTCGCCGAGCAGCTTGCCGACGCGCCGCAGCTCCTGCTCGCGGCCCACGAAACTGGTGAGCTGGGCAGGCAGGTTGGTCAGCCGGCCAGCCGACGCACCGGGACCGTCCCTCCAGCCCGGCCTCGCCGTCCCGGTCATCCCGCCGGCGACAGGCGGCCGCTGACCGGCCGAAGCGGGCGGCGCGGCCTGCGCGCGCGCTGCCGATGGCGGCCGTGGCGGCAGCTCGCCGCGCAGGATGGCCAGGTGCACGGCGGCCAGGGCGGGGGAAGGATCGACGCCCAGCTGATCGGCCAGCGCCCGCCGGATGTCCTCGTAGGCCTTCAGCGCGTCCGCCTGCCGGCCCGCCGCCTGCAGCGCGCGCATCAGCTGGCCGCGCAGCCGCTCACGCAGCGGGTGCTCGGCCGCCAGCTCCTGCAGCTCGGGCACCAGCTGGGCGCCCCGTCCCAAGGCCAGCTCAGCGCCGATCCGGTCTTCGACGGCGGCCAGCCGCAGCTCCGACAGCCGGGTGATCGCAGCCGCCGCGAACGGGGCATCCACGACATCGGCCAGCGCCGGGCCGCGCCACTGGCCCAGCGCCTCGGCCAGCAACGACGCGGCCTCCGCCAGGCGCCCGTCGGCCAGCGCGCGGTGCCCCGCCCCCACCTGCTGCTCGAAGGCGCGCGCGTCTACGCCTCCGGAGTCCACCACGAGCCGGTAACCGGCCGGGCCGAACTCCACGGTGTCCCGGCCAACCGCGCCGCGCAGCCGCGAGACCAGCGCCTGCACCGCGTTCGCCGCGTCGGCCGGCCCCTGACCGTCCCACAGGTCCCCGGCTAGCCGCTCGACCGAGACCGCCCAGCCGTCGGCGATGGCGAGCCGGATCAGCAGCGCGCGCAGGCGGCCCCCGGCGACGGGCACCACGGTCCCGGTGTCGTCGCGGACCTCCAGCGGCCCCAGGATACCGATCCGCACGCGCGCCTCCTTCCAGCCAGCCGTCCCCGTCCATTGTCCGCCCGTCACGCCGCGGTCAGCGCCGCGCATCGTCCAGGCACAGCAGCCGAGCCAGGCCTCCGGCCGCGGGATACCGGAACCGGCTCGAGATCCGCGCCTATTGCGGCGGTCAGTAGCA
>DATIXO010000323.1:0-3230 GCA_035518495.1 Streptosporangiaceae bacterium
GCCTGGAGAGTACGGTTGATCGCAGTGACGCCAGCGAGGTAGAGCAGGCTGATCGCGATGTTCCTGCAGGTGGCCATGACCTGCGGCCCGCTGCCGCGGTAGCCGGTGCCGGAATCTTCCCGGTATGCGGTGTCGCGCACCCAGTGGACCGATTCGATACCCCACTGGCCGCGGGCGATCCTTGCCAGGTCTGCGGGACCGGCGTGGTCTTGGCCCAGGCTCTGGTGACGGCGTGCACGATCTCCTTGGAGATCAGGGTCCCGGCGGCATCGTAGCCGTCGCGGCGGATCCGGACGGCCCGGGTGACGTGCGGGAAGTCGATACCGGCGGCATCGGTGACCCACAGGGATCGCTTGATGATCCGGCCGTGGCCGTAATCGATCTCGACGTGGTCCGGCTCGCGCGGGCAGCCGGCCTGGATGGCGGCGTAGACGGCGCGCTGCAGGCCCGGCTGGTTTCCCTTGACCAAGAGGGCGACAGACTACGACGTTTCCGTGCTCGGCTGCCGTGCGAAGTGGTGGTCACGGCGGTGACGCATCCGCTGTATGGGTGCAGGCTTCGGGCGTATGCGGTGCGGCACGTGGACGGGGTGCCGCATCTGAAGGTGGAGTTGCCGGACGGGATGCCAGGCTTGGTGGCTGCGGGGGCGACCGATGCGCTCGGCGCGGAGCTGGGTGGTACGGGTGCTGGCCTGGTCCTGGATGGCGATGGCTTGCGCCGTCTGCGTGCTGTGGTGATGCGGCTGCGGGACGGGGATGCGTCTGGTCCCGGCCGGTAACGGGCCGGGGCGGGATTTCCTGCCGGCGTGGCCTGCTGCTTCGCGATCGCCGTGCTCGCGGTCCTCCCTTTCCCGCTCATTTTCCGGGAGAAGAAATGAGCCGATGGGAAAGGAAAGGAAGCTTCATGACGGATGTGACGGACGCGGTCGCGGAGTCCGTGCTGTCCTATGCCGGTATTGTCCCGGGCGGGGATCCCGGTCAGCGTCGTTGCAAGCGGCCTGGCTGCGGGAACCTGGTTCCGGTGTCCGGGCGCGGCCGGACCCGCGTGTTCTGCGGTGACGGGTGCTCGCGTCGTTTCCACAACGCCGCGCGGTCACCGGGCGGTGACGGGGGCGCGGTGTCATCGGGGCAGGCCGCGGATCCGCTCGGCGCGCTGGAGGCGCTGATCAGGCAGGCGGGGTCTGTGGTCACGCTGGCGCGCGGGCAGGTCGCGGCGCTGGATCCTGAAGTAGTGGCCGCGCAGCTGGCGGAGGCCGAAGCGGCCCGGCGCCGCGCCGAGGCGCGGGCGGTCACCGCCGAGGCACGTGCCGCCGAGGCCGAAGAGGACATGCTCGCGGCGCTGGAAGCGGCGGAGGCCGCTGATCGCGGCCGGGAAGCCGCCGAAGCTGAGGCCTGCCGAGCTCGTGAGGAGACCGCCCGGGCGCGCCGCGAGCTGGCTGAGGAGGTCGCCCGTGCCCGTGCTGACGCGGAGGCCGCCGCGGGCCGCGCGGACCGGCTGGCCGCCGAGGCCGCCGGGATCGCCGAGACCGCACGGACGGAACGCGATCAGGCTGGTGAGCGGGCCGCGGCGGCGGTTCGTGCTGCCGAGGCTGAGCTGGCCCGGGTCCGGCAGGGTGAAGCCGGCGTCCGGGAGCAGGCCCGGCAGGCCCGCGAGGACGCGGCCCGGGAGCGGGATGCGCTAGCCGGGCAGTATCAGGCCCGGCTGCAGGCGGCGGAGCAGCTCGCCGCAGCCGAGGGTGACCGTGCCCTGCGGGCCGAGCAGCGCCTGGACGCCGAGCGCGAGCGCCATGACGGCCTCCTCGCAGTCCTGGCCGGAGCCGGCGGCGAAGATGGCCGGCCCGCTGGGCCGGCGGCCCGGCGGGCCCGTGCCCGCGGCACGGCCGGGAACACGTCATGAGCACCGGGAAGGATGCATGCGGGCCGGTGCGGGGAAAGCGGCATCGCCGTGCCGTCCGGTGCGGCCGGCCAGCACATCACCGCCACCGCTGCGCCGCTTTGATACCGGGACGGGGAAATCTCCTGCCCGGCGGCCAGCACGCACGTAAGTTCGCCTCGTCCCAGGTCACGCTCATGATCAGGAAAGAGGGAACCTACGTGCGTGTCATGACAATAGCGCCTGCCCGCCAGCTGACGCTGGATATCCCCTGGCCAGGTCGCGGTCAGGGCCGCGACCGGGAGCGGGTATGGAACCAGATGCCCGATGCGGCCCGGGCACGGGTGCTGCGCCTGCTCGCGGCCATGATCGCCGCTGGCGTGCTGGCCGGCGACGATGCAGGCCAGGACGACGGGGCGGTGCGGGACGATGGCTGAGCCGGCCGCCGCCCACCTGCGGCGCGATGCTTACATTTACGTCCGCCAGTCGACGCTGGTCCAGACGGTCCGTAACACCGAGAGCCTGCTCCGGCAGTACGATCTGGCCGGGCGTGCCCGGCAGCTGGGCTGGGCGGAGCACCAGATCGTGGTGGTCGATGATGACCTGGGCCGTTCGGGCGCTTCTGCCCAGGGCCGTAAAGGGTTTTCCGACCTGGTCGCCGATGTCGGCCTGGGCAAGGCCGGGATCGTGCTGTCGCTGGAATCCTCGCGGCTGGCCCGCAACAACGCCGACTGGTACCGGCTCCTGGATCTGTGCGCGCTGACCGACACGCTGATCGCCGACGCCGACGGCGTCTACCATCCCGCCGGCTATAACGACCGCCTCGTCCTGGGCCTCAAGGGGACCCTGTCGGAGGCGGAACTGCACCTGCTGCGGTCACGGATGACCGAGGGACTGCGCGCCAAGGCTGCCCGCGGCGAGCTGCGGCTGACGCTGCCCGCCGGGCTGGACTACGACGACGGTGACCACGTGATCATCACGCCCGACGAGGCGGTCCGCGAAGCGGTCACGTGCGTTTTCCGCCGCTTTGACCAGCTCGGCTCGGCCCGGCAGGTGGTGGTCAGCCTCCGCGCCGACGGCCTGCGGCTGCCCCGCCGCGACATCCGCACCGGGAAGATCACCTGGGCGCAGGCCGGCTACCCGGCCGTGCATGACATCTTGATCCATCCCGGCTATGCCGGGGCCTTCGCCTACGGGCGCAGCAAGACCGAAAAGCACCTTGACGCCGGCGGGACCGTGATCACCCGGCAGCGGCGGCTGCCCCGCGACCAGTGGGCCGTGATGATCCCGGGCCATCATCCCGGCTACATCTCCCTGGAAACCTACGACGCCAACATCGCCAGGCTGGCCGCTAACGC
>DATIXO010000324.1:0-3342 GCA_035518495.1 Streptosporangiaceae bacterium
GCCAGGGTGCTCTTGCCGATCCCGCCCAGGCCGTGCACGGCCTGCACCACCACCCCGCCCGGCCCGGCCAGGGCCGCATCCAGCCGGGCCAGCTCCCCGGCCCGGCCCACGAACAGCCCCGGCCGGGCCGGCAGGTTCCCCGTGCCCGGCGGGACGGCCAGCTCCGCCCATGGCCGGAACGCCTCCGCGGGCAGCGGCGGCGGCTGGTTGATCTGGCTGCCGATCTGGGTGAACGTGCTGGAGTCGCGGGCTTCGCCGCGCATCTCGATCCGGGGACCGCCACCGGGGTCGTCCGGTGATGTCCCCCGCGGGGCATGGGTCATGTCCGGTTGTAGTTGGTCTGGGTGCCGATCTGGGTGAACGTGCTGGAGTCGTGGGAACTGCCGGTCATGATGATGTTCCCGATCCGGGTCTGCTCGGCCGGGGTGAGCGCGGGGGTCAGGACCTCATCCAGGACGCGCCGCAGCTCGGCGGCCAGGGCGGGGTCGGCGTGCAGCAGCTGCTGCAGCTTCAGCTGCCAGGCCGATTCAAGGGCCTTCTCGGTGTCGGTGTCACCGTCGCGGCGTGCCAGCAGGATCTGCTCCCGCAGCTCGTCCAGCTCGGCCCCGATGGCGTCCTTCTGCTGCGGGTGCACGCGGTGCCATAAGCCAGTGACCGACTCGCGGACCTGCTGCCAGGTGCTGGTAGCGATCGCCCCGACCAGCGCCGTCCCGAACGCGAGCACGATCGGATCCATGACGGTCCCTTCCCGGCACGGGACATTGCCCGCCGGTCCCGGTCCTTTACCTAACGGTAGCGCTCCGGATAGCCCGCGCCGAGCCCCGGCCGCCTGCCGGACCTCGCGGAAATGGCCCGTCGCGCGCTGGGCCAGAGGGCGGTTGACGGGCGCAGCAGACTGTCGGACGCTCAGGGTACCGTGCGGCCATGGCCCTGACCATCGGCGCCGACACGATCATCAGCACGATGACCTGCGCGATGGCCCGGCGCTGCGACGGCCGCTGCGGCTCGGGGCGGCCAGGCCGCTGGCATCTCAGCGGCCACCCTGACCGGCCGCTCCCCCGTGCTATCGCCGCCATGCTCCTCGCCGAGCTCGAGGCCGCCGGTGAGCCAGAATGCTACGAGGCATCCCTCTACTGCAGCATCCTCGGTCTCCTCTAACGATCCGCCAGTGCCGCCGCCCGGCAATTCCGGCAGGCCCTCGCCTTCACCACGCACCCCGGCTCCTGCGCCAACCCTCCCCGCGGCAGAGCGGCCGTAAGCCGGGGGTCCGGCCAGGTCCCGGCCGGTACTTTCGGCAGGACGGGCGAGAAAGCGGTGACCGCTCCTGGCGCGCCCGGTTCTCGCCGACGTGGCGGCACGTCCCCAGGTGGGACTGATCAATCCAGGCCGGTACTCAGTTGTTCCGATAGCCGGATGTGGAGGCTGCTGCGGGGGCTGGGCGACGGAACCGGAAGTGGCCGCCTATGTGCTGGGCTGGGCTACCCGTGGCCCCCCGGCGTCGTCACGGTAGGCCCGGACGCCCATGTCCCATGCATCCGTCTCCCCCGCGCGATCAGACGCGGGGGTGGCATGCCGCCGGCGCGCCCCGATGGCTTGGGCCGGATGGGCGATGCACCGAGAGGACCCGGCCGTCTGGTTCCCGCCGGATCCCTTCGTCCTGAGCCGCCGCGGCAGGCCGGTTTACTGCCTACGGCTCCTGCCTGCCCCGGCGGCGGCTGGCCGCCCGGGGAGCGGGCTTCCCGGCGTCGCCTTGATCTTCGCCGCCGTGGCGCAGGCGGTCCAGCTCGGCTCGCGCCTGGTCGAGTTCGCGCTCGGCCCGCTCGGCGCGGGCGCGCAGCTCGGCGCGGGATTCCTCCAGCGTCCGGGCGCGAGCCTCCAGTGCCTCGCGCAGCTCGTCCCGCTCGCGGGCAGCGTCGGCCCGGGCCTGCTCCAGGTCGGCGGCGTGCGCGGCGGCCTGCTCGGCAAGGCGCTGCTGTGCGCCGCGCTCGCGGTCGGCGGCGTCGGCGAGCCGCGCGGTGATCTGCTCGCGTTCCCGCTCCGCGTCGGCGCGCACCCGGTCCAGGTCGCGGGCCGCATCTTCGCGGGCGCGTGCGGTCTCGGCCCGGGCGTCCTCGGCGCGGGCCTCGGCTGCTGCCGTCCGCTGGTCAGCCTGCTGTGCCTGCTGCCGGCGCAGGTCTACCTCGGTGACTGCCTGGCCGCGGGCGTCCTCGGCGGCGCGGACGAGGGCCCGGGCGTCGGTCTGGGCGCGGGCGATCGCCTCGGCCGCGGAGGCTTCCGCGGCCTCGATGGCGGCCCTCTTGGCTGCCTCGGCCTCGCTGACAGCGGTGTCCCGGCCGGCGGCGGCAGCGGCGGCGCGGGCCTGAGCGTCGGCGCGGATGCGCTCGGTCTCGGCGGCGTGCGCCGCGATGGCCGCGGCCAGCTGGTCGTGCGCGTCGCGGGCGCGGGCCTGCTCGGTGGCCAGCTGCCCGCTCATCTCCTCGGCCGCCTCGTCGGCAGCGGCGCGCATCTGGCTGGCGGCTGCGGCCCGCAGCTCGGCGTCGGCGCGGGCAGCCTCGGCGGTCGCTGCGCGCTGCTCGGCTGCGGTGCGCATGGCCTCGACCTCGGCCTCGGCGGCGGTCGGGTCGCCGAGGGCAGCCACCGTGCCGGTCAGCCGGTCAGCAACCCCGGCGAGCGTGCCCGCCAGGTCGCGCATCTGCCGCAGCATCTCGGCGCCGCTGATCCGCGCCATGGTGACGGGCTGCTCCGCCTCGGCCTCGGCTGGCGTCACGCCGCGCCCGGCGTCAGCCAGCCGCCGCCGCTCCCGCCACGCGGACACCTTGTTGTGGCCGGGATCGGCGCAGTATTCGGCGGGCCGGCCCGGTCCTGCCGTCCGCTCGGGCGGCGCCTCGCAGCCGGGGTACTTGCAGGTCAAGGTGCTGGTCTGCTCGGTCATCGCGTCCTCCGGAGCGTTTCGCTGGGTCGTGACGCAAGTCTATAGAGTTTCGTTTTCGTATCAAGCCGAAAACTTATTACGCAACTAAACAACGTAACTAAGCGACGTAACGAGAACGGCCCCGCGGCGAGCACGCCGAATGCCGGAACCTTGCCGCCCCCCGTTAGTTGGCGTTTATCGTCTGCGTGTTCTAATGGCTTGCATGGCTGACGGCCGCCGTCGGTGTGGTGGACGTGGCCGGCCGAGTGCTGGGCTGCGCATCCGTGGGGCCCCTGGCCGGGTAACGGCCGGCTGGACCCCCGTGCCCGTGCGCCGGCGGACCCGGTCACACGCGCGTCCGCTGCGAGGCGCCGGGCTGCCTTATCACCTGGTACGAGCCGCCGCACGCTTCGGGCGCTGACCTGCGCGGC
>DATIXO010000325.1:0-14047 GCA_035518495.1 Streptosporangiaceae bacterium
CAGCAGCGGCACCGCGCGCAGCGGGTTGGACGCGCTGGCGTTGGCCTTGTCGAGCTCAGAGATCACGCCGGCGATCTGGGCACGGCTGGAGATGTTGGCGCCGAAGAAGATGACCCCGCCGACCTCGCCGTGGGAGATCCAACGCAGCAGCGCGGCCGGCGGATTGAGCCCGGCGTAGCTGTAGATCACCCGCTGGCCGGCCATCTGCGCCAGCGTGAGCGGCGGCAGCGCCCGCGGGCTCGGCACGGCCGGCTGCGAGGCCGCCTGGCCGGACCCGTCCGTGGCAGGCTGCCCGCGTGGGGACGACCGCCCGCCCGGGGACGACTGCCCGCCCGGCTGCCCGGCCGCGCCCGGCCGGCTGCCCGCGGCCGCGCAGGAGATGAGCGCCAGCGTGGCGAGGGCCACGGCCAGCGGGGGGACCGCGTGCAGCGACGACCGCCCGGGCAGGCGGACCCGCGGTACCGGCCGGGCGGACGGCGCCCGCCGGGCCCAGTGCGCCCGCCGCCCCTGGCGATCCCTGGCAGAGCTGGTCATCTATCCCCCGGCGGCGCGGAACGCGGCAGCTGACATGTCCAGGGCACAGGGTAGGGCACGCGGTGCCGCGGGGCGCACCATGCCGCTGATCCCGGCCGCGCGCCGGCCGGGATCGCGATGTTCATCTGGCACACCCGGCCCGGTCCGTAGAATTCGGCTGTGGTCCGGCACCGGGTCCCAGCTCCCGCCGGCCGCCGCGGAACGCGCCCTGGCGCTCCCCAGCTGGGTTTCCGCGCAGGCTTGCGGCGAAGACAGGATGCATGTCGGACTCGACGAACCGGGCAGCAGGCAGCGGCCGCCACCGCTGGCGGGCGGGCGCCAGAGCCGCCAGGGTGGTCGTCATCGTCGCCGTGCTGGCGGTCATCGGCGCCGGTTACCTCAAGTCCGTGGACGGCCACCCGGCGGCCCCGGCCAGGCTCGCACCCATCCCGATCCACATCCCCGCCGGGCCCGGCCGGTTCGCCGCCGAGGCCGCGGTGGCAGTCACGCAGCTGCAGCGCAAGGCCGGCAACGCCTACCTCCACTCGCATTCGTGGCAGGCCGCGAGCTCGCTCTCGGCGACCATCGGCTTCATGCGCGCGACCGGGTCACGGGCCTATCTCAGCGACCTGAGCGCCATCTACCGGGGGCACTTCGCCGGCGGCGCGTACCACACCGGCTTCTACGACGACATGGGCTGGTGGGTGCTGACCTGGATCAAGGCCTACGACCTGACCGGCGACACCACCTACATCCGCGAGGCGAGGAGGCTGTTCGCGACCATGTCCAGGGGCTGGACCCGGGTCTGCGGTGGCGGGGTGGTGTGGAACCAGCACCGGCGGTACAAGAACGCCATCACCAACGAGGAGTTCATGCAGGCCGCGGTGCTGCTGCACGAGGCGACGCCGGGCGATACCTGGTATGCGCGCTGGGCGCTCAGGGACTGGGCGTGGTTCTCGGCCAGCGGCATGCTCACCCGTTCCGGCCTGGTCGTTGATGGGCTGGCGCCGGACTGCCGGCCGAACCTGAGCTCGCAGACCTGGACCTACAACCAGGGGATGCTCGTCGGCGCCATGGTCTCCCTGGCCACCCTGACCGGCCACAAGTCGTTCCTGGTCACGGCCGGCAAGGTGGCGCACGCGGTCATCCGCAGCCCCATCCTCAGCCCGGGGGGCATCCTGCGCGAGCCGTGCGCCCCGCTCCAGTGCGGGCGCGACGCGCCGATGTTCAAGGGCATCTTCATGCAGAACCTGAAGCTGCTGTACGACCGCGTTGGCGGCGCCGGATACCAGCGGTACATGCGCAGGAACGCGGTGGCCGCGTGGGCCGACGACCGGCAGGGCGCCACGTTCGGCATCAGCTGGACCGGGCCGTTCCTCGCGCCCACCCTGCCCTCGCAGGCGTCCGCCCTGGACCTGCTCACCACCCAGATTCCCTAGCCGGCCCGGCCTCGCCGCCAGCGTAGGCTGCGAGGGGAAAGAGGAGGCCGCGATGGGATTCGAGCACATCCTGGTCGAGCGGTCGGGCGACTTCGCCACCGTCACCATGAACCGGCCCGAGCGGCGCAACGCCCTGTCCCGGGCACACATGCAGGAGCTGATCACGGCGCTGCGCCAGCTGGGGGACGGCGACGCGCTGGGCATCGTGCTGGCGGGCAACGGCCCGGTGTTCAGCGCCGGTCATGACCTGGCCGAGGTGGTGGACGGCGATCTCGCGGCGATCCGCTCGCTGCTCGCGACCTGCACCGAGCTGATGACGCTCATCCAGCAGGTTCCCCAGCCGGTGGTGGCGCGGGTGCACGGCCTGGCCACCGCGGCCGGCTGCCAGCTGGTCGCGAGCGCCGACCTCGCCGTGGCCAGCGAGGAGGCTGGCTTCGCCACTCCGGGTGGCCGGGGCGGCTGGTTCTGCCACACCCCGATGGTGGCCGTGGCCCGCAATGTCGGCCGGAAGCGGGCCATGGAGCTGGCCCTGTCGGGCGACGTCATCGACGCGCGGACCGCGCTGGACTGGGGCCTGGTCAACCGGGTGGTCCCGGCCGCGCAGCTGGATTCCGCCACAGCGGACCTGCTGGAACGTGTCACCCGGGGGTCTGCGGAGAGCAAGGGCATCGGCAAGCAGGCGCTGTACGCCCAGATCGATCTCGACCAGCCGAAGGCCTACGCCTACGCCATCGAGGTGATGGCCGCGACCAGCCAGCTGCCGGACGCGAAGGAATTCATGCGGGCGTTCCTCGGCAAGCGCAAGCCGCAGTGGCGCCGCGGCCGCCGCTGAGCCGCAGCCTGGCACCCTTCAGGAGGCGCCAGCGGGTGACCGGCCCCCGCCGTGCTCGAGGATCTCGGCGGCCCCCCGCAGCACGCACCGCAGCGGGTCGTCCACGACCAGGACCGGGATGCTGGTGGCCGCCTCGATCCGGCTGGCCAGGCCCGGCAGCAGCGCCCCGCCGCCCGCCAGGCGGATCTTGCCGCGCACCACGTCCTCGGCGAGGTTCGGCGGGATGTCGGACAGCATCTCGCGCACCGACGACACGATCATCGCGACCAGGTGCTCCAGCGCGCCGGCCACCAGCCGGGCCGGCACGTGCTCGACGCGGGGGTTCCGGCTCGCCGTATCCACACCGACGGTTTCCACCCATCCGGTCCCGGCATCGGTGAGGCCGAGGTTCATCTTCAGGTTCCGGGCGGCGTTGCGGCCGATGAGCAGGCCGAGGTCGGCCTTCACGGCGTTCACGATCGCCTCGTCCATGGCGTTGCCGCCCAGCCGCAGCGACTGGGCGCGCACCAGGTAGCCGCCGGTCACCACGGCGACCTCGGTGGTGCCGCCGCCGATGTCGACGATGAACGCGCCGGACCCGTCGGCCGGGCCGAGGCCCGACCCGGCGGCGGCGGCGACCGGCTCCTCGACCAGCCTGACGTTGCACCGGGGCTTGACCGCCGCGGCGGCCACCGCCAGGGACCGCTGCTCGACCCAGGTGGCCCCGCCGGGGACACAGATCACGGCCGACGGCCGCAGCAGGCCGCGGCGCAGGCCGGCCCGGCGCAGGAACCCCTGCAGCATGGCGACGGACGCGTCCAGGTCGGCGACGACCCCGTCCCGCAGGGGATGGATGACGTCGATACCCTGCGGCTCCTTGCCGGCCAGCATGTCCGCGGCCTCCCCCACCGCGTTCACCGCGCCGGTCGCCTGGTCAATGGCGATCGCGGAAGGCTCATCGATCACGAGCCCCCGCCCGGCGACGTAGACCAGCGTGTTCACCGTGCCAAGATCGATTGCCACACCCGCCCGCAGCCGCATACCACCCACTCCGTTGTCCTGAACTCCTCGCGTGGTCCCCCTAATGGTGCCCTCTCCAGGTGCCGGAGGCTAACGACGGGGCCCTGGTCAGCCACCCGGAGATGGGACGCGCACGGTCAGCGCGCGCCGGAGCAGCGTGACGCAGAGCGAGCGTCCCGGGGCGATCACTTCACCATCGACCTCCCGCGGCAGCAGCGTTGCGGCCGTTATCTCGACCCGTCGTGCCTGGTGGCTTTCCAGCTCCGGGCCGTCACGGCCGCTCCCGGTCACCACCTGGCGCGCCACCCGCAGCCAGCCGGCCGGGCCCGAGGGCGCGAGGATCCCCACGTCGAGCAGGCCGTCGTCCAGCCGTGCGCGCGGCAGCAGGGTGAACCCGCCCGGCAGCAGCCCGGCGTTGCCGACAACCACGCAGCGGGCCTGCCTGGCCAGTGGCTCGCCCCCGTCGAGGCGCACCATGAACCACGCGCCCCGTCCGGGCAGATGCGCGGCACCGGCCACGGCGTACGCGAGCCAGCCGGCCCGCCTCTTGAGCAGGCGCGGCGTCGCGGCGACGACCTGGGCGTCCAGCCCGATGCCCGCCATGGCGCCGAAGGCCAGCGTCCCGGTGCCGCTGACCGGCCAGGCGGGGCCGGCGGCGGCCAGGTCGATCCGGCGCTCATGCCCGCCGAACGCGGCGGCCAGCGCGGCGCCGGTCCCGCGCGGCACGCCGAGCGCCCTCGCCACCAGGTTCGCCGTTCCCAGCGGCACGATCGCCAGCGGGACCTGCGTGCCCGCCAGGGCCTGCACACAGGCGCGGACCGTGCCGTCGCCGCCGGCCGCCACGATCAGCTCGGCGCCGCTGGCAACCGCACCGCGCGCCAGCCCAAGCCCCCGCTCGTCCCGGGTGGTCTCCAGGAAGGACGGCTGCCAGCCGCCCGGCGCCGCGGCCGCCCGGCACCGGCGGCGGAACCGGCCCAGGTCGCGGACCAGGGTGCGGTTGACGACGACCGCGGCGGGTGGCATCGGCGGTCAGGGCCGGACCCGCCAGGGGGACCACCGCAGGCTCACGGCCATCGCCACCGCGCACGCGGCATCCACCAGGCCGCCCACGAGGTAGACCGGGCGCCAGCCCACCGCATCGACGAGGAAGCCCGCGAAGGCGAAGCTCGCGGCCGTGGCGAACGTCATGATGGCGCCGACCGCGGCGAACACCCGGCCGCGGATCGCGTCCGGGGTCCGGCGCTGGTAGATCCCGTTGAAGCCGACAAAGGCGAACGAGTCGCTGACGGCGAACAGCAGCGTGAAGAGCGGGATGAGCGCGAACCACGGGGCAAGGCCGACGGCCGCCACGAAGGCGCCGAACACCAGGCAGCCGAGCACGCCCGCCGCGGGCTCGGTGGCCCGGGTCACGACCCGCGCCGCCACCAGCGAGCCGGCCAGCCCGCCCGCTCCCCATGCCACGTTCATGGTCCCGTACCCGACGCCGCCCACGCCGAAGTGGTGGATCAGCGGCAGGTCGGCCACTGCGGCGATCTCGGTCGCCATGAACGTGATGGCACCGACGATGGTGATGGTCAGCAGGGTCCCGTGCTGCCGCAGGAAGCGCACGCCGGCCCACACCCCGCTCTCCCCGGCCGTGGCGGGCCGGGGCGTCTCGCCGCGGAACCGCCCGCGCACCGCGGTGATGAAGGCCGCCGAGACCGCGAACGAGGCGGCATTGGCCCAGAACGCGGGCCCCGCACCGACCGCGGCGTACAGGACTCCGCCGAGGGCCGGGCCCGCCAGCTGCCCCACGTTGGAGGCTGCGCTCAGCGTGCCATTGGCCCAGGACAGCTCCGCCGCCCCGGCCAGGTTCGGGACGGCCGCGCGAGCGGCCGGGCCGAACGGCGCATGCAGCAGCGCGGCGAGCGAGCCGAGCACGATCAGCGGCAGCGGCGCGCCGGTGACGGCCATGCCCGCATATGCCGCCGCCCCGAGCAGGTCACACCCGATCATGATGCGGCGGCGGTCGAGCCGGTCCGCCATGATGCCGGACAGCGGGGCCACCAGCGCGGACGGGATGCGCGTGAGCAGGAAGGCCAGCGACAGCCAGACGGCTGAGCCGGTCTTCGCATAGACCGCCAGCGAGAGCGCGGTCGTGGCGGCCCAGTCGCCCGTGCCGGAGATCGCCGACGCGGCCGCCAGCCGCCGGATGTCACCGCGCCCACGGTTGGTCATCAGCTGCTCCTGGCCGAAGCGCACGGAACGCCCCATTGAACCACGCCCGGCGCCGCCTCCGGCCAGCCGCCGCGGCGGCCTGGGTGCCCCCCGGTGGACAGGCGTGCGGGCCGGTGCGAGCCTGGACGCCAGCAGCCGGGCCGGGAGGCCGGCGGCTGGGCCCTACCACCGCGACCATGGGAGGCGGCCGTGGACAGCACAGCCCTGCGCGCCGTGCAGCAACCGCTCAAAGACGCCTACCGCGACGATCCGCAGGCGGCCTGCATCACCCTGCGGGCCGATGGTGAGCTCGGTGAGGAGGGCATCAGCTGCTCGGTGGCGACCGGCCGGGCGCTGGCGGTGGCGGGCCTGCACCCGGCCAGCGGCGGGGACGGCTCGCTGGCCTGCTCCGGGGACATGCTCCTGCAGGCGCTCGTCGCCTGTGCGGGCGTCACGCTGCGGGCGGTGGCCACCTCGCTGGGGATCGACGTCGCCGGCGGCACCGTGCACGCCGAAGGCGACCTGGATTTCCGCGGCACGCTGGCAGTGAGCAAGGACGCGCCGGTCGGGTTCACCGCCATCCGGCTGACCTTCCAGCTCGACACCGGCGCCAGCGACGAGCAGCTCGCGACGCTGCTGCGGCTGACCGAGCGCTACTGCGTGGTCTACCAGACGCTGGCCCGGCCAGCGCGGCTGGCGGCGTCGGCCACCCGAGCGGCAGCCCGGTGATGCCCGGCGGCCGGCTCCGTGAGCCTGTCCGGTTCCTGGTCTTCTCCGCGTCCCTGCGCCGCGACGCGCTCAACACGACGCTGGCCAGCCTGGCGGCCGCGGCCATCGAGGCGGGCGGCGGGGAGGTCGACGTCGCGAGCATGCGCGACTTCGACGCCCCGTCCTACGACCAGGACGTCCAGCAGGTGGAGGGATTCCCGCCGGGCGCCGAGGAGTTCCGGCGGCGGCTGGCGGCCTGCCACGCGTTCGTGGTGGCGTCGCCCGAGTACAACGCCTCGATGCCCGGGGTGCTGAAGAACGCCATCGACTGGGTGTCCCGTTTCCAGCCGCAGCCGTTCAACGAGCGCCACGGGCTGCTGATGTCCGCATCGCCGTCGATGTCGGGCGGGAACCGCGGCCTGTGGGCGCTGCGGGTACCGCTGGAGCATCTGGGCGCGCGGCTGTACCCGGACATGTTCTCGCTGGCCCAGGCGCACCGGGCGTTCACTGCGGACGGGCGGATCGCGGATTCCGAACTGCAGCGGCGGTTCGACACCAACATCACCAACTTCATGGACCTGGTCGAGGCCTCCACGCACTACCCGTGCGTGAAACGGGCCTGGGTGGAGTACCTGGGCGAGCACCCGGAGCCAGCCCTGGACCGGGTCGAGTAACGCTCAACGAAAGTGCCATCCACCCCGCTGCCCCGGCCACGCCCGGCGCTGCCGGCCTTCGCGGCCGGGGCTGCCGCGCCGGTGCGCGCTCACCGCGCTGCCAGCCTCGTCGCGGGCGGCCGGCGGGTCAGGGCGGGGCGGCAGGGTCAGCATCCGCAGCGCGATGACCACCTCGGCGGCGAGCGCCAGCGTGACCGCGGAACGCTGCAGGACGCCGTTCCACGGCTCCACCACCCGGGACGCGAAGACCGCCAGGGCCACGCCGCTGGCCAGCGCGAGCACCTGGACCGGGCGGCCGATGGCCGCCCAGCGCGGGTCGGCGCGGAAGCGCCGCCCGAGCAGCAGCGGCGCCGCGAGCATCGCCCCGTACGCGACGCCGCTGGCCAGGTCGTGCACCTGGTTGTGCCAGGACTCGCCGGTGAAACCCGGGCCGGTCAGCAGCATGTGGTCGCGCCGGAACACGCCCGCGGCAACGGCCGCCGCGCCCGCCACCACGACCAGCCACGGCCCGGCCGACCGGGGCGGGGTCACCCGGGCGAGGGCGGCCCCGAACCCGATCGAGCACACGCCCAGCACCACGAACCCGCTGATCATGATCTGCGGGTCCCTGGCATCCTCCGCGGCCAGGCCGCTCAGCTGGATCCCGGCCGGACAGTGACCGGCCTGGCGCAGCGAGCCGGCCACCCACGCCACGGTGAACAGCACCGGGCCCGCGACCCCGGCCAGCGCAGCCAGCCTGCTCACCCTCATCGGCCCGGCCTCACCTCCTGTCATACCGTAGAAGGCGGTCGGGGTGGTCCGCATGGCTGGTGATGACGCGCGGCCGCGCAGGTACGCGGTGATCGGCGCCGGGGTGCTCGGCGCGTGCGTAGCGGCCCGGCTGGCCGAGGCGGGCGCCGGGGTGACGCTGCTGGAGCAGGCCGAGCCGGCCAGCGCCGCCACCCGGTGGAGCTTTGCCTGGCTGAACTCCAACGACAAGGCACCCCGCGCATATCACGAGCTCAACCACGCCGGGATGCGGGCGTGGGCCGCGCTGGCGGCGGGCTCTGGCGGCGCGGCGTGGTACCGGCCCGCCGGGAACATCGAGTGGGCGGAGGACGAGGCCGGACGGGCACTGCTCAGCGCGCGGGTGCGCAGGCTCGCCGGATGGCGCTACCCGGC
This sequence comes from Streptosporangiaceae bacterium, assembly GCA_035518495.1. Taxonomy (GTDB): domain Bacteria; phylum Actinomycetota; class Actinomycetes; order Streptosporangiales; family Streptosporangiaceae; genus UBA9676. Next base: position 8,523 of record DATIXO010000325.1, read on the forward strand.
CGCTCTGGTCGGCCCCGCCGAGGCGGCCGGGCTCGAGCCGTCGCTGCGGCTGCCGCGATCGGTGGCCGAGGCCGGATGGTTCCCCGGCGAGGGCTATCTGCTCACCCGGCCGCTGGTCAGCGTGATGCTGGCGCGCGCGGCCCGGCACGGGGCCACGGTGCTGACCGGTGAGCGGGGCCGGGTGACCGGCTGGGACACCGCCGGTGGCGCGGTGCGGGCGGTGCGGACCGCCGCCGGCCAGACGGTAGCGGCCGACATGGTGGTGTGCTGCGCGGGGCGCTGGGTTCCTGAGCTGGCCGCGCTGGCGGGCGCGGGCTGCCCGGTGCCGCTCGTCCCGTGGGCGGCGCCGGGTGCGCCAGCGCCGGGACTGGTGGTGCGGGCAGGGCCGGTGGCGCCGCCGGGCCCGGCGCGGGTGGTGCACGCACCGCAGGTGTACCTGCGGCCTCACACCGGCGGGCTGGTGCAGCTGGAAGCCCCGGACGCGGCGGTGGATCTGCACACCCCCGAGGCGGAGCTGCGGCGCTGGGCGGGAGAACTGCTGCGCCGGGCGCGCCGCGTGGTGCACGGGCTGCAGGACGCGCGCGTCGCCGGGTACCGGGTGTGTGTGCGCCCGATGCCGGCCGACGGCCGGTCCATCGCCGGGCCGGTCCCCGGCGCCGACGGCCTGTACCTGGCGGTGACACACAGCGGCGTGACCCTCGCCGCGTACCTGGCCCGGCTCATCACCGCCGAGCTCGTCAGCGGCACGGCAGCCGCCGAACTCGCGCCCTACCGGCCCGGCCGCTTCGCCGCCACGCCAGCGCGGCGGGCGGCCGATGGCCCAGCGGGCGGCGGGGGCGCTGGGCCCTGACGCCTCCCCTGTCACGGCGCTGGCGTTCCCCCGCCGCCCTCGCCGAACGCGTGGGCCCGGACGAAGCTGAGCAGCCGGGCATGCTCGGCCGCCTCCGCCGGGTCGTGGTCGTGCACGGGCCCAACGGTACGGCCGCGCGATGGCTGACCGCCCGTTCAGGCCGGCGCGGGCGGATATGAGAATGTAGGCGGACGGCCCGCGCGCCCAGCGCCGCGGGCAGCCGGGGCATGGGAGCGGTTCAGCTGGACGGAGACGGCATGGCGCGGGCCCCGGCGAGACTGACCACGCCGGTGCGCGCGCTCGTCGTCTTCGTGTGCGTGCTGGTGCTGGTCGACACCCTGTTCTTCACGGCGCTGACGCCGCTGCTGCCCCACTACGTGGCGGCGACCGGGCTCACCAAGGCCGGGGCGGGGGTGCTGGTCGCCGCCTACCCCCTCGGCACGCTGATCGGCGCGCTGCCGGGCGGGCTGCTCGCCTCCCGGCTGGGGTCCAGGCTGGTGGTGCTCATGGGCCTGGCGCTGATGAGCGCGTCGGCGCTGGTCTTCGGCTGGGCCTCGAGCCCGGCCGTGCTGGTCGCCGCCCGGTTCGTCCAGGGCCTGGGCGGGGCGTGCACCTGGGCCGCGGGCCTGGCCTGGCTGGCGACGGCCGTGCCCGCCGGGCGGCGGGGTGAGCTGCTGGGCACCGCGATCGGCGCCGCGGTCGCCGGGGCGCTGCTGGGCCCGCTCGCCGGGGTGATCGCCGACCAGGTGGGAACCGGTCCCACGTTCTCGGGCGCGGCCGTCGCTGGCGCGGCCCTGATGACGGTGGCCCTCCTCGTGCCCGGGCCGCACGACTCGCCGCCGCAGGGGCTGAGCGCCGCATGGCCCGCCATGCGCGACCGGCAGGTCGGTACCGGCATGTGGCTCACCACACTCGCGGGGCTGGCCTTCGGGGTGCTGGATGTCCTCGCGCCGTTGCGGCTGGACTCGCTGGGCGCCTCCGCGCTGGTCATCGGGGCGACCTTCCTGGCGGCGGCCGCCGTGGAGGCGGCGCTCTCGCCGCTGGCGGGGCGGCTGTCGGACCGCCGTGGCGCACTGACACCGGTCCGGCTGTCGCTGGCGGTGGCGGTGGCGGTCAGCCTGCTGGCGCCGCTGCTGGCACCGGCGGCGCTGCTGGTGGTGCTGCTGATCGTGGGGATGCCGTCGTTCGGCACGCTCTACACGCCAGCGGCGGCGCTGCTGAGCGCGGGCGCGGACCGCCTGCGGCTGAACCAGGGGCTCGCGTTCGGGCTGTCCAACCTCGCCTGGGCGAGCGGGCAGGGCGCGGGCGCGGCGGCGGGCGGGGTGCTCGCCCAGGCGACCACGGACCTGCTGCCGTACACGCTGCTGGCCGGCGCCTGCCTGGCCACGCTCGCGGTGCTGCGCTCACGCCCGCCGTTAGGCCAGTAGCCGCGCCCGGCAGGCGAGCTGCAGCGCCAGCCGCTGATCGGGGTCGTCGAGGTCGACGTCGAGCAGATCGGTGATGCCGCGCAGCCGGTTGGCCACGGCGTTGCGGTGCAGGTGCAGCTTTTGCGCCGTCTTGACGATCGACCCCTGCTCGTCCAGGTAGGCCGCGAGCGTCTCGATCGCCGTCTCGGCCCGGCCGGGGCCGAGCTTCTCCAGCGGGGCGAGCTGGTCGCGCACCGATGCCCGGGCGGTGTCCGAGGAGTACCACTCCATGAGCATCCGCTGCACCCCCACCACGTCATGCGCGGCGACGCCGGGCGGCCGGCGCGCCGACCGGGCGGCGAGCAGCGCCCCCCGTGCCTCGGCGGCCGAGGCGCGCATCCCCATCGGGCCCTCGTGCGGCGACCCCACCCCGGCCCGGAACCGCAGCCCCCGCGCCCTGCCGCCGATGGCCTGCAGCGCCCGCTCGGCCGACCGGGCGGCCCGGGCACCTGCCTGCGGGCCGGGATCGGAGCTCGTCACCCGGATGAGCACGATCGCACGCGCGATCCGCGACAGGTACCAGATGCCGCCGGTCGCGGTCACGGCCTGCAGCGCGAGCTGTCCCGCGGCCTCCAGCAGCTCGAACCGGTGGACCTCGTCCGGCTCGGCCTCCTCCAGGTCGTCGGCCTCGATCCGGATCGCGACGTGCCAGCCGCCGACCGGGATGGCCAGCTGCCTGGCTCGCTCGAGCAGGTCCTCATTGATCGCCGCGTCCGACATCAGCAGCTCGGCGAGCAGCTCGCTCCGGGAGCGGACCGGCAGCTCCCGGGCCCGCCGTGCCAGGTCGAGCATGCGCCCGGCGGCCAGCGCCGCGGTGTGCAGGACCAGCCGGGCGCCGATGCCCGCGTCGCCGAGCGCGTGCGGGGCGGCGAAATGCCCGATCGGCGTCTCCCCCACCACGACCGGCACGCTGACCTCATCGCCGTCCGGGTCATCCGGGCCGCCCCGGCTGGCCGCGCCCCAGCCGCGTGCCGCGGCCGTCCGCCGGCCGGTGTCCCCGTTCGCGGAGGGGCCACCGCCCAGGGCGGACAGGCTGCCGTCGCCGGGCGCGAACGGGCGGAACTCGACCGTGGTCCCCAGGGCCTGGCTGACCGATGCGCACATCTTGTCCAGATCGGCGCCGTCCTGCTCGGCGCGCAGCACCGCGTCCAGTCCATGCTGGGCCCGGCCGAGCGCGCGCTCGGCGCCGCCGCCGATCTCCCGCATGATCGCCAGCACGAGCTCGGTCAGGTCGGTTTCCATCGGAATGGACACGAGCGCGATGTCGGCCCGGCCAGCGATGTCGGTCACGGTCACGGTCGGCCGCCAGCGCTCGGCCGCGAAGGCCGCCACAGCGGCCACCTTGTGGATCGATGCCCAGCGCAGGGCCATGTCCAGGCGGTAGTCGGTGACCTCCGCGGAGGCGGACCGGGAAAGCACGACCAGGCTCGTGTGCGGGGCATCATCCAGCTCGGCGAATCGCTCCGCCAGCCTGGCCACGGTGACCTGGCGATCACCGCCGCTCCGGCTGACCCGGCGCAGCCCGGCCAGCGGTGAGCTCGCGAGGATCTCGTCAACGGTAGGCATCGGGAGCCCCACCCTATTCATGGCGTCAGGAGGCCACCTTATGCGGAACGCACACATCAGTCACTATCGCGGTGCAATCTGCCCATTCACCGCAGCCTGGGGGGCCTGGGATCATATGTGATTGAACGAGGATTTAGCAGCGGGCGTGGCTGATGGCGCGCCGAAGACCGAGGTCCTCCAGGGAGAGCGATGTCCGAGGCCATGACCAGGCAGGAGGCCGCTGAAGACAAGGCCCCCGACTGGTGGCCGTATGCTCCTGAGTTCCCGGACTGGCATGTGTGGCGCGGGGTGGCGGGCCTGCTCTATGCGCGGCGGCCCAGGTCGAGCCCGCCGAAGGTGGTGCGCGGCAAGAGCACCGTGGACCTTCGTGACCAGATCCTGCTGGCGGAAGTGCCCCGGTAGCCAGTCCGGCCCTTCGGCACCTCCCGGCGGTTCACCGCGCCGGCAGCGTCTCCCGCCGGTAAGTCCCCCCTGATCCTCGTCGTCGCCACTGGCCGGTTCCCGCGTCTGCCGCTGCCTGAGTCCCACCGGCCGCACCGGTCTCACGTCGGCACCCGGGTCAGCACCCGGGGCGCGCCAGCAAGGCCACCAGAGGTAGCGGCGGAGGTCATGGGGCCGCCCTGGCGACAGCGCCCCCGGCGCAAGCTGCCAGGTATCCTGTGCGAAGTTCAGCAATCCGGTGCATCACAAGATGACATCTGTATCTCATATCAGCCCACATGCCGGTGACCATGAAGAGATTGCTCGGCCCTGACACACTCCGGGCGCTGGCACGCGGGTGCGCGGTGCTGGGCGCTGGCGGCGGTGGCGACACCCATTACGCCCTGCTGCAGGCCCTGCAGGCGAGCGAGGACTTCGGTCCGGCGCCACTGGTCGACGTGGACGAGCTGCCGGACGACGCGCTGATCATGCCTTGCGGGGGGATCGGCGCCCCGACGGTCAGCGTCGAGAAGATCGAGAACGGGGACGAGGGCGAACGGCTCCGGGAGTATCTGCAGTTCCTGACCGGGCGCCGGGTGGCCGCGCTCATGGCCGGTGAGATCGGCGGCGGGAACGGGCTGCTGCCGGCCACCTGGGCCGCGCGGATGGGCCTGCCACTGGTGGACGCCGACGGCATGGGGCGCGCCTTCCCGGAGGTCCCGCAGGTCACCATGCAGCTGGCCGGCATCTCGCCGAGCCCGGCCGTGGTGACCGACGAGCGCGGCAACCTGATCGTGTTCCGGGCGATCTCGGGCCCCTGGATGGAGCGGCTGGAGCGCGCGGCGGCGGTGGAGTTCGGCGGCGCCGCGTCGTCGACCGAGTTCTCGATGACCGCGGCGCAGGCGCGCACCGCCACGGTGCGGAACTCGGTCTCGCTGGCGATCAGGATCGGCGAGTCGACCATCGGCGCGACCGGCAGCCCGGTCGCTGCCCTGATCGCCGAGCTCGGTGCGTTCCGGCTGGTCAGCGGCAAGATATCGGATGTCGAGCGGCGCACCGTCAGGGGCTTCGTGCGGGGCTCGGTGGTGATCGAGGGCCTCGGCGAGGACACGGGCCGGCTGATCCGGCTGGAGCTGCAGAACGAGAACCTGGTGGCACTGGAGCGCGGCAGGCTGCTCGCCTCGGTCCCGGACCTGATCACGGTGCTGGACAGCGAGACCGCC
>DATIXO010000326.1:0-35297 GCA_035518495.1 Streptosporangiaceae bacterium
TATCGCCGCCAATGGCGGCGACCAATCGGGTTCGCATCCGGCTTGGGATCCGGTCTAGAAAGACCGGCCTCGATCCCCAGAAGGCCGCGGACCCGAACCGGGTCCGCGGCCTCAAGTATTTCCGGGGCCCGCGCGACCTCCGCCAAAGCAGAGCCACAAGGACGAGAGGGACGAGAGGGGATCGACATGTACTGGCCCGCCACCACCGCCGTTGCACCGGGCACGACGGGGCTGGAAACGGAGTCCGTACCAGGAGTAGGGAGTCCGGCCAGGGTCATCGTGCCGGTGACGCGCGCCAGGCCCGTGCTGCCGTGCACCGAGGAACCTGACCTGTTCTTCGCGGAGTCCCCGCAGGACGTCGAGACCGCCAAGGCCATGTGCCAGGAGTGCTCCGTGCGGATCGCCTGCCTCACGGGCGCCCTGGAGCGTCAGGAGCCGTGGGGCGTATGGGGCGGCGAGCTCTTCCTGCGCGGCACGGTGGTGCCCCGCAAGAGGCCGCGCGGGCGCCCACCCAAGACCGAGGTCGCGGCCTAGGCCCCGGCCTACCGGCTAGCGGAACCAAGAAAGGCGGTGAGAACCGTGTACATGAACATGCAGGTCGCGAAGGTGCGCCAGCGGGAGATGCTGGCGCAGGCGGAGAGCGAGCGCGGCGCGCGGCGCGCCCGGGCGCTGAGGCAGGCGTCCCGGCGAGTGGAGCGCGCACGGGAGCGCCTTTCGCAGGCCCAGCGTCGTGCCCGGCAGGTACGCAGGGAACTCGAAGAGTCCTGGGGATGACGCGGGGCGGTGGCCCTGGATCGCACGCCAGCAGCGGCGATCCGGGGCCACTTGCCTGCCAGGCTGCGGGTGGCGACGGCGGTGCTAGCGGGCCGGCCCCACCGGGTCGGGCTCACCGGGCCCGGCCGCCGCGCCGGCGGCGGGCTCCCCTGCGGCGGGCTCCCCGGGGGCGGGCTCCCCGGGGGCGCGCTCCTGAGCGGTGAGTTCCCCGGGGGCGAGCTCCTGAGCGGCTGGCTCCCCAGAGGCGAGCTCCTCAGCAGTGAGTTCCCCGGGGGCGAGCTCCTCAGCGGTGAGCTCCCCGGAGGCGAGCTCCTCAGCGGCGAGCTCCTCGGCAATGAGTTGCTCGGCGGTGAGCTCGTTGGCAGTGAGTTCCTGGACGGTGAGTTCCTTGGCAGTGAGCCCGTTGGGGGGGAGTCCTTTGGCGGTGAGCTCCATGGCGGTGAGCTCCTTGGCAGCGAGCCCGTCGCGGGGGAGCCCGTTGAGGCTGAGCCCATTGGCGGTGAGCCCGCTAGCTGCCAGTTTGCCTGCGGTGATCTCCTCGGCTGTGGTGATCTCGTCGGCCGCGGACTCGTCGGTGACGAGTTCCCCGGCGGTGACTCCCGCGGCGGTGACTTCCGCGGCGGTGACTTCCGCGGCGGTGACTTCCGCGGCGGTGACTTCCGCGGCGGCGGGTTCGTCAGCTGGCTGGCCGGCGTCTGAGTAGCCCGGCATCCATCTGATCATTTCCGCCCGGTACGGGCCCTCGCTTTCGAGCTGGCACAGCACCCCCATGCCGGCGGTGGACACCCGGTGGATGAGGACGTACGAGGGGGGCAGGTTGAGCCGTCGGCTGATGTTGGCGGCGCGCGGATCGGCGACCCGGGTGGCCTCGCCGCGCAGCCATTCCCGGCTGAACTTGAACCTCTCCACCCGGGACGGCTCCGCCAGCGGCGCCAGGAACATGCTCAGCGCCTCCGGGTCGAACTCGATGCCTTCCCTGATGAACCCCTGCTCGCGCAGCTCCTGCTCGGCCGGCCCCAGGTCGGAGCCCTCGTGCACGATCCGCAGCAGGCGGCCCATGAACGGGGGCAGCCCATCGGGAAGCCGGTCCACGGCACCGAAGTCCAGCACCCCTAGCCGCCCGTCGGCCAGCAGCCGGAAGTTGCCGGGATGGGGGTCGGCGTGGAGCAGACCCGCCCGGGCCGGGCCGGAGAACAGGAAGCGGGCGAACAGCAGCCCGGCGTGGTCGCGCTCCTCCTGCGATCCATCGCTGATGATCTTGGAGAGCGGGGTGCCGTCGATCCATTCGGTGATCAGGACATGGCTGGTGCCGGCCACCACATCGGGCACGAAGATGTCCGGGTCGTCGGCGTAGGCGACCGCGAACGCGTGCTGGGACTCGGCCTCGAGGTGGTAGTCGAGTTCCTCCGCGACCCTGGCGCGCAGCTCGTCGAGCAGCGGTCTCACCTCAAGCCCGGGCATGAGCACGGCGAACAGCCGCGCCACCCGGCTGAGCTGGTTGAAGTCGCTGAGGAGTGCGCGCCCGGCGCCCGGATACTGGATCTTCACCGCGACCTCACGGCCGTCCCGCCAGCGGGCGCGGTGCACCTGGCCGATCGAGGCGGCGGCGGCGGGCTTGTCGTTGAACTCGGCGAACGCCTCACGCCAGTCCGGGCCGAGGTCTTCGCGGAGTACCCGGTGCACCGTGCCGGTGGGCAGCGGCGGAGCCGACTCCTGCAGCTTGGTCAGGGTCGCCCGGTAGGGGCCCGCGATCTCCGGCGGGAGGGCGGCCTCGAAGATCGACAGGGCCTGCCCGAACTTCATCGCGCCGCCCTTGAGCTCGCCGAGCACGCGGAAGATCTGGTCGGCCGTGCGGTGCTGGATTTCGGCGGCCACGAGCTCGGCAGGTCGGCCGCCCAGCCGCTTGCCCAGGCCCAACGCGGTCCGGCCGGCCAGCCCAACGGGAAGGGTTGCCAGCTTTGCCGTGCGCGTGATCGCTCGGCGGGGGAGATCGTTCACAAACCACATTGTCGGTCACAAAGCACCCTGCCTGCCACAACCACAGCGATCATGCTGCGTCCAGGTCCGCCGCCGCCACTGCCAATCAGGCAAGACGAGCTCCAGCGTGCCGTTGGTCACAGCGCTGGCCGACGCGGGCCGGTCGACGAAGGCGAGGGCCTGCGCGGCAGCCTGGGTGGCCACGGCCGCCGCCAGCACCGTGTCGCAGGCGGGCGGATCCGAGCCGCCGCCGGTGAGCTGAGCGAGGATGAGCGGCCAGGCGGGGTCGCGCTCGGCCCGGGTCAGGTCGAGGCACCGCAGGCACGCCGTCCTGCCCGGCAGCACCAGCGGGCCGACCACGCCGATGGCCTCGCTGGCCGCCGCCGCCAGATGCGGGACGCCCGCCCGCCTGAGGAGCTCGGGCAGCTCGCGGCGGTAGATGTCGGCGAGGATCACCAGATCGGGGCGACGGCTGGTGGCGGCCGGCCCGGCCATTCCCGCGAGCGGGGGAGGACCGGCCAGCGGGGGAGCGCCTGTGAGCGCGGCAGGTCCGGCCGGCGGGGGAGCGCTGGGGCCTGCCCCGGTGCCGGTCGGGCGCCCGGCGCTGATCACCACCCCGATGCCCGAAGCGGTGAGGAAGCTGGCAACGCATAAGCCGACCCGGCTCATGCCTTCCACCCGTACGCATGAGCCTTGGCGCCGGGCGAGAATCCGGGCGCCGCCGTCCGCGTCGCCGTACGCGAGGGCCGCCGTGGCCAGTTCGGGTGCCAGCCGGGTGCGGAGGCCGTGCGGCATCGCGCGGTAGGCGGTGACCGGGAAGTCGTGCAGGGCACCTCCCACCGCGAGCAGGGTGATAACCCGGTCCGCCGCCTCCGCGGAAATGCCGGCCTCGCCGGCGGCGGCCAGGATCTGGGCAAGATCGCGGCTGCCGTCCAGGAGGCCGAGCAGCACCGCTGCCCCGCGCATTCCCGTCAGGGCGACGGCCCGGCGGGAATCGATGCCGATCTGGACCGTGTCCCGGTTGCGCCAGACAGCAAGCAGGCCGGGCTTGAGGGCGGGTCTCATGCGCTCAATCGTGTCGCGGTGTTCTGACATTCCGGGCCACCGCACCGGCCGGGATGGCCGCGGGCGGAACGGCAGGGAATGGCGGCGGCCCCGGCTTCCGGCAGCCACTGACGGGCCCAACGGGCCAGGAGATGGCGGGGAAATGGCGGCGTTGAGCCACGGTAAAGGGAAATGATGGCAGATGATGGATGGGTTCCCCGGGGGGAACCGGACGGCCTGGGGCCGGCGGTTCCCTTGCTGGCCGATCGCCCCCTTCCCCGGAGTGACGGCTGCCTGCGACCCGGGGATACCTGCTGGTGACGCTAGGACGGGGCCGCGGCCGTGGTCAACCGGCCCGGTGGACAACGCTGTGGATAGCCTGGGGAGGACATGGAGCGTCTCTGTGGATGCCTGCGGGAAAGGCTTGTGAATTCCAGCGCCTGGCGGCCCCAAAGGCACTCCGGAACTGCGGTGCTTCTGTCCACCGCCTGTGGAAAACAAATTTGTGCCGCCGATCCCGCCGTTTTGCTTCCCCCGGCCCGTGCCGGGAGAGGCCGGCCGCCCCGTGCCCTGGTCACCGGCAGGCCGGTTCGCCGGGATGTGCCGTCACCCGGCGCCGCTGCCGCCCCGGCGGGCAGGGTCAGCCGGAAGTGCCGGGGGCCGCGCCGGGCGGCTCGCCACCGGGCTCATGCCCGTCCGGCGGCTGTGCCTGCGGCGGCTCCTCGCCCGGGGGCTCCGCGTCCCCGCCGGCGCTGGCCGCCTCATCGAGCGCGGACATATCCAGTTCTGGACGGCCGCGGACGAAGCCATCCGGGTCGTCGAAGTCCTCTTCGGTAGGCAGCAGGTCCGGGTGCGCCCACAGGGCGTCCCGCCCCGCGGCGCCCCTGACTTCGGTCAGCCGCGCCCAGATGAGGGCAGCCTCGCGCAGCTTGCGCGGCCGGAGTTCGAGACCGACCAAGGTGGCGAAGGTGCGTTCGGCGGGCCCGCCGGTGGCCCGGCGCCGCCTGCTCGCCTCGGCCAGCGCGGTGGCCTGCGGCAGCCGGTTCCCGGCAGCCTCGTCGACCACCGTCGCCACCCAGCCCTCCACCAGCGCGAGTGCGGTCTCCAGCCGGGAGAGGGCGGCCTTCTGCTGCGGGGTGTCCTCCGGCTGGAACAGGGCAGCGCCCGACAGGGCCTCGCGCAGCGCATCCGGATTGGCCGGGTCGATCTGCGGCATGGCGTCACGCAGCCGGGCAGCGTCCACCGTGATGCCCCGCGCATATTCCTCCACCGCGCCGAGCAGGTGGGCCCGGAGCCAGGGCACATGGGCGAACAGGCGGTGGTGCGCCGCTTCCCGCAGCGCCAGGAAGAGCCTGACCTCATCCGCGCCGGTCGACAGTCCCTCGCCGAACGCGCTGACACCGGCCGGGAGAAGCGCGGCGGTGCCCTCGGGTCCCAGCGGCAGCCCCACGTCGGTCGAGGAGACGACCTCGCGCGCGAGCGCGCCGATGGCGGCACCCGTCTGCGAGCCGACCATCATCCCGCCGATCCGGCGCATCATCGGGCCCAGGCCGCTCAGGCCGCCCCCCATCGCCTGCAGGGCCGTGCCCAGTTCCTCGGGCATCCCCCCGAGTTCACCCGGAGCGTCGGCGAGCATCCCGCCCATCGCATCGACCGCCTTCTCGGCGATCGGGTCGCATAGCTTGGACCACACCGGCAGCGTGGCCTCCACCCATTCCGAGCGGCTCCATGCCTCCACCCGGCGCACGCCGCTGGAAAAGCTGGTGGCCTCGTCGAGCCACAGGTCTGCCAGCCGGACTGCTTCGGAGATCTTGTGACGGTCCGTGTCAAGCACGCTCGGGTCGCCCTCGGCGGCCAGCGTGTGGCGTGCCACGTTCTTGGCGAGGTCCCAGTTCACTGGGCCGCCCTGCCAGGACATCAGGTCGGCGAACTGGCGCAGCGCTTCAGCGAACTGCTGCGGGTCCCCGAGCGGGCCGAACGGCCCGCCCTCGTCCGGTGGGCCACCGGACGAGCCAGAACCACCGGACCCGCCAGAGCCCCGGCCCTGGCCGGGCAGCCCGAAGCCAAAGGGAGGGTCAGCCATCGGGGTGGCCTCTCAGGCAGGATGGAACGGTCATGCAAACCACGTTATCCCGGGAGCAGGCCCCATGAGCACCGCAGCAGCTGAGGTTCGCCGTGGGCGCACCGGGAAGGGCCAGCCGCCCGGCCACCACGAGCGCGGCACGGACGCGGCCACAGAGAGCCAGCGCGGGCGCGGCGCGGGCGCGGCCGCGGGCGGCCGGCGCGATCGCGCCGGGCCCGCCGGAGGCGAGCAACTCCCCGGCGCGGGGCCGCCAGCTGGCCGTGAGCCAGGGAGCGGGCCACGGGCCCGGAAGGGCCGCGGCAGCGCCGCGGCCGGTAAGCCGCAGGCCACCAGCGGCCCGGCCGGCGCCCAGCCGGCCGCAGCGCAGGCGGCCGCCACCCGGCCTGCCACCGACCGCCCGGCGCGCGGGCGGCCGGCGGCGGGGCCCGGGCCGGTGGTCGCGGTCACCGGGGCCGCGCACGGGCTGGGCCACGCGCTGGCGGCCAGGCTCGCCGTATCGGCCGGGGTCGGCCGGGTGGTCGCGATCGACGACCACCGCGGCGATGTGGCGGGAGTGACCTGGCGCCTGGCGGACGTCCGCGACCCTGCGCTGGCAGGCCGCCTGGCCGGGGTGGATGTGCTCGTGCACACCGATGTCGACCTGGGCGACTCCGACTACCGGGCCCGGCGTGCGTTCAACGTCCGTGCCGCGCAGACCGTGCTCACCGCCGCCGCGGCCGGCCGGGTCGCGAGCGTGATCCTGGTGACCAGCGCGATGGTCTACGGCGCCCGGCCGGACAACCCTGTGCCGCTGGCGGAGTCGGCGCCGCTGGCCGCCGACACCGACGGAAGCGTGGCAGGCGACCTGCTGGAGATCGAGCATCTGGCGGAGCGTTCCCCCCGCACCCATCCGGGCATGGCGGTCACCGTGGTGCGGCCCGCCGCGCTCGTCGGCGACGGCGTCGACACGCTGGTGGCCAGGCATTTCGAGGGAGCCCGGCTGCTGACGGTCAAGGGCTGCCCGCAGCGCTGGCAGTTCTGTCACATCGACGACCTCGTCTCCGCGCTCGAGCTGGCCGTGGCCGGGGAGGTGACCGGCAACTTCGCCGTCGGCTGCGACGGCTGGCTGGAGCTCGCCGAGGTGGAGGAGATCAGCGGGCTGCGGCGGATCGAGCTGCCAGCGGCCCTGACCCTCGGCACCGCGCAGCGGCTCCACCGGATCGGGATCGCTCCCGCCCCCATCAACGATCTGCGGTACCTGGTCTACCCGTGGGTCGTGGACTGCCGGACGCTGCGCGATGCGGGCTGGCGCCCCGCCTACGACAACGCGGCGGTGCTACGGGCCCTGATGGATGTCAGGGCCCTGCACCGCGCCGCTGCCCGCCGCATCCCGCGCAAGGAAGCCGCCATCACCGCGGCCGGCGCCACCGTCGCGGTGATCGGCACCGCGGCGATCGTCCGCGCCGCCCGCCGCCGCCGCAGCGGCGGCGGTTAGCTGCGCAGCGCCGTGGCGTCAGCCGGAACCGCGCGATCCGGGTACCTTTGCTCCGTGAACGTGGTCAGGCTCGCCGAGTTGCGGGACACGCCGCTGTCAGTGGACGAGGTGCAGGCCGCCGTCGCCGACCCTGGGGCGGGTGGCATCGCGCTGTTCGTGGGCACGGTCCGCGACCATGACGGGGCCAGGGAAGTGACCAGGCTGTCCTACAGCGCGCACCCGTCCGCCGCGGCCGAGCTGCGGGTCATGGCCGAGAAGGTGGCGGCAGGCTTCGACGTGCGGGCGCTGGCCGCCGTGCACAGGGTCGGGGATCTGGCCGTGGGCGATCTCACGGTGGTGGTCGCCGTCGCCTGCCCGCACCGCGCCGAGGCGTTCCAGGCCTGCCGCACCCTGATCGACAACCTCAAGCACGACGTGCCGATCTGGAAGCACCAGCAGTTCAGCGACGGCACGAGCGAATGGGTCAACAGTGCCTAGCCTCCGCACGGCCTCCCGCCGCCAGCTGACGCTGTTCGTCGCGGCCTGCGGGGTGCTGGTCGCCGCGGTCGCCGCGGTGATCCTGCCGGTGCCGTACGTGATCCTGAGCCCCGGCCCCACCCTCAACACGCTCGGCAAGGGCCCCGGCGGCCGGTCGCTGATCCAGATCACCGGCCATCCGGTCTTCCCGACCGCTGGCCATCTGAACCTGGTCACGGTGTCGTTCGAGGGCGGCCCGTCGGACTCGCTGAACGTCTTCGCCGCGCTACGGGCCTGGCTGACCCCGCACGAGGCGGTGGTGCCGGAGCAGGAGCTGTTCGGCGCCGGGCAGACCCAGCAGCAGGTGGCCAGGGAGGACACCCAGCAGATGACCAGCTCGCAGCAGACGGCGACCGCGGCCGCGCTGTGTGTGCTGGGGATCAAGTTCACCACGGTGGACACAGTCGCCGTGGTGGCCAGGGGATACCCCGCGGACGGTCTGCTGCGGCGGGGTGATGTCATCACGGCGGTGGACGGCAAGCCGGTGACCTGCAAGGCCAGCGCGGCGACGCTGATCCGCGCCCGCGCGCCTGGCGCCCCGGTCACCCTCACCGTCGCCCGCACCACGGGCGGCCACCGCGTCACCAGGCTGGTCCACCTCAAGACGGCCGCCATCGGGGGGCACGCCGTGGTCGGTGTCCAGGTCACGGAGAGCTACCTGTTCCCCTTCAGCGTCAACATCAAGGTGGGAGACATCGGCGGCCCGAGCGCGGGCCTGATGTTCGCGCTCGGCATCGTCGACAAGCTGACCCCGGGCAGCATGACCGACGGCAAGTTCATCGCCGGCACCGGTGAGATCTCGGCCAACGGCGCGGTCAGCCCGATCGGCGGCATCCAGCAGAAGATGGTCGGGGCGCGGCAGGCAGGCGCGACGATCTTCCTGACCCCGGCCGCCAACTGCGCCGATGCCGCCGGCGCCGTTCCCCCGGGGATGCGCCTGGTCAAGGTGAGCACCCTGAGTGGCGCGGTGAGCGACCTGAAGGCACTCGCGGCGGGCCGCGGTGTCCCGCCCTGCTGACGATGAACGGTAAGGGAGACCGGCGGGACTTGGCGATTATCACGGTAGATTGGCGGCCCATGAACATCCGCTCCCGGCTGCGGCGCCGCGCCGCCGCGCCGCGGCGCCCCGACATGAGGGGGACCGGTTGAGCTTCCGGCCGGGAGGGCCCGCCCGTCCGCCTGACACGCGGGCGGTGATCAAGCTGCCCCGCTGGCCCCGTTACCTGGTGCCGGCCCTGGCTGGGCTGGTCGCCTTCGTGGTGCTGCTCGTCATCGTCGCCGGGGTGTGGACGGATTTCCTGTGGTTCCGTTCGGTGCACTACGGGTCGGTGTTCGGCGTCACCTACGGCACCCGGTGGGCGCTCTTCTTCGTCACCGGGATCTTCATGGCCGTGGTGACCGGCCTCAACGCCGTGATCGCCTTCCGGCTGCGGCCCGCCTACCGGCCGGTCACCCCGCAGCGCCCCGGTATCGAGACCTACCGGCTCGCCGTCGACCCGCACCGGCGGCTGCTGCTCGGGATCGCGCTCGGCCTGGTGGGTCTCATCTCCGGCATCAGCGCGGCGGGTGCCTGGCGGACATGGCTGCTGTTCGCCAACCAGGTCCCGTTCCACCAGAAGGACCCCCAGTTCCACCTGGACCTCTCGTTCTTCCTGTTCACCTACCCGTTCATCCGGCTGGTGCTCGGCTACCTGTTCGCTGCCGTGCTGCTGTCGCTGGCGGCGGCGGCGGCGGTGCACGCGCTCTACGGCGGGCTCCGGCTGCAGGGCCGGCGGATGCGGGCGACCGCTGGCGCGCAGACGCAGCTGTTCATCCTGCTGGGCATCTTCGTCCTGCTCAAAGGCGTCGCCTACTGGTTCGACCGCTACGGCATCGACTTCTCCGAGCGGGGCACGGTGACCACCGGCGCGTCCTACACCGACGTCAACGCGGTCCTGCCGGCCAAGACGGTGCTGGCCGTGATCGCGATCATCTGCGCGCTGCTGTTCTTCGCCGGCGCGGTCCGGCACAGCGCGATGCTGCCCGCTGTCGGGTTCGGCCTGCTGGTGCTGTCGGCGATCATCGTCGGCGGGGTCTACCCGGCGGTCATCCAGCAGTTCGTGGTCAAGCCCAACGAGCTGGCCAAGGAATCCCCGTACATCGCCAGGGAGATCAAGAGCACCCGGCGTGCCTACGGGGTCAGCAACGTGCGGGTAACCACCTACCCGGGCACTCCCGCGGTGCCGCCCACCGAGCTCGCGGGCCAGGTGGCGGGGCTGGAGGGCCTGCGGCTGATGGACCCGGCCGTGGTGTCGCAGACGTTCCAGCAGCTCCAGCAGGTCAAGGGCTTCTACCAGTTCCCGGACATGCTGGCGGTGGACCGTTACGTCCTGCCCGGCGGCGGCCCCACCGCGCAGGACGTGGTGGTCGCGGTCCGCGGGATGGGCGGGCCGCCCCAGGGCCAGGGCAACTGGATCAACACCCACCTGGTCTACACGCACGGCTTCGGGTTCGTGGCCGCCAAGGCGGACGCGGCGGGCACGGGCGGCGACCCGCAGTTCGTGGAGAGCGACATACCGCCGCACGGCCAGCTCGGCCCGTTCCAGCCGCGGGTGTACTTCGGCCAGCAGGAGAACCCCTACGCGATCGTCGGCGGGCCACCCGGCCGGCCGGGCCAGGAGCTCGACTACCCGTACGAGAGCGCCAGCGGCCAGAAGAACTACACCTACAACGGCAGTGGCGGCGTGCCGGTCGGCTCCCCCGTGAACCGCCTGCTGTACGCGATCAAGTTCCGCGAGCTGAACATTCTGCTGTCGGGCGCCATCAACAGCTACTCGAAGATCCTCTACGACCGCCAGCCGCTGGCCCGGGTGGCCAAGGTGGCCCCGTTCCTGACGCTGGACGGCAGCCCGTACCCGGTGGTCGCCGACGGGCACATCCTGTGGGTGGTGGACGGCTACACCACCAGCGACCTCTACCCCTACTCAGAACGCGTCAGCATGCCGCAGGCCACCTCCACCAGCCAGGCCCCGGACGGGTCGGTCGCCGGGCAGCCGACCGGCCAGATCAACTACATCCGCAACTCGGTCAAGGCGGTGGTGAACGCCTACTCCGGGGCGGTCACCCTCTACCAGTGGGGATCCCCCGACCCGGTGCTCCGCACCTGGATGAAGGCGTTCCCCGGGGTCATCAAGCCCAGCAGCGACATCCCGGCCTACCTGCGGCTGCACCTGCGCTACCCGCCGGACCTGTTCGAGGTGCAGCGGCAGATCCTCGCCAAGTACCACGTCCAGAACCCCCAGTCCTTCTACGGCGGCCAGAACTTCTGGACCGTGCCGAACGACCCGACCGGCACGGTCACCAACAGCGGGCTGAGCCAGCCGCCCTACTACCTGACCATGACCATGCCCGGCTATCGCGGGCAGGACGAGTTCTCGCTCACCACCACGCTGGCCCAGCGGGCGCGGCCGAACCTGGCCGCCTACATGGCGGTCGACAGCAACCCGCAGAGCGGATACGGCACGATCAGGATCCTGCAGCTGCCGCAGGCCGCCGCGATCCTGGGCCCCCAGCAGGTGCAGAACAACTTCGAGTCCAACACGGTCGCGTCCAAGGAGCTGTCGCTGTTCCGGCAGGGCGGCTCCACCGTGATCAAGGGGAACCTGATCGCCCTGCCGCTGTCCGGCGGCCTGCTGTACGAGGAGCCCATCTACATCGAGGCCGCCGGGGGCGCCAGCGCAGGCTCCTACCCGACCCTGAGACGGGTGTTCGTGTTCTACGACGGCCTGGTCGGGTACGGCACGTCGCTGCAGGGCGCGCTGGCGCAGGTGTTCACCGGCCTGCCGAGCGCCGGCCAGGGTCCCCCCAGCGGCTCGGGCGCCCCGGTCAACGCGGCCGTCCGCAGGTACCTCCAGCAGGCGGAGCAGGACTACGCGAACGCGCAGGCCGCCCTGCACAGCGGCAACTTCACCGCCTACGGCCAGGCCATCGCCGGCATGAAACAGGCGCTCGACAACGCCCAGCGGGCCGCCGGGACAGGATCAGGCGCCACCTCGAAGGGCACCCCGTCGCCGTCCCCCAGCCCCGCCAGGACCGCCGCCGCCAGCCCGTCCCCGTCCTCCTAGCGTGGCCGGGCACGGCACGGCGAACGGGCCCGGGTCCTAGGGGGAAGCGACTGCTTCCCGGCAGCGCGGCGGTGCTCATGGGCCCCGGCGGAGGGCGTACGCTCGGTGGTGGGGATATCCGTCAGGACTGCTGATGAGAGCAGGTATCTGCGTGCCCGGGCCGGGTGCCCGGAGAAGGAGCGAGACTGGTCGTGGCGCCTCGAGTGCTAGTTGACGCGACCGCGGTGCCCGCGGACCGCGGGGCGTTGGGCCGCTACGTGGACGGCCTGGTGGTCGCCCTCTGCCGCGCGGGGGCCGATCTCGCCGTGGCCTGCCAGCGGGCCGACGAGGAGCGGTACGGGCGGCTGGTGCCCAGCGCCCGCGTCGTGGCCGGGCCGACCGCGATCGCCCACCGGCCCGCCCGCCTGGCCTGGGAGCAGACCGGGCTGCCGCTCGTCGTCCAGCAGGTCGGCGCGGACGTCCTGCACGTGCCGCACTATACGATGCCGCTGCACCCCGGCGTGCCGACCGTGGTCACGATCCACGACCTGACGTTCTTCACCGAGCCGGACGCGCATTCGGCGGTCAGCGCCACCTTCTTCAAGTCGGCGATCCGCACCACGGTCCGGCGGGCCACCCGGCTGCTGGTCCCGTCCAAGGCCACCCGGGACGAGCTGGTGCGGGTGCTCGGCGCCGACCCGACCAGGATCGACGTCGCCTACCACGGGGTGGACCACTCGCTGTTCCACCAGCCGAGCCCGGAGCAGCTGCAGCACGTCTCCGACCGGCTGGGCATGCACGGCAGGCCGTACGTGGCCTACCTGGGAGGGCTGGAGACGCGCAAGAACGTGCCCGCCCTGATCGCCGGCTGGGCCGCGGCCGTGTCCGACCTGCCCGACCCGCCGGCGCTGGTGCTCGGCGGCGGCAGCGGCTGGAGCGAGGAAGTGGACGAGGCGGTCGCCTCGGTCCCCGCGCACCTGCGCCTGGTGCGGCCCGGCTACCTGCGCTTCAGCGACCTTCCCGGCTATCTCGGGGGCGCTCTGGTCGTCGCCTTCCCCAGCCGGGGGGAGGGGTTCGGCCTGCCGGTGCTGGAGGCGATGGCCTGCGCGGCGCCGGTGCTGACCACCCACCGCGCGTCGCTGCCCGAGGTCGGCGGCGACGCGGTCGCCTACACCGAGCCGGACGCGGCCAGCATCCAGGCCGGGCTGCGGGCCCTGCTCGACGACCCGGTCCGCCGGGAGGCGCTGGGCACCGCCGGGCACGCCCGGGCGCAGGAGTTCAGCTGGGCCGCCTCGGCCGAGGCCCATCTCGCGTCCTACCTTCGTGCGGCCGGCCAGCGGGACGAGTAATCTGCGTCTCCATGCGCTCACGCCCCGCCCCGCCCGGCCACCCGGAGCCGCTGGAGGCCATCCTGCTGGTCGGTGGCCGGGGCACGCGGCTCCGCCCCCTGACCATCACCACCCCCAAGCCGCTGCTCCCCACCGCCGGGGTCCCGTTCCTCGCCCACCAGCTGGCGAAGGCGTCGGCCGTCGGCGTCACCCGGGTGGTGCTCGCCACCTCCTACCGGGCGCAGATGTTCGCGGACTGGATCGGCGACGGCTCCGCGTTCGGCCTGGAGATCGTCTATGTCACCGAGGACACCCCGCTCGGCACCGGCGGTGCGATCAGGAACGCGGCGCAGCGGCTGCGCGGCGCTCCCGGCAGCCCAGTGCTGGTGCTGAACGGGGACATCCTGTCCGGCCACGACCTCGCCGCCCAGCTCGACCTGCACAGCAAGGCCGAGGCCGCGGTCACCCTGCACCTGGCCGAGGTCGCCGACCCGGCCAGGTTCGGCTGCGTGCCGACCGACGCCGAGGGACGGGTGACGGCGTTCCTCGAGAAGACCCCGCACCCGGTCACCAACCGGATCAACGCGGGCTGCTACGTCTTCCGCCGCGATGTGATCGGGCAGATCCCGCCGGGGGCGGTGATCTCGGTGGAACGGGAGACGTTCCCCGGCCTGATCGATGCCGGGGCGGTGGTGATGGGCTACCACGACGGCGCCTACTGGCTCGACGTGGGCACCCCCGAGGCGTTCGTCCAGGGGTCGTGTGATCTTGTCCTGGGCCGGCTGGCCTCCCCGGCCCTCGGCCCCGGCCGCGGCGTGCCCGGTGAGGTGCTGCTGCTGGACGGGGCGCGGGTCGGCCAGGGCGCGCGGGTCGGCGGCGGCACCGTGGTCGGGGCCGGGTCGGTGATCGGGGACGGGGCGCAGGTCGAGGGCAGCGTCCTGTTCGACGGGGTGCGGGTCGGCGCGGGCGCGCGGGTCAGCGACTCGGTCCTGGGGCGCGGCGTGCGGATCGGCGAGTCGGCGGTGCTCGACCAGGCCGTGATCGGTGACGACGTGAGCGTCGGCAGCGGGAACGAGCTACGGGCAGGCATGCGGGTGTGGCCGGGGGTGGATCTCGGGCCGACGTCGGTCCGCTTCTCCACGGACGTGTGAGCCGCGTGTCCCCGCTCGCGGCGCAGCCCGGCCCGGCCGGCCAGCCCGGCCCGGTGGGCATGCCGGACCCCGGTGGGCCCGCGGCCGGCGGAGCCCACCCAGCGGTCATGCTCACCGGGCGCTGGGAGGCGCCGTTCCGGGTGGACCTGGCCCGCACCCTGGGCGTGCACCGCCGCGGGACCGGCGATCCGTCCTTCCGGGTCGAGCCCTCCGGCGCGGTGTGGCGGACATCGCGCACCCCGCTCGGGCCGGCCACGCTGCGGGTCACGGCGGGCCCAGCCGCAGCGGCCGGGGGGCCAGGGATGACCGGCGGCGGGGCCGGTGACGGCTCGACGGTGCTCGCCTGGGCCTGGGGCCCGGGTGCCGCCTGGATGATCGCCTCCCTGCCCGGGCTGCTGGGCGCGGACGACGACCGAACCGGCTTCGAGCCGGTGCACCCGCTGCTGGCCGAGGCCGACCGGCGGTACCCGCATTTGCGGATCGGCAGGTCGGGCCGGGTGCTGGAGGCGCTGGTGCCAGCGGTGCTGGAGCAGAAGGTCGTCGGTGCCGAGGCACGGCGGGCCTGGCGGGCGCTCATGCTCAGGTTCGGGGAGCCAGCGCCGGGGCCGGCCCCGCCCGGGATGCGGGTCTTCCCGCCGGCCCGCGTCTGGGCGCGGATCCCCTCCTGGGACTGGCACCGGGCAGGCGTGGAGGGCGTCCGGGCGCGGACCGTGATCGGCGCCGCCCAGGTCGCCGGGCGGCTGGAGGAGATCGCCGCGATGACCCCTGCCGAGGCGGACCGGCGGCTGCGCTCCCTGCCCGGGATCGGGCCCTGGACCTCCGCCGAGACCCGCCAGCGGGCCTGCGGCGACGCCGACGCGGTGTCGGTCGGCGACGTCCACCTGCCGGGGGCCGTCGGCTGGGCGCTGGCGGGGCGGAAGGTCGACGACGCGGGCATGCTGGAGCTGCTCGCCCCCTACGCCGGGCACCGGCACCGGGCCGCCCGGCTGGTCGTGCTCAGCGGCGTCTGGCCGCCGCGCCATGGCCCCCGGATGGCCCCGCGGGACTACCGCGCGATCTGAGGCCACGGAAAGCCGGCCAGATCGGGCTCCACCCAGCCGGTCCTGGCCGCCTTGGAGGCGAGGACGCGCGCCGAGTAGTGGCGGGCGAGCAGCCGCTTGTCGAACAGGGCCGGGTTGCGCTCAGCGAAGGCGGCGAAGCCGGTGCCGGGCGGGCCGGCCACGACGTGGTGGGCGACGATCTCAGTCCACGCCCTGGTGACCGTGGCGTTGAACTTCTGCGGCGCGTGCTCGTAGGCGGCGATATGCGTGATCCAGCGGGCCACCACGCCGGCGGCGCTGGCGGCCCCGTGCCGCTGGACGGCGAGGAAGGCCAGGTGAATGTGCTGGCGGTGGCGGAACGCCCCGCCGGGCGCCGCGATCTCGGCCAGGACGGCGGCGAGCTCTGGCGGCAGCGCCGGCCCGCCGGGCTGCTGGTGCCGGGGCTCAGCAGCTTCGTGCCCGGGCCCACTGCCGGGCCCGGGCTGAGCCTGGTGCCCGGGCTCACCATGGGACTCCGGGGCCCGGTGACGGTGGGGCTGGCGCTGGCCGCGGTGCTGGGTCACTGGATGCCTCCGAGAGGGCGCGGATGACGGCGAAGAAGCCGGCCCGTTCGGCCTCGCTCACCCGGGCCAGCGCCCCCCACTCCAGGCGGTGCACGGCCGCTGAGACGGCTGCGGCGGCCTGCTGGCCGGGCGGGGTCAGCGAGATGAGGAACGACCGGCGGTCGGCCGGGTCCACCTCCCGTACCACGTAGCCGCGTCTCACCAGCCGGTCCAGCGCGCTGGTGAGGGTGGTGGGCCTGGTGGCGGTGGCGGCGGAGAGCGCCCCGGCCGTCAGCGGGTGGCGCACGGCCAGGTTGGCGAGGACGTTGATCTCGGACGCGGGCAGGTCCAGCCCGGCCAGCCTCGTGGCCAGCACCTGGAGCGTCGCGTGGGCCGCCCGCTGCAGGGCCAGCACGACGCCCGGCGGCGGGCGCTCATCTATCACGAAATCGGATAATACCAAATCGTATTAACTTCCGCGGATGGTGAGCCAGGAGCCAGGCTGCGGGGAGGTCATGGGACGCCCGGGAATAGCCGCAATCAGAGTGCCGCTATGAGCGATGTGCCCGCCCGCCGCACGTCGTCCCCCCTCCGGGGGGAGCCCGCGCCCCCGGTCAGCGCCGTCCGCCGCGCGCTCGCCCGCGCCAGGGACGGCAAGACACTGGACCCGGGCGAGGCCGCCACCTTGCTGCACGCCCGCGGCGAGCAGCTCGCCGCGCTGCTGGCGCACGCGGGCCGGGTCCGCGACGCCGGGCTCACCGCCGCCGGGCGGCCAGGTGTCATCACCTACTCGCGCAAGGTGTTCATCCCGCTGACCAGGCTCTGCCGGGACCGCTGCGGCTACTGCACGTTCGTGACCGTGCCCGGCCGGCTGCAGAGCCCGTACCTGTCCCCGGACGAGGTGCTGGACATCGCCAGGCAGGGCGCCGAACTCGGCTGCAAAGAGGCGCTGTTCACCCTCGGCGACCGGCCGGAGGACCGCTGGCAGCAGGCACGGGACTGGCTGGACGCCAGCGGCTACGACGACACGCTGTCCTACGTCCGGGCGATGGCCGTCCGGGTGCTGGAGGAGACCGGCCTGCTGCCGCACCTCAACCCCGGCGTGCTCACCTGGCAGGACTTCGCCCGGCTCAAGCCGGTGGCGCCGTCGATGGGGATGATGCTGGAGACCACCGCCACCCGGCTGTACAGCGACCGGGGCGGCCCGCACTACGGCAGCCCGGACAAGGACCCGGCGGTACGGCTGCGGGTGCTCGAGGACGCGGGCCGCTCCGCCGTCCCGTTCACCACCGGCATCCTGATCGGCATCGGGGAGACGCTGACCGAGCGGGCGGACTCGATCTTCGCCATCCGCCGGGTCGCGCAGGAGTACGGGGGGATCCAGGAAGTTATCGTTCAGAACTTCCGCGCCAAGCCGGACACCAAGATGCGCGCCGTGCCGGACGCCGATCTCGACGACCTGGCCGCGACGATCGCGGTGGCCAGGCTGGTGCTCGGCCCGTCGGCCCGGATCCAGGCCCCGCCCAACCTCATAGGCGACGCCTACCGGCTCATCCTGGCCGCCGGTGTCGACGACTGGGGCGGGGTCTCGCCGCTGACCCCCGACCACGTCAACCCCGAACGCCCGTGGCCGCAGATCGACGAGCTGGCGCGCCGCACCGAGGCGGCCGGGATGACCCTGGCCGAACGGCTCACGATCTACCCGCCCTACATCGCCGAGCCATGGCTGGACCCCCGGCTGGCCGCTCATGTGGCGGCGCTCGCCGACCCGGCGACCGGGCTGGCCCGCGACGGTGCGCTGCCGCGGGGCCGGCCGTGGCAGGAGCCCGACGGCGGCTGGGGCGACGCGGCCGGGCGGACCGACCTGCACGTCACCATCGACACCGCCGGGCGGACGGCGGACCGCCGGGCCGACTTCGGCGAGGTCTACGGCGACTGGGCCGCGGTCGCGGCCCGGATCGACCCCGCCGCCCGCCCGGCCGGGCAGCCAGGGCCGGCCGGCGGCAGCCGTTTGGCATCCGCTGGCGCCGGTACGGGGACGACCGCGGCCGGCGCACCCCCACGCCTGCGGGACGAGGCGGCGGCCGCGCTGCGGGCGGCCGAGCGCGACCCGGCCGGGATCACCGACGGGCAGGCCCTCGCGCTGCTCGATGCCGACGGGCCGGAACTGGAGGCGCTCGCCGCGCTCGCCGACTCCGTGCGCCGCGACGCGGCCGGCGACGACATCACCTACGTCGTCACGCGCAACATCAACTTCACCAACGTCTGCTACACCGGCTGCCGGTTCTGCGCCTTCGCGCAGCGCCGCACCGACGCCGATGCCTACACGCTGTCGCTGGAGCAGATCGGGGACCGGGCGGCGGAGGCGTGGCAGGCGGGCGCGACCGAGGTGTGCATGCAGGGCGGGATCCACCCGGACCTGCCCGGCAGCGCCTACTTCGACATCGCCGCGCAGGTGCGGAGCCGCTGCCCGGACCTGCACGTGCACGCGTTCTCGCCGATGGAGGTCGTCAACGGCGCGGCCCGCACCGGGCTGCCCGTGCGGGAGTGGCTGGTGCGCGCCAGGGAGGCTGGCGTCGGCTCGCACCCGGGCACCGCGGCCGAGATCCTCGACGACGACGTGCGGTGGGTGCTGACCAAGGGCAAGCTGCCCGCCGCGGCCTGGATCGAGGTCATCACCGCCGCGCACGAGCTGGGCATCCCGACCACCGCCACGATGATGTACGGGCACGTGGACACCCCGGCGGACTGGGTCGGCCACCTGCGGGTGATCCGCGGCATCCAGGAGCGCACCGGCGGCTTCACCGAGTTCGTGCTGCTCCCGTTCGTGCACGCCAGCGCGCCGATCTACCTGGCCGGCCTGGCCCGGCCCGGTCCCACCCGGCGGGAGAACCGGGCGGTGCACGCGCTGGCACGGCTCATGCTGCACGAAGCCATCGGCAACATCCAGTGCTCCTGGGTGAAGCTCAGCGGCGATGCCTGCCGGGACGTGCTGCGCGGTGGCGCCAACGACATCGGCGGCACGCTGATGGAGGAGACGATCAGCCGGATGGCCGGCTCGGAACAGGGCTCCTACAAGACCATCAGCGACATGGCGGCCATGGTCGCGCCGCTCGGCCGCCCGCTGCGGCAGCGCACCACCCTGTACGGAGCCCCGGATGCCGAACGCCTGGCGGCATCGACCGCCAGCGACGGGGTGTGCGCCTCCGTCCGGGGTGGGCGGACCCCGCTGCCCGTGGTCCGCTGACCGGGTGCGGGCCCGCCGTCACCTCGTCAGCATGAAGCCCGCCGGGTCGCGGGGCGGGCGGCCGGGAGCGGGCGCGGCGGGGTGGCCGACGCCCACCGCGCCCATCGGGTCCCAGTCGCCCGGCAGGCCGAGCGCCGCGCGGGCCGCCGGGCGGCAGAACATCGTGCTCGACACCCAGCAGGAGCCGAGGCCCTCGACGGCCAGGGCGACGAGCAGGTTCTGCACCGCGGCGCCCATGGCGACCACGAACATCTCCCGCTCGGAGGCATTGCGCCGCCGGTCGGGGTAGGTGTGCGCGGCCTCGGCGTGCAGGCACGGCACGATGAGCAGCGGGGCCGCATAGAGCGGCTCGCCGCGCCGCAGCCGCCGGGTGATCTGCTCCGGCGTGAAGCCGTCCCCGCGCAGGTCGGTGACCCACGCCTCGCGCATGTCATCGAGCAGCGTGCGCCTGGCCTGCGCGGACTCCAGGATGACGAACCGCCAGGGGGTGGAGTGGTGCGGCGCGGGGGCGGTGATGGCGGCGGCAACCGCCCGCCGGACCGCGGCCGGGTCCACCGGCGCTTGGGTGAAGTCGCGCACGGTCCGCCTGGCGGCGAGCACGTCGCCCGAGCCGAACCGGAACATGTCCTCGGCCGGGGGCCTGATCAGCGCCCGGCCGCCGGGGCCGTCGGCCTCGGTGACCAGGTCCGCCAGGCCCCGCACGATCGCCACCGGGATGCCGGTGGTCTTGGCCTTGACCAGGTCGGCGGCGGCCGCGATCTCGTCGGCCACCGCGGACACGGTCACCTCCATCCGGGTGCCGAACGTGTCCGGCTGCCCCCGGTGGTCGACCACCGGCAGGACGCCCGCGGCGCCGATCGCGGTGTCGGTCTGGCCGTTGCGCCAGGGCCGCCCCAGCGTGTCGGTGACGATGACCCCGATCATCGCGCCGAGCCGGCCGCGCAGGGCCTTGCGCAGCCTGCGGGCCGAGCCGTCGGGGTCCTCCGGCAGCAGCGCCACCGTCCCCGGCGCGGTGTTGGAGTTGTCCACCCCGGCCGCGGCGAGCACCAGGCCGTGCCGGGTCTCCACGATCCGGGTGTCGCCGCGCCGCGCCACCACCCGGACCGTCTCCGCGTCGATCGCCTCCTCCCGGCCTGACCGGATCACCCGGCCCTCCGCCTTGCTCACGATCTTGGAAGTGATCACCACGATGTCGCCGTCGGCCAGGCCCGGCGCCGCGTCGGCGATCAGGCCGGCCAGGTCGGCGCCGGCCTCGACCTCGGGGAGCCCGGTCACGCCGGTGACGGTGATGCTGGGGGCGGCCGGGCCGGGGCTGGTGTTCATGCGGCCAGCTCCGCGGCCAGGTCGAGCGCGGCGCGGGCGATCGCCGCGGTGGCGGGCAGGTCGGTCATGTAGAGCGGGACCGCCCGGACGGCGACGCCGGCCAGTTCCGGCGCGTCCACCGCTGCCTTGTCGCGCTCGTCCACCAGCCAGCCGTCCAGCAGGGCCGGCCCGTAGTGGGCGGCGACGCCGGCCGCGGACGCCTCGACGCCGATGGCGGCCAGGCACTTGTCGGCCATGCCGCGCACCGCCGCGCCGCCGATGATCGGCGACACCCCGACCACGGTCTTCGCCCGGATCGCCTCGGCGATGCCCGGCACGGCCAGGATCGTGCCGACGCTCACGACCGGGTTGGACGGGGGGAACAGGACCACATCCGCCTGGCCGATGGCCTCCAGCGCGCCGGGCGCTGGGGCGGCGTCCTCCGCACCGGCGAACACGAACCCGGCGGCCGGCACCTCGGCGTGCAGCCGTACCCACCACTCCTGGAAGTGGACCGTGCGCCCGTCCTGGCCGGCCAGGATCACCTGGGTCTCGACGCGGTCGTCGGACATCGGGAGCAGCCTGACGCCGGGCTGCCAGCGCTCGCAGAGGACCCTGGTGGCCGCGGACAGCGGCAGGCCGGCCCCGAGCATGCTGGTCCGGTGCAGGTGGGTGGCGATGTCCCGGTCACCCAGGCCGAACCAGTCCGGCCCGGCGCCGTAGGCGGCAAGCTCGGCCAGCACGGTGTAGGTGTCGCCGTCACGTCCCCAGCCCTGCTCCTCGTCGATGCCGCCGCCGAGGGTGTACATCACGGTGTCGAGGTCCGGCGAGACGTGCAGGCCGAACAGGATGATGTCGTCGCCGGTGTTGCCGATGACGGTGATCTCGGCGTCCGGGGCGGCGGATTTCAGCCCGCGCAGGAAGCGGGCGGCGCCGACCCCGCCGGCGGGCACGGTGATACGCATGCCGGCCAGTCTGGCAACACCCGGCCGGGCACCGCCCGCCGGGCCGGCCGGGTGGCCCGTGACCCCGCCTTCCGGCCGGTCTTGCCGGCGGTCTGCGGAAAACTGGCCCGTCATTATCACGTATCCCGCTTGACGGGACGCAAGACACGCAGGTGTAATTTCATGTGTGTAGTTCGCGCGCCGGCGGGGAGGGTACGGCGCGTGCCGACGGGGTCTGCAAGGTAGGAGGTGCGCCGTGGCTGAGGTCGTCCCGCTTGGCATATTTGGTATCGGCGAGGACGATACCGGGGGCCTGGCCTGGCAGGATCGGTCGCTGTGTGCGCAGACCGATCCGGAGGCGTTCTTCCCGGAGAAGGGCGGCTCCACCAGGGAAGCCAAGAAGGTGTGCCGCGGCTGTGAGGTGCGGGCCGAGTGCCTGGAGTACGCGCTCGAGCACGACGAGCGGTTCGGGATCTGGGGCGGGCTGTCGGAACGGGAACGGCGCAGGCTCAAGCGCGAAACCGGCTGAACGGCCCGCGGCGGGTGCGCCTTGCCAGCTGGCTAGCATCTTGCGGTCTGCCTGCCCGCTTGCCGTGGCTTCCCGTATTGTTCACCGAGTGCCCCACCATGCCGGGGAAGCATGGCCGGCCAGCCCGCTCGGGTGTCTGGCAGGTGAACACTTGAGCAGCAAGCGGATACGTGTCGCCAACTAACTCGCATGCCCAGCACGTCGTCACCGCGGTCATCGTCGCCCACGATGGGGCCGCGTGGATTCAGCGTGTCACCGAAGCCCTGGTGAACCAGACCCGCCCCGTCCAGCGGGTGGTCGGCGTCGATACCGGCAGCAGGGACCGCAGCGGGGCGATGCTTGCCGAAGCCCTCGGCCGCGGTGCCGTGTTCGGCATGGATCGCGGCACCGGTTACGGGGCCGCCGTCCACCAGGCCCTGCGGCACCGCGCCGCCACCACCCACCTGCCTCCGGCAGCGGGAGCGCCGGGCGAGCGGACGGAGTGGGTGTGGCTGCTCCACGACGACTGCGAGCCCGAGCCGGACGCGCTGGAGCAGCTGCTCCTCGGCGCCGAGCAGGCGCAGGGCGCCGCGGTGCTCGGCCCCAAGGTCATGGACTGGTCCGACCGGGACGTCCTGCTCGAGGCGGGGGTCGGCATCGACCGGATGGGCCGCCGGATCACCGGGATCGAGCCGCGCGAGGTGGACCAGGGGCAACACGACGGCGACCGGGACGTGCTCGCCGTCGGCAGCGCCGGCATGCTGGTCAGGCGCGACGTGTGGGACCAGGTGGGCGGCTTCGATCCCGGCATGCTGCTCTACCGCGAAGACGTCGACTTCTGCTGGCGTGCCCAGGCCGCCGGCTACCGGGTCCGGGTGATCACCGACGCCGTCGTCTACCACGTCGAGGCCTCGGCCAGGAACCGGCGGCAGGCATCGGCGGCGCCCCGGCGCGGACGGCAGGACCGCCGCAACGCCCTGCTGGTGCTGCTCGGCAACCTCCCGTCCGGGCTCATGCTGGCCGCGCTCGTGGGCAACCTGGTGCTGTCCACGCTGCGCACCGTGTTCTTCCTGCTCGCCAAGCGGTCCGGTGCGGCACTGGACGAGTTCGCCGGGTTCCTCGGGGTGGCCGGCCACCCGCTGCGGCTGCTCACCGCGCGGCGCCGCCGGTCCCGGGGACGGCGCGCCGCCTGGAGCCGCCTGCGCGCCGAGGTTCCGCCCGGCCATACGTTCCGCAAGCTCGCCGAGTTCGCCACCAGCGCGCTGTCGAGGTCGCGCGCGGTCGACACGGTCGGCAGTCACCACGCCACCGACGACCCGTCCGAGGACGACTTCCTGCTGACCGACAGCGGCATAGTCCAGCGGATGCTCGCCAACCCCGGGGTGCTGCTGTTCCTGGTGCTCACCGTCATCGCCCTGGTGGCGGAGCGTTCGCTGCTCAGCTCCAGCCCGCTCGGCGGCGGCGCGCTGGTGCCCGCCTGGGGCGGTGCGTCCGCGCTGTGGTCGGAGTACCTGCAGGGCTTCCACCCGGCCGGGATCGGCACGGCCGCCGGCACACCGCCGTATGTGGCGGTCATCGCCCTGCTGGCGTCGGTGCTGGGAGGCAAGCCCTGGCTCGCCGTTGACGTCATCCTGATCGGCTGCATCCCGCTCGCGGGTGTCACGGCCTACCTGGCGTCGCGGCGGGTCACGCGGTCCGTGCCGGTCAGGGTCTGGGCGGCGATGGCCTACGCGCTGCTGCCGGTGGGCATGGGCGCGGTGGCCGCCGGCCGCCTCGGCACGGCACTGGTGCTCGTCCTGCTGCCGCTGATCGCGGTGGTGGCCGCGCGCGTGTTCACCCACGGCCGCCGCCGGGCGCGGCGGGCTGCCTGGGCGGCCGCCCTGCTGGTCGCGGTGGCGGCCGCTTTCGTGCCGCTGGTCTGGGTGGTCACGGTGGCCGCCATGGCCATCGGCGCGCTCGTCTTCCGCCGGGGCCGCCCGGGAGTGCTGATCGACGCCGCGATCGTCGCCGTGGTGCCGGTCGTTCTCCTGCTCCCGTGGAGCCTGTCCCTGGCCACCCACCCGTCCCAGCTGTTCCTTGAGGCCGGGCTGCAGCCGCGCGGGATCGCCACCGGCGGCCTGGCCGCGCGGTCGCTGCTGCTGCTGTCACCGGGCGGCCCCGGCCTGCCCCCGTACTGGGTGACCGCGGGCCTGGTCCTGGCCGCGGCGGTGGCGCTGGTCTTCGGCAGCCGCCGGTCGCTGGTGCTGGCCGGCTGGTCCGCGGCGCTGCTCGGGCTGGCGGTCGCCGCCGCGATGAGCAAGATCAACGCCACACCCGCGGCGGGCGGGGCCGCCGTCCCGGCCTGGCCGGGACTGGCCCTGGCCCTGGCCGGCGCCGGCCTGCTGCTCGCGGTGCTGGCCGCCGGTGATGCGCTGCTCAGCAAGCTGGGCAAGGGCGGGTGGCGTGCGCCCAGCGGGATCGCGATCATCGCGCTGGCGGCGGTAGCCTGCGCGGCGCCGGCGATGGCGGCCGCGGCCTGGCTGACCACCGGGGTCCAGGGCCCGGTGGCACCGGTCGCCGGGCCGGTGCTGCCGGAGATCGTCTCCGTCTTCTCCGCAACCGGCCTGCGCCCCCGCACGCTGGTACTGCGTGCGGGCGCCGGCGGCCGGGTGTCGTATTCGGTGCTCCGCGGCACCGACCCGCTGATCGGGGCCAGCGAGCTCGCCGTCCCCCCCGCCGCGCAGCAGGCACTCGACCTGAGCGTCGCCGCTCTGACCGCGCCGTCCGGCGGTTCCGTGCAGGACCAGGGCCGCTCGCTGGGCCAGCTCGGCATCGGCTACGTGCTGCTTCCGGCGCCGGTCAACGCGACCCTGGCGCGGACGCTCGACGGCGTGCCGGGCCTGCGCCCGGTGAGCCAGACCCCGGCGTTCGAGCTGTGGCGGGTGTCCGACACCGCCGCGCGGGTGCGGGTGGTGGAGAGCAGCGGCACGGTGGTGGCAGTGCCTTCGGGCACGGTGAACGTCACCGCGGCCAAGGCGCCCGCGGCGGGCGGCACGCTGGTGCTCGCCGAGCCGGCGGGCGGCTGGTCGGCGTCGCTGAACGGGCATCCGCTGACCCCGCTCGCGGCACCGGTAGACGGCTGGGCGCAGGGATTCCGCCTGCCACCCGGCGGCGGGTCACTGAGCATCAGCCGCAGCCAGCTCACCCGCTTGGCGGTCGTCCTGCTCGAAGGCCTCGCGGTCGCGGCCGTGCTGGCCCTGGGCCTGCCCGGAGCCCGGGAGGCCAGTGAGACCGGCGAGGGGGCGGTAGCTGCCACCGCGGCACGCCGTGGCCGCGGGCAGGCGGGGGACAAGGCCGGTGACCGCACCCGCGAGCGCAGGACCCCACGGCGCGGCAAGGCCAGGCCGGCCGGCCCGGCAAGGCCACCAGTACGGCGGCCACCGGTTCCCGCCGCCCAGGAGGCGCAGCGCATGCGCGGGCCGGTCCCGGCCGGGGTCCGCGGCGGGCCGCCCGGCCCGCCTGGCGGATCGGCGCCCACCGGGCCCTACCCCAATGGCGGGGACCCCGACATGCCCACCATGGTGAGCCCCGCGCGGAGCGGAGCTGGCGTGCCGCGCGGGGGAGCGGATGCCGCCCGCGGGGGAGCGGACATCCCGCGCGGGCGGGCGGACGTCCCGCGCGGACGGGTGGACATCCCGCGCGGGAGCGCGGGATCCGGTGGCCGGGGCATGCCGGGGGACCCCGGTGGCCTTCCGCCGGGGACCGATCCCGGCACACATCCAGGCCGGCCGCGCCACGAGCGCCGGCGCCCGCCGGACCCGGCTGGACAGCCGGGCCATCAGCCAGCGCCGGGCAGCCGGGCCGCCCGGCCCGGCCCTGACACCGGCCCCACCCAGGGCCGCCCGCCGGGTTACGGCCCGCCCCCCGGCCGTGGCGGCGGGCCAGGCTATGACCCCGGCCCGGGCGCCAGCCGTGACCGCCCGGATCACGGCCGCGATCCCGGCCGTGGCAGGCCCGGCTATGAAACGGCTCCCGGCCGTGACGGCCGTCCCGGGTATGACGTGGCTCCCGGCCGCGGGCGGCGGGGCCGCGAGCCCGGGCCAGATCGTGGCCGCCCCGGCTATGACACCGATCCCGGCCGTGACAGCCGGCCGGGGTATGACACGGTCCCTGGCGGTGACGGCCGTCCTGGGTATGACGTGGCTCCCGGCCGCGGGCGGCGGGGCCGCGAGCCCAGGCCAGATCCTGGCCGCCCCGGCTATGACACCGATCCCGGCCGTGGCCGTCCCGGGTATGCCCCGGTCCCTGGCGGTGATGGGCGTCCTGGGTATGACACGGCTCCCGGTGGCGGTGGGCGGCGGGCCCGCGAGCCCGGGCCCGCCGGTTACGGCCCGGACCCGCGCCGCGGCGCGCCTCCCGGCTACGGCCCGCCACCCGGTCCGCCGGCTGACCGCGGCGGGCGCAGGGGCCGGATCGGCTGGCCCGGCCGGGGTGGCCGCTCCGGCCAGGACCCGGACCCGGCACGCGGTGAGCGCCCGGGCCCGGCGGTACCGCGCGGCCGGCCGGCCACCGGCGGTGAGACGCTCTCACCCCTGCCACCGCTTCCGCCCCGCCGTCCACGGCCGGTGGACGGGTACCCCTACCCCACCGATGACGGGTACCCGTATCCCACCGACGGCGGAAGGCCTGGCTGGGACGCTGAGCCTCAGCACGACCCGGGAGAGACGGACTGGTGACAAGCCTCAGGGCCAACCGGGTGATCGCGCCGCTGGCCGTGGTCATCGTGCTGGGAGCGGTGTACGCACTGACCACGTTCGGCCGCTCGGCCACCCTCGGCGCGGGCCGGCAGGTGCCGCCACCGCGCAGCGCGGCGGCCACGTCGGTGATGCGCGCGTGCCCGTCACCGGGCCTGGCCAGCTCGGCCGCCACCGACGTCGCGCTCATTGCCGCACCGGCGACGGCCGGCCGTGGGCAGGCTGAGGTGAGCCGGCTCGCCGGAGCGGCGGGCACCACCCCGCTGCACAGCATGACCAGCCCCGGGCAGCTGTCCATCGCCACGGTCCGGGCGGCCCGCACCGTGCACCGCGCGGCCGCGGCCCCCGCCAGCGGCCTGCCGGTCCCGACCGTCACCGCCCAGGGCGGGGTGGTAGTCCAGGCCAGCGGGTCGATGGCGCGCGGGCTGGAAGTGGAGCAGATCGCGGGCGGGATCCCATCGGCCCGGTGCGAGAGCCCGGGCACCGACTTCTGGTTCGCCGGGCCCGGCCAGCACGGCCTCGCCCGCATCCAGCTGTACCTGCTGAACCCCGGGAGCCAGCCGGCCGATGCGAACGTGGAGGTCTTCACCGACGCCGGGCCATTGCAGGGCAACCCGGACACGGGCATCTCGGTGGCCCCGCACAGCATGGTCGTCCAGTCCCTGACCGTGGCCCTGCGCGGATCGCGGGCACTCGCGCTGCACGTGCGCACCAGCGTCGGCCAGGTGGTGGCGGCCGTGCAGGAGACCACCCGCGCAGGCGGCAGCGGCGCCTGGCTGCCGGTCGCCCAGACTCCCGCCACCCAGGTGGTGCTGCCCGGCCTGCCAGCGGCAGCCGGTACCCGGCAGCTGTTCGTGGCGGTGCCGGGGACCGCGGACGCTCATCTCAAGCTGATCGCCGTCACCGCCCGGGGCTCGTACCCGCCCACCGGCGGTACCGGGCTCGACATCCCCGGCGGTTCCGCTGCCGCGATCGTCCTGCCGTCGCTGTCGGGCATTCCGGCCGCGCTCAAGCTGTCGGCCAATGTCCCGATCACCGCCTCGGTGATGCTGACGGGCGGCTCGCCGGGCGCGCCCGGGGTCTTCACAGCCGCCTCCCTGCCGCTGCAGGAGCAGGGCGTGGTCGCCTACGACCGGGTGGGCGGTGGCATGGCCTCCCAGCTGGTGCTTTCGGCCCCCGGCCGGGCGGTGACGGCGCGGATCACCGAGATCGGCGTCCCCGGGGCGGCCAGGCCGCCGCAGATCGTGCAGATCAGCGCCGGTCACAGCGTGCTGGCGCCGCTGGGCAGGGCCGGGGGGTCCGGCCGCAAGGCGGCCTTCTCGGTGACGATCACGCCACTGGCCGGCTCCGGGCCGCTCTACGCCGGGCGGGTGATCATCGGCAGCGGCACCGGGGGGAAGGTGAAGTCCCTGCTCCCGGTGGACAGCGCGCTGACCATGGTGCCGCTGCCTCACGTGCAGGACACGTTCATCACCAGCGTGCCGTAGGCCCACGGGCCGCCGTCGGCGCCATGCCAGCGGTCATGTCCCGCGCGAGCCGGAGCCAGTCAGTCCTCGGCCGGGTAAGCGGGGTCGACGTCCTCCGGATTCATCCCGAGCAGCCGCGCGAACTCCTCGACAACCACCTCGAAGACAAGCTCACCAAGATCATCGTCGCTGTCGGCGCGCGCCGTCAGCGGGCGCCGGTACACCACGATCCGGGGCGGGCGGGCGACGGCACCGGAGGCGGCGTCGGCCGCTGGCGGCGGGAAGCCGCCCGCCGTCCCGCCGCTGCCGGACTCGAGCCTGGACAGCGGCACCGGGCCGGAGCTCGTGTCGCCCCCGGGCGGGATCTCCTCCACCGCGAACTCGACCCCCGCCAGATGGGCCTCCCACCGGGGCTCAAGCCGCGCCACGGCCTGCAGGACGAGATCATCGAAGTGCTGGGCCCGGGTGCGGTGCAGCGGAACGTCCGGCGGGGCGAGAATCCCGCGCAGGCCACGGCCATGCCGGTCGCGCCGCCTGATCCGGGCCGTGCGCTCCGGGCGGCTCCGGTCGCCGGTCTGCACAGTCCTGAGCGTAACCCCGGTGAGCCGGTCCGGGCATGGCCGCGCCTTCTTTCGAGACACGAGCCGTGAACAGGGCTGCGGTGGTGGCTTTAGCGGGCCCGGATGGGTACGGTCTGCCGTTGTGGGCGATGCGCGCGAACCTGGCTCAGGACAGACGCGTGATCTTGCCGCGATGGTGACGCCGGGCGTGGCGGCGGCCGCGGGCAGGGCGGGCTCCTGATGTCCCGGCGCTGCTCCCGGCCCGCCTGCAAGCAGCCCGCCCTGTACACGCTCACCTATGTCTACCGCGACTCCACCGCCGTGCTCGGCCCGCTGGCCACCTATGTGGAGCCCCACTGCTACGACCTGTGCGCCGCCCATGCCGGGCGGCTCACCGCCCCCCGCGGCTGGGACGTGGTCCGCCTGCCCGTGGACGCGGACGGCGCGGCCGTGCCCGAGGCGGACGACCTGGAGGCACTCGCCAACGCGGTCAGGGAGGCGGTGCTGCCCTCCTCCGGCGCCGAGCCGGTCGGCCAGGGGATCGAGGTCAGCCGGCGCGGCCACCTGCGGGTCCTGCGCTCGTCCCCGGAGGAGCGGGACCGGCACCCGTAGCGGGGCGCGGCGGTGCTCACCGGCGGGTGCGCCGGTATCCGGCGGCGGGTACCCTGCGGCCTGCGGCGATGCCCGGCTCGCCCGGTGAGCTGGGGCCACCGTGGGCAGACCGGTAGGCTCGTTCTCCGTGCGCCGCGCCGGCCCGCGGCCGCGGCGCGCCACGGGCGGCTGGCGACCCAGGAAGGGAGGCCGTCATGGGACAGTACGAGAAGATCTTCAAGGCATACGACATCCGCGGCATCGTCCCTGACGAGCTGGACGAGCAGGTCGCGGAAGCCGTCGGCGCCGCGTTCGCGCGGCTGACCGGCGCCTCCTGCGTGGTCACCGCCCACGACATGCGCACCTCTTCCCCCACGCTGGCGGAGGCGTTCGGGCGGGGCGCCAGCGGGCAGGGCGCGGACGTCATCGCCGCCGGGCTCGGCTCGACAGACCTGCTCTACTACGCCAGCGGCAGCCTCGGCATCCCCGGCGCGATGGTCACGGCGAGCCACAACCCGTCCAAGTACAACGGGATCAAACTGTGCCGCGGCGGTGCCCGGCCGGTGGGGGCGGACTCGGGCCTGGCCGAGCTGCGTGAGGCGGCCGCCCAGGGGGTCCCGGCCCACGCGGGCCCGCGCGGCAGCATCACCCCGCGCGACCTGCTCCCCGGCTACGCCGACCACCTGAAGTCACTGGTCCAGCTGTCCGGTATCCGCCCGCTCACCGTGGCGGTGGACGCGGGAAACGGGATGGCCGGGTACACCGTTCCCCGCGTGTTCGAAGGGCTCCCCGTCACGCTGGTGCCGCTGTACTTCGAGCTGGACGGCACGTTCCCCCACCATGAGGCGAACCCGATCGACCCCGCCAACCTGCGGGACCTGCAGCGCGCGGTGATCCAGTCCGGCGCCGACCTCGGCCTCGCCTTCGACGGCGACGCCGACCGGTGCTTCGTGGTGGACGAGCGCGCGGGCATCGTCTCCCCGTCGGCGCTGACCGCCCTGATCGCGGTCCGGGAACTGCAGCGGGAGCCGGGCGCGGCGATCATCCACAACGTCGTCACCTCGCGCGCGGTCCCCGAGATCATCTCCCAGCACGGCGGCAGGGCCGTGCGCACCCGGGTGGGCCACTCGTTCATCAAGGCCCGGATGGCAGAGACCGGCGCGGTGTTCGGTGGCGAGCATTCCGGGCACTTCTACTTCCGCGACTTCTGGTTCGCCGATTCGGGCATGCTGGCAGCCCTGCACGTGCTGGCCGCGCTCGGTTCCCAGGATGCGCCGCTGTCGCAGCTGCTGGGCAGCTACAGCCGGTACGTGGCCACCGGTGAGATCAACAGCGAGGTCCGCGACGCGGGCGCGGCGACGGCGGAGGTCCGGCGGGCCTTCGCGGCACGCCCGGGGGTCACCCTGGATGACCTCGACGGCCTCACTGTCAGCGGCGACAGCTGGTGGTTCAACCTCCGCCCATCCAACACCGAGCCACTGCTCCGCCTCAACGCGGAGGCAGACGGCGAGGCGACCCTGGCCACGCTGCGAGACGAGGTCCTGGGCATCGTCCGCGGCGGGCCGGGTTAGGCCGGCCCGTGCTGGCGCACACCCGTCCCATCGGGTATCCCGGGTACCGGGTACCCGCTCCAGAGCCCTGGGAGATGCTGTGAACATCGATGACTGGCTGCTTGACCTGCTCGCCTGCCCGGCGTGCCACGCCCCGCTCCGCGCCGACGACGCCGCTGGCGAGCTGGTGTGCACGAGCGACACCTGCGGCCTGGCCTATCCGGTGCGGGACGACATACCGGTGCTGCTGGTGGACGAGGCCCGCCGGCCCGGGGAAGCCGGATGACGGTGGACGCACAGGAGCGCCTCGACACCATGGCGCTGCTGGCAGCGGCCGACCCGGCCGACACGCTCCGCCAGGTCGCCTCGTCGGCTGCCCAGGTGCGGACCGCGGTGCGGGCCACCCAGGAGGCCGACCTGGCGGAGATCGTCGCGGCCGGCCGGCCGCGGGCGATCGTGGTCACCGGCATGGGCGGCTCAGGGATAGCCGGCAGCGTGCTGGCAGCGGTCTGCGGCCCCGGCTGCCCGGTGCAGGTCCTCGGTGTCCAGGACTACCAGCTCCCCGCCTGGGTGGGTGCCGCCGACCTGGTGATCGCCGTGTCGTGCTCCGGCTCCACCGAGGAGACGCTGGCCGCCGCGACCGCGGCGATACGGCGGGGCTGCCGCCTGATCGGGGTCGGCGGGGAGGACTCGCCGCTGGCCATGATCGCCCAGCAGGCACGCGCCCCGTTCATCGGTGTCCCGTCGGCGGGCATGCCGCGGTCGACCCTGTGGGGACTGTCGATGCCGCTGGTGGTGATCGCGAGCCAACTCGGCCTGCTGGAGGCGGGGGAGGGCGATTACGAGTCGGCCGCGGCCGAGCTGGAGCGGGTCTCGTATCTGTGCCGTCCCGACAGCGAGTCGTTCGTCAACCCCGCGAAGTCGCTCGCCCTGGACCTGTCCGGGACCCTGCCGATGATCTGGGGCACCTCCCCCCTGGCGGCCGCCGCCGCCTACCGGTTCGCCTGCCAGCTCAACGAGAACGCCAAATACCCGGCGGTCACCGGGGCCCTGCCCGAGGCCGACCACAACCAGGTGGTCGCGTTCGACGGGCCGTTCGCAGGCGGCTCCGGCGGGATCGATGGGGACGGCCCTGCGGTCCCGCTGCGGCTGGTGCTGCTGCGCGACAGCCAGGAGCATCCGCAGGTGGCACGCCGCCGGGAGGAGTCGGCCCGGCTGGCGGAGCAGCGGGGGATCGCCGTCACCGAGCTGGCCGCCGCCGATGGCAGCCCGCTGGAGCGCCTGGCCAGCCTGGTCCAGCTGATCGACTATGCGACGGTGTATCTGGCCGTCGTGCTGGGCATCGACCCGGGCCCGGTCGCGGCCATCCAGGAACTGAAGGACCGTATCGCCTAGGAAGTGGTCGCCCATCAGCACCAACCCCGGCCATGGGTCAGCCGGCCTGCGGGCGGTCCTGGCCGCGCTCGCAGCCAACCTGGGCATCGCGGCCACGAAGTTCGCCGCGTTTGCGATCACCGGGTCGGCATCGATGCTGGCCGAATCGGTGCACTCGGTCGCCGACAGCGCTAACCAGGCACTGCTCCTGCTCGGGCGGAGCCGGGCGGCGCGGGGCCAGACCGAGGAGCACCCGTTCGGGTTCGGCCGCGAGCGCTACTTCTACGCGTTCGTGGTGGCGGTCGTGCTGTTCACCGGCGGCGCCATCTTCTCGGCCTTCGAGGGAATCCACAAGATCATCGATCCGGAGCCGGTGCAGTCGCCGGTGGCCGCGTTCGTGGTGCTCGCGATCGCGATGGTGCTGGAGAGCTTCTCCCTGCGGACGGCCGTGCACGAGTCGAACCAGGTCCGGGGCCGGCACAGCTGGCTCGCCTTCATCCGCCGGGCCAAGGCGCCGGAGCTGCCTGCGGTACTGCTGGAGGACGTGGCCGCGCTGGCCGGGCTGGCCTTCGCCACCGTGGGGGTGGGGCTCGCGGTGATCACCGGCAACGGCGCGTGGGACGGGGCCGGCTCGCTGGCGATCGGCGTGCTGCTGGCCGTCGTCGCGGTGATCCTGGCGGTGGAGACCAAGAGCCTGCTCATCGGCGAGTCCGCCAGCGCCGAGGTGGAGCGCGCGATCGTGGCCGCGCTGGAGGCAGGCGGCGAGGTGGAGCGGGTGATCCACCTCCGTACCCTGCACATGGGCCCGGAGAGCCTGCTGGTGGCGGCGAAGATCGCGGTTCGCGGGTCCGCCCGGGCCGACGCGGTCGCGGCCGGAATCGACGCCGCCGAGCAGCGGGTCCGCCGCGCGGTGCCGATCGCTGAGATGATCTACCTTGAGCCCGACCTGTACCAGTCGTCCCGCGCGGACGCCACCGATCCCGCGGTCCGCGCGGTGCGCCGGCCGCGGCGGTGACAGCTGCCCGCCGTCACCGGGGCGCCAGGCCGGCGCCCGGCCCAGAGGGGACAGTGCCCGTGTTCAGGCCCGACTACCCGGTCCGCACCCCCCGGCTCGCCCTCCGGCCGTTCACGCCGGATGACCTCTACCCGCTGCACGAGTTCCACCAGCTCCCCGAGATCGCCCGCTACCTGCACCACGAGCCGAGGAACCGGGCCCAGGTCAGCGTCCTGCTGCAGGCGAAGATCGCGGGCAGTTCGCTGTCCGCCGACGGCAAGGCGCTCTGCCTGGCCGCCGAGCTGGCCGCGACCGGCGAACTGGTGGGCGACTGCACCCTGTTCTGGCTCAGCCGGCCACACCAGCAGGGCGAGATCGGGTTCATCTTCCATCCCGGCTTCCAGGGCCGCGGGCTCGCCACCGAAGCGGCGGCAGCCCTGCTGCGGCTCGGGTTCGACGGCCTGGGCCTGCACCGGATCATCGGCCGGTGCGACAGCCGCAACCGCAGGTCCGCCCGGGTCCTGGAGCGCATCGGCATGCGCCGTGAGGCGCATCTGGCCGAGAACGAATTCATCAAGGGCGAATGGACCGACGAGCTGATCTACGCGATCCTCCGCCGCGAGTGGCAGGCGTCCAGCCAGCGGCTGTGATCATTGCGGCCGGCGCGCCGGCTGGCGGCCAGGCGTGAGGCCGAGCAGCCGCAGCGCCCGCTCCTTCTCGAACTCCAGCGCGCGGGCGGGCAGCGGGCGGATCCGGCCGATCCGGCGCCCGAGGTCGGCGACCTCCGCCCGGACGCCTGGCTCGGTCAGCACCCGCAGGCCGAACGCGAGCGCGGCGGGGCTGACGTCGTAGCGCTGCTCGATCCCCAGCGCCACGGAGACCGCGGCGAGATCGTCCTCGCCGAACTGGCGATGGCCGGGCGCGCGGCCGGGTGACCGGCGGCCGGCGTGCTGGCGCGCGGAGGGCGGCTCGCGCACCGGCGGGAGCAGCCCGAGCAGGTCGCGGTAGCGGAGCATCCGGGGGGAGGTACCGAGCCGCCGGGCGGCTTCCGCGATGCGCATGGCGATAAATCTAACATTTTTGTGTTAGGAAAGGCCGCTAGCGCGTGCGCCGGCGGCCGCCTGTCCCGTACGGTCGATGAGACGGGACCCGCCCGCCACATGTGCCCGTCGGCCCTAGCTGCCCCAGCGGGATCGGCCTTCACGACAGGAGTGGACATGCCCACCGAACTGCTTCCGTTCAAGGTCGCCGACCTTTCGCTGGCCGGCTTCGGGCGCAAGGAGATCACGCTCGCCGAGCACGAGATGCCGGGCCTGATGGCGGTGCGGGCGGAATACGCGCAGGCGCAGCCGCTGCGCGGCGCCAGGATCACCGGCTCGCTGCACATGACCATCCAGACGGCGGTCCTGATCGAGACGCTGGTGGCGCTCGGCGCCCAGGTGCGGTGGGCCAGCTGCAACATCTTCTCCACCCAGGACCACGCCGCCGCGGCGGTAGCGGTCGGGCCGGACGGGACGCCTGCCGCACCCAAGGGCATCCCGGTCTTCGCCTGGAAGGGGGAGACCCTGCAGGAGTACTGGTGGTGCGCGGACCAGGCGCTGACCTGGCCCGGCCAGGACGGGCCCAACATGATCCTCGATGACGGCGGGGACGCCACCTTGCTGGTGCACAAGGGCGCCGCCTACGAGCAGGCCGGTGCGGTGCCGTCGGCCGCCGCGGACGACCCGGAGGAGCTGGGCGTCATCCTGGCGCTGCTGCGCGACAGCCTGGCCGCTGACCCGCGCCGGTTCACGCGGATGGGCGCCGGGATCACCGGTGTCACCGAGGAGACCACCACCGGCGTGCACCGGCTCTACGAGATGGCCCGCGACGGCGGCCTGCTGTTCCCCGCCATCAACGTGAACGACTCGGTCACCAAGTCCAAGTTCGACAACAAGTACGGCTGCCGGCACTCCCTCATCGACGGCATCAAGCGGGCCACCGACGTGCTGATCGGCGGGAAGGTCACGGTCGTCTG
>DATIXO010000327.1:0-17088 GCA_035518495.1 Streptosporangiaceae bacterium
CGAGGAGGCGGCATCGTTTGCGTCGCGGGCTCTGGCCGAGATAGGCGAAGACGAGTGGATGCTGGAATCTATAGCCCGGTGGAATCTGGCCCTGGCCGAGTGGCTGCGCGGACGGCTGGCCGAGGCCGAGCGGGGGCTCTCTTGGACCATCTCCCGGTGGCCGGCAGTCGGCGAGCGCGGCCTGGGCGCGGTGATGCGCGATCACCTCGGCCAGGTTCAGCTCGCCCAGGGCCGCCTGGACGCGGCGCACAGCACCTACCAGCGGACGCTGGCGATCGCCACGCCAATGAGCGGCCCGGTCATGCCCGCTGCGGGCGTCGGCACATGGGCCTCGCCACGGTGCGCCGGGTCCGAGGTGCGGGAAGAGCAGGTTCTGCTGCGGTGGACCCGGTGGCGGCTGCGCGGTTCAGCCAAGCGTCGGCGTTGCCAAGGACCCTTCGCCCGCTGCGAGACCTCCGGCGTAGAAGCGTCGCGCGGTGTCGATGAGTTCGTCCAGAGGTGGCCACCACGGGCCATAGGGCAACGACCGGAGAGCATTGCGGACCTGTGCCGCCTGCTCCCTGATATCCGCTACATCCGCGGAGCCCACCACGGCGACCCGGCGCGGCCGGGCTGCCCGCAGCGGGCCGAGGTGAAGGTCTGGTGCCACGCCGGCTGCTGCACCGCCGGCCGCTGCTGCGCCGCCGGCCGCTGCTGCGCCGCCGTCTGTGCCACTGCCGACCGGTCCGCCGCCGCGCGCTCCGCCGCCGCGCTCCGCACGGTCGGCCGGCTCGGCCGGAGCAAGAACGAGGTAGTAGTCGGGCAGTTCGAATTGCCGTGCCCGCCACGCGGCGAGCGCCTCCGCGGCCGCCTGCTCGAACCCGGCCGCGCCTCGCGTCCGTTGGGACAGATCCCACATGTCGTGCCAGCCCGACGCGACAGCCGCCAGCGGGTCGGCGGGCACGAGCACGAACGGCGACGCTCGCCCGGACGCGTCACGCAAGGCCGCGGCGGCCGCCTCGAGGCCGCTGCCTTCCTGACCGTGCGACGGCACCACGGAGACGTTCGGGGAGCGGCCCACCTCGGCGAGCAGGGCCGTTCGCACCTCGCCAACCAGGGCCACCACGGTCGAAGACTCGCGCCGCATGGCTCGATGATAAAGGCCGGTCCTGCGTCGGGCGCGGGCCGCGGCTGGGTCGCCAGGGCCTAACCCGCTGGCCGGGGCACATGGCCTGCGACAATGACGGCATCCACCAGACCACAAGGTGAACGCGTGGC
The DNA here is from genome assembly GCA_035518495.1 of Streptosporangiaceae bacterium. Classification (GTDB taxonomy): domain Bacteria; phylum Actinomycetota; class Actinomycetes; order Streptosporangiales; family Streptosporangiaceae; genus UBA9676. The sequence continues at coordinate 1,258 of DATIXO010000327.1, forward strand.
TGGCCTGACAGCCGGCCGGAGCCCGTCCACGGTCACCGTGGTGCTGGGTCGCGGGTTTCCTGCCGCTGCGCGGTCGTCCCTTGCTCGTGCCCGAGGCTGCCCAGCGCTCCCGGTCGGTCGGGAGGAAGGGCCGGCCCCGCCCGACGTCGCCGATGATCCCGAACGGCTGCGGCGTGGCGCGCCAGCATGAACGGGCTCGAGGCGCCGTCCGGACGAACCGCGGACACCGCGCTGCGCGCCGACGGAACGGGTTCTGTTTTGCCGGAGGGCAGGGTCAGAAACTGTCTGCTGCGCCGTCCGCCGGCGACCGGGGGCCTGCGCTGGCGGCGGCCACCGCGCGCTGGATGAGGTGCCCGGGGAGGCCGGACTGCTCGCCGTTCCACCGGACCCATTCGGGCAAAAGCGCCTTTGCGCCGACGGTAACGGGGTTATCCGGGATCCAGTCGCTGTCCAGCGGGGAAGCGCCCGGGATGCGGGCCCGTTCACAGCCGCTCCAGGATCGTCGCGTTGGCGAGGCCACCGGCTTCGCACATGGTCCCCAGCCGCTGGCGGGCTTCGCGATCAATGCCTCACCGTGTCATGGCGGCCAGCCGTCCGCTCAGGTAGTGGATCGGCGGTTGGCGGGCGGTTCAGCGTTGTGCCGTCACGCCGCCGGCGGGCGGGATGCCAGGGTACCCGGGACGAGTGGCCCCCGGGGGCCGGCGCTACCTGGTTTGCGCCTGCGAGCAGGTTGGGCGGCACCGATGGTGATCCGGGTGTCGGAGAACTCATCACGGTGGAGAGTTATGCAGCCGCGGTGGCGGACCAGGGCAAGCATCCGGGCGTTGCCGAGCATGATGTCGGCTTGCAGGTTCGGCACGCCACGTGCCGCGGCGGCGGCGACAATGGCGCCGAGCAGGTGGCGTCCCAGCCGCCGCCCTTGCCAGCCCGGTGCAACGGTAAGGGCGAACTCACCGTCACCGTCCGGCAGGATGGCATACCCCGCCTCGGCCACCAGTGCGTCCCCGGGGCCGGAAACGGCCGCGACCAGGCGATACCCGCCCTCATCTTCGGCCCGGGTCATCTGCTCAAGGAACTTACGAGACGGATGGCTCAGATTGAAGAAGCGGTGGTATCTATCCTCCTCGGGCAGCCCGCGGAACAGCGCGTCCAGCCTTTCGACGTCGGCATCCGTCACGGCCCGCACGGTAAGCGCCGGGCCAACGGGACGGCTCAAGGTGCTGACGACGCCATCGGCGGCGTCAGCACCAGGTTCAGCGTGAGCTGGCAATGTGCACTCCTTCGGTGCCGGGTGTGTGCTGCGGTTCTGAGCCTGCCGGCGGGCCCTCTCAACCCGGCTCGGCAACCCGGCTATCACCGCTGTCGTGCTCCGTTAGGTAACGAGCCGCGGTGCGGGCTCCTGATACATGCCACGCCTCAGCGGGCCGAGACCGGCAGGCTGGTGGGGCTGTGAAGCACGAGCCCGTGCCGGTAGGCTGGCTTGCCGGTGAGGGCCAGACGGGGGAACCGGGACAGCAGCGCGGGGAACGCGATCTGTGCCTCCAGCCGGGCGAGCGGGGCGCCCAGGCAGTAGTGGATCCCGCCGCCGAACGACAGCGGAGGCTGCTCCGCCCGGTCCAGGATCAGCCGGTCCGGCTCGCTGAACACTTCCGGGTCCCGGTTCCCGGCCCCGGGCAGCGCGATTACCGGTTGCCCTTCGGACAGGCTCAGCCCGGCAACATCAAGGTCGGCTGGGGCGCTGCGCGCGGCAAGCTGCACAGGTGAGTCATACCGCAGCAGTTCCTCCACTGCCGGCGCGGCGAGCCCCGTCTCGGTGCGCAGCCGACGGGCTTGGCCGGGATGGGCGAGCAGGGCCACCAGGCCGTTGGCCAGCAGCCCGGTGGTGGTCTCGAAACCAGCCGCCAGCAGCAGCGCGGCCATGGTCACGAGTTCGTCCGGGGTGAGCTTGTCACCGGCCTCGGCAGCGGCCAGCGCCGAGATCAGGTCGCCGGCGGGGTGGACGCGCCGGTGCGCGGCCAGGTCGGCCAGGTACGCCCCGATCGCGGACGCGGCGGCGTCGGCCCGGTCCACGGCCAGCGGGCCGAGCACCTCCAGTCCGGCTAGCACCGCTGACCAGTCCCGGGCCAGGCCCTGGAACATCGGCCGGTCGGCGGCCGGGATGCCGAGCAGTTCCCCGATTACCGTGACCGGCAGCGGGAACGCAAAGCCGGCGCGAAATCGCTCTCGCCGGCGATCTGCTCACATGCCTCCGCGACGATGCGCTGCACGGCCGGCCGCAGCCCCTGCACCCGGCGGGCGGTGAAGGCCGCCGAGACCAGCCGCCGCAGCCGGGTGTGCGCGGGCGGGTTGAGCATCAAGATGCTGGTGAACATCAGCCGCAGCGACGGCCGGTCCTGCCAGTCCGGGTGGCCCGAGGCGGCGAGCATCCGCTCGGGAGCCTTCCGCAGCCGGTGGTCACGCAACAGCGCCGAGCATTCCCGGTAGCCGGTGACGACCAGCCTCCCGTCGGGGGCCACCACCGCGCGCCCCAGCGCCCGCAGCCGGTCATAGAGCGGGTACGGATCGGCCTGGCCCGCAGGCTCGGCCAGCGCCGCCAGCGCGGCCAGCGCGGCGAGCACCTCTTCATCCTGGCGGTCCGGCGCTTGCATGTGTGCGGTCATCGTGGTTCCTCCTGGTGATCAGGGTCCGGGGCAGCACGGTGGCTGCTCGGTATCCGTTGTCTTGCTGCAAGCATCGGCGCGAACCGCCCAGGCGTCGCCCGCAGAACTACTCACCGCCAGTACTCACATTCCTCGCGGCCCAGATCGGCTTCACCGCACGTCACCGAAGCGTGTCAACGCCGTGCCGGGCGATGGAACCGACCTGGCCCTGGTCCGCAAGGGCTTGGGCGACGGTGACCGTGCTGGACGGGCCGACCGAGTCCGGCGTGCCCGATCCGTCCGCCCCAGCCTGAGCGGGGCCCGGCCGCGAGCGCGGGCCGCGCGGCGGGCATGCGGGCCGCGCCTGGTTACAGCGGCGCGGCCACCTTGTCCCGGGTGATGGCGCCCTGCTCCGGTTCCGCACCCCCGGGAACGGACGCGAAGCGGCGCAGGGCGAGGTAGCTGACCAGGACGCCGGCCACGGCCAGGCCGACGGTCACGTACAGCCCCGCGTGGAAGCCGTCGATGAACGCGGGGACCGCGCCGGCGCCGTCGTGGAGGGCGGCCCCCTCGCGGGACCGGAGCACCGCACCGATCACGGTGATGCCGAGCAGCCCGGCGACCTCACGCGAGGCGTTGAGCAGGGCGGAGGCGATCCCCGAGCGCTCCGGCGGCGTGGCCTGCAGGACCGCGTTGGCCAGTGGGACGTTCATCAGGCCCGCCCTGGCGCCGAACATCAGGAAGCCGGGCATCAGCCCGGCGAACGTCGCACCGCGGCCGAGCAGCGTGATCAAGAACAGGCCGGCCGCCATCAGCAGCATGCCGCCCGCCACCGTCCGGTGCGTGCCCGCGCGGGCCGCGACTGGGCCGGCCAGGCCGGAGAACAGCGCTACGGCCAGAGCCATCGGGACGAACGCCAGCCCGGCCTTGGTGGGGGAAAAGCCGAGGATGTTCTGTAGGTAGATCGCGGTGAAGAAGTAGATCCCGAAGACCCCGAAGGCCCACAGCATCATCGTGACGGTACCCCCGCTGAACACGCGTGACCGGAACATCGACAGCGCCACCATCGGGTGGCTGGCCCGGCTCTCGATGACCACGAACACGGCCAGCGAGGCCATGGCGAGGGCGAATGCCCCGGCGATCAGCGGCGACGTCCAGCGGCGGTCGTGTCCCTCGATCAGCGCGTAGGTGAGGGAGAACAGTGTCACTGCGGAGGCGGCCAGGCCAAGCAGGTCCAGGCGGCACGCGGTCGCGCCGTCACGGGCGCCGCGCGACTCACGCACGGCCGCCGCGGCGATGACGAAGGTCACCACGCCGACCGGCACGTTGAGGACGAAGATCCAGCCCCAGCGCAGGTGCTGGCTGATGAACCCGCCAATCAGCGGGCCGGACGCCAGCGCCATGGCCCCGGCCGCGTTCCACACCCCCAAAGCCGTGGTGCGTTCCCGCGCGTCGTCAAACGTGGCCAGGATGATCGCCAGTGTGGCTGGCACCAGCAGCGCGGCCCCCAGGCCCTGCACGGCGCGGCTCGCGATCAGCACCGCGCCGCTGCCGGCCAGCCCGGCGGCCAGCGAAGCCGGCGTGAAGATCGCCAGGCCAATCAGGAACATCCGGCGCCGGCCGTAGTAATCGGCCAGCCGTCCCCCGGCCAGCAGCAGCCCGGCAAACACCAGCAGATAGCTGCTGACCACCCACTCCAGCCCGGCCACCGGCAGGTGCAAGCTGCGCTCGATGGTCGGGATGGCCACGTTAGTCACATTGTTGTCCAGATACGTCATGAAAGTGGCCAGGCTCACCGCCACCAGCGTCCACCACCGCCGCGACATCGGCATCGCGTCTTTCCTCGTCCTGGGCCCGCCCCGGGCGACCGGCCGGTACTCCTGAGCGTTCATGGCTGCTCCGTATCCCTTGTCTTGCTGCAAGCATCGGCCCGAACCGCCTTGGCGTCGCCCGCAGAACTACTCACCGCCGGCACTCACATTCCTCGCGGCCCAGGTCGGCAGCGCACGTCACGGAAGCGTGTCAGGGGGCTTGGCCCGGCCTGACCGCCGGATCGGCTGACGCCGCCCGGGCTGTCTGGAGCAAGGGCTGGCTCCCCGGCGGCAGGGATGCGGAATGATCAGCTTGTCGCCAGCGTGGGAGTCGCTTGCGCGCCGGGGACGGCAGGAGGCGGGGATGGCCCCGGCCATTGAATTTCAGGTGGCCCGGGGGTGGCAGTGGGTCGCTGGCGGGCGGCTGAGGCGCGAGCTGGCAGTGGGCCGGCCCGGAATGGGTTTCGGGGCGGTCGTCCGCCTCGGCGAGCTACGCCGTCGTCAGGGGCGGCTCGACGACGCATGCGTCCTCTTCGATGAGATCGAATTCCACTCTGTCGCCTAGCTTGGCCTTGCCGTGATCGCGCTCGACCGGGCGGATGCTGCCGCCGCGGCAGAACTCGCCGAGCGCTTCTTCGCAAACCTCATCCCCGGGAACCGGACGGCATGTTGCTGCCGCAGGGCAAGCCGGCGCAGCTTAAAGGCGATGCGGGCACCGGCCGCCGAGCGGGATGCAGAACGCGCCGCGGTGCTCCTTCGCCACCCCGGCCGGGGCGCAGGGCGAGAACAGCGACGTCGGAAGCCCATCACGGCCAGGATCCCGAACACCAGCGGGGTGCGGCTGGACAGCGCGTGCTGAAGGTCGTGATTCTCGGCCGCGGCCCCGCCGACGAGGCTGCCGGCGGGCAAGGCGTGGCGGATCCGGTCGATGGTCGCTCCGGTTGCCGCAGCGGACGGCCCAGTGGCGGGCACGGCCTGGTCCAGGGCCCAGCCGTGGCCGGCCGGCCCGGGGACGGCCCCGGCGACGCCGGTGGTGTGGGCCAGGGCGGCCAGCCCGGCCTGCTGGCTGGCGGCGGGGACCAGGACTTGCAGGGTGCCGGGAGCGCCGGGCCCGAACGCCGCGGTGACCTGGCTGTAGCCAACCCGGGCGTTGGCCGGCGCGGGGATGATGGTGATCGACGGCATCGAGGTACGCAGCCCGATCACCGGGGCGGCGGCCAGGCCGAGCAAGGCCAGGCCGGCGGCTGCGGCGACGGCCGGGTGGCGCCACAGGACGGCGCCCCAGGCACGCAGGCGCAGGTCCAGGCGGTGACCATACGGGTGCGTGCTGTTGCGGCCGGAGCGGGTGAGGCGGACCCGGCCGGCGTCGACCCGTGTCCCGAGCCTCCCCAGCACAGCGGGCAGCAGGGTCAAGGTGGCGGCGAGCACCGCGACGACGGAGAGCATGATTCCCAGCGCCATGGACCGGAACGCCGGGCTGGGCACCAGCAGGATGGCGGCCAGGGAGGCCAGGACGGTGAGCGCGGAGAAGGCGATGGCCTTGCCGGCGGTGGCCATCGCCTCGGCCACCGACGCCACCACGGCATCGCGGTCGCCGGGCGCGGCGCCGTGGCGGCGCAAGGCGGCCCGGAAGCGGACCACCAGGAACAGGGCATAGTCGATACCCAGGGCCAGCGCGAACATGAGGGCGAAGTTGAGGGCCCAGATCGACACCGGGGCGATCTTGTCGGCCAGGACGAGGGCGCCGGCGGCGACGAGCAGGCCGGCCATGGTCAGCATCAGCGGCAGGCCGGCGGCGACCAGGCTGCCGAACGCGACGGCCAGGATGGTCAAGGTCACCGGCCAGGACAGCAGCTCCGAGCGCATCATGGCCGAGCGGTTGGCGCTGTTGAAGTTCGCCCACAGGGCGCTGTCACCCGTCACCGTGACCGTGATGCGAGAGGTGCCGAACCTGGCGACGGGCCCGGCGAGGGACCCGGCCGCTGTCATCATCGCATCGGGGCCGGCCGCCGCGCCGGCGGTGACGATCCCGGTCCGCCCGTCCCTGGACAGCGAGACGCCGGGCTGCGGCGCCACGACGGTGGAGACCCGCCGGTCGGCTCGCAGCATCGCCGTCAGTTTGCTGAGGACCCTGCCGGCGGCGGGGTCGGTGGCCAGGGGGGCGTGGTGATCGACGACGACGACCTGGAGGGCACTGGAACCCAGGCCGGCGAAGTCGCGCTGGATGAGGTTGCGGGCCGCGACCGACTGGCTGGTGGAGTCCTGCCAGCCAACCCCCGCCAGCGAAGACAAGACACTGGGCGCGAACACCCCGAAGATGACCAGCACCACCGCCCAGGCCAGCAGCACGGCACGCAGGTGAGTGGCGGTCCACGCCCCAAGGCCAGCCATGACGCCCGGGCGCGCCGGCCCGGGAACCTCCGCGGTCAGCCGCTGGCCGGTGTGGATAGTGATCATGATCGGGTCGCCTCCGGGCGGGGGATGGTGGGTGTCGGGAGTGAAAGACCCCGGGCCGTACGGACCTGATCTGCCGGGCTCGTCTGGTTACCGGGCGGCCGCGCGGGACGTGCGCCGCCCCAGCCTGTTCCTGGCTGTGGCCGCCACGACCGGCTCACCCGGACGGCGCAGCCCGTGCACATCTCCCAGCCGTCGCTGTCGCAGCCCGCCGCCGAGCTCAACGCGGACCTGGGGATGTGGATGCTGCTGCCGATTCGGGTTCTTGACGGGCGTCCGCCAGCGGGCAGGCTCTCGGGCGGCTGGCGACGCCGATCACCTCAGGGCGCTGGGAACGCGGTCGCCGGCTGGTCGAGGACTCCGGCAATGGAGTCGAGTCCCACCCGCGACAGGCCTACCCGCGCTTCGTGAGCGCGGCCTGGGTTGCACACGGTGATTGTGTTTTCGCCGGCGCCGACGAGCTGGCCGGCGTATTCGGCGAAGGGGCATTCGAGCCTGACGTTGAGCGAGCCCCGCAGATGCCCGTGGGCGAACGCGTCGGCGGAGCGGGCATCGAGCACGACGGCACGCCGGCTTGGCAGCCAGCACGTCAGCCAGCGACAGGCAGGCCAGTTCTTGAAAGTAAATCGGTGCGTCCGTGGTGTGGTCTGCGCCTCGAAAATCCGGCGCGTGTCCTTCGTCCGCACAGTCATCTTTCCCTCACTCAGTTCCTGAACGCTCATGGCTGCTCCGTATCGCTTGTCTTGCTGCAAGCATCGACGCGAACCGTCCTGGCGTCGCCCGCGGAACTACTCACAACCAGTACTCATCACGGCCCAGATCGGCTTCACCGCAAGTCACGGACGCAGCAGCGAGGCAGGTTTGAAATCTCGGGCGTGCCAGCATCGGGGTGTTGCCGGCACCGGCAACACTGCGATCGCTCGTCAGCGGGGCTTCGGCCCCTGCTTCCCAGGCCTTGGCCTGGCCCGGGCGCCAGGTCAGGAGGCTGAGTCCCGGCCTGACCTCGGATCGGCTGACCCCGCTCGGGCTGTCGGGGCCGTATTGAGAAACGATCCGCTGCCAGGGCCGCAGGGATGCGGAATGATCAGCTTGTCGCTCGGGGGCGTGTTGGCCGGGGAGGGGCCAGGACGTACGCCGCACGCACGCGCACGTTGGTGGGCTCGTGGGCCGCGATCCGGACGGATTCCTCGGTCAGGCGGCGCGCCTGGTCGTACTGCCCGCGGCCGAAGGCCAGCGCGGCCTGGCTGCCCCGCAGATGCCAGCTCGCGGTGGGTGACCGCAGCCGCGCCACGGTGGGGGCCAGCAGCATGAGCTCGGCGTCTGCCACGCTGATGCGGCCGAGCTGGATCAACGCGTCCAGCCGCCACAGCCTGCCCCACAGCAGCGCGTCGTCATCGCCGTCGGCGACGCCGAGCGCGAGCATCCGGGCCCCCAGCTCAAGCCGGTCCCGCACGCCGTCCGGGCCGGCGCGGGCCACTTGCCGTGCCCGCAGCGCCGAGCGCAGCGCGTGCGGGTCTGCGACACGTTCGGCCATGGCCAGAGCTTGGCTGGACAGCGGCGCGGCCTCCGGTTCCCGGTGATATATGGCCTCGGCGGCCCGCTGCCCGAGCAGCCGCGCCCGCAGCGGACTGTCAGCGGCGGGCAGGCCGGCCAGTGCCTCGTCGCACAGCTGCTTGCCGGTGGCAAGCCAGGCCGGGTCGGTGAAACCTTCCATGGCCAGGGCAACCTCGCCGATCAGCACAGGGTCGCCGGCCGTACGGGCGCTGCCAGCCGCCTCCCGCAGCGTGCCGGTCGCGGCGGCCAGGTCGAAGCTGCGCAACTGCGCAACGCCCAATCCGCGCAACAGGCGGCACCTGTCCGCCGCGCCCTGGCCTGCCGCGGCGCGGAGTGCGCGATCATAAAACCCGGCCGCGTCCTCCCAAGCAAGGTGGGCCATGGCGTCGGCCGCGGCCCGCTCCGCCCACCGCGCCGCCAAAGCGGCGTCCCCAGTGGGCAGGGACTCCAGCAGGTGATGCGCGACCACCGCCGGGACGGCATCCGCGCGGCACCGCAAATAGTCGGCCATCCGGGCGTGGGCGGTGAGCCTGTCGGCCGTCGGAAGTTCCAGCAGCGCGGACTCGCGGACGAGGTCATGGCTGAACCGCCATCCGCCGCCGGAAGTGACGAGCCCAGCGGCGGCGGCCTCGTCAAGGCAGGCCAGCACAGTCCCGACATCGCGCTGGGTAACCACGGCGACAGCTGATGGGTCGATCCCGGCGCCGAGAACCGCAGCGGGGCACAGCACGGCCCGGCAGCCGGGCGTCAGGGCACCCAGCCGGGCGCGGACAGTGTCACGCACCGCCTCCGGCACTCCGCTGGCACCCGAACCAACAAGCCGCCCGAGCTCGGTGACGAAGAAAGGGTTGCCATGCGTTCGCCGGCTGACCGCGGCCGCGACCTCAGGTGGGACCTGGCTCCCGGTGATCGCAGCGCGCTGGCAGGCGACCTCGTCCTGAGTGAGGCCGGCCAGGCGGATCCTGCTGACGGCATCCTCCCGGGCAAGCGCCGCAAGAAACGCCCTAAGCTCGTCCCGCCCGGCGCTCTCCGTGTCGCGGTAGGTGGCCAGCAGGAGCAGCCTTGCCGTGCCGATTCCGGCGGCCAGATGCCGCAGCAGCCGCAGCGACGGCACATCCGCCCAGTGCAGGTCATCGAGCACGACGAGCAGGCCAGTGCCGGCCGCCGCGTCCGCGAGGAACTCGCGAACCGATTCGAACATCTGGAACCGCCGCTCCGCCGGCGCATCGGGCTGGACCGCTCGGCCCCACAATCCCGGCGCGACAAGAGCCAGGTCGGCCCGCTGCTCGGCTCGCGGGTCATGGATCGCGGCGACGTCCCGGACGACCTGGCGAAACAGCCAATACGGCGGGCAGCCCTCATCCTCGCTGGCCCGGGCCCGCACGCACCGCCACCCAGCCGCAGCCGCGCGGGCCGACGCCTCCTGGGCCAGGCGGGTCTTGCCGATCCCGGGCTCACCGCCGATGAGCACGACCCGGCCCTGGCCACGGCAGGCCGCGCGCTCCTGCGCGGCGAGCACTGCCAGTTCCGGCTCCCGCCCGACGAACACCGAGCCTGCTCCCACTCCAGCAACGTTATCCAGGCACCGCGCCCAGCGAACCAAGCATGCCGCGGCGCCGATCAGCGACACCAACGCGAGCACAGCAGGGGCCGCCAGCGGCGCGGACACGCGCACTGGTTATTCCGCCCGTCACGGGCGGATTGCTCACGCTGGCAGGTTCAGCAATTCGAGTGGCCTGCCGGACCGCCGGGAATCACGCCCGCGATCTGAAGGCACGGGCACCCGATCGCCGGCGCGCCAGAATCCCCGTTCGGTGCGGCACGGACTGTCTTGCCCGCCGACCGAAAGCGGCACCAGATCGGCGGGTAGGTGTGCGCGCGTGGCGCTCTCCGACCTTGCCAGCGGTTCGCGAAATGAGCCGAGGCACCAGCCTTCGCTGCAGTACGCAGGTCGCGGCGCGTTCGCTGCCCAGCGCCTCGATATTGGCGACGGTGGCTTCGGAGACCCGCAGCCCGTTCAGGGCGAGCAGCGAGATCAGCGCATGCTGTTGTGCTGGCTCAAGCCCGGCGGCGACCAGCATCGCGCCGAGTTCGTTGCGGTCCAGCCCGGTGGCGTGCGAGTCGTAGTCCAGCCGGGGGCGCACGTGAGCGGCCGGAGAATGCTCAAGCAGGTCTTCTTCCACCGCGTACCGGTAGAACCCAACGATCGTGCAAAGCCTGCGGGTGACCGACCGTTGCCCGGGCCCATCCACTCCGTCGTGCAGCCGGCGACCCGGCCGTGCTGGCCGCCGCATTCGCAGGCTGGGACCCGGCTATCGGGGAGATCATCGCCGCAATCAGCGGCCCGGGCGGCAGCGGATTCACGTGGCGGATGTATGACCGCGCACCGCTGCCCCGGTGGAGCAGCGCCCAGCCCGGCAGCCGCTCCGGGCCACCAGAACGCCCCGATACGCGCGCGCTCAGAGGCCTGCGCACATTGAACCGTTAACGACATGACAGCGGATATCTGGAGCCGTCCCTGTCTTACCTGTGCCGGGCCTGACCGGAACGTCTGCGGCGTTGACATGTGGCCGAAGAGCCTCGACGTCGTAGCCGCTTAGTCCGAAAGCCATCAGCGACAAGGGGATTTGCACAGGGTCTGCGGCGCAGACACTGTCCGGATAATGGATCCACCAGGCAGCAAAAAGCATACAAAGCACCTGCGGCGTTTAGAGCGAGGACACCCAGATTCGGACTCCAGATAAGGGCCGCCATCCGCAGCCCGGCGCGGCTTCTGGCAGTGACAACGCGTGATCAGATGTTCGCCTGGAATGTGGCCGCCGGGTCGGTCGGCTGCGTCTTCATATGATCGGCATGCACCTGTCATGACTATGTCGGCGCGGGTGCCGACGACCGGAGGCGCCTGCGCCTGGCGGCGCCGCGCGCCCTGCCCGGCCATGGCTGGCGGGCGTCAGCCGGGTGGCCGGGCCGCTGCGACCAGGGGCAGGTGATGCGGCGGCGCGGGAATCGCGTAGCCGCCCGAAGGAGCGCAAAATAGATACCGCGCCGGGATTGCGCGACCGGGTGACCGGCGATCTGCGGAAAGGGTGGTCGCCAGAGCAGATATCGGGCAGGCTGTGCTTCGAACGCTCGCGGGGGGAAACCGGAATGCCGGAATGTCCGTTTCGCACGAGGCCATCCGGGTTCGATGGGTGGAAAAGCTTTCGGCTAGATCTCGGCATTTCGCGAGCCGCGAGCGTCTCAGACATTAGGTGGGCCGGGCGCGGTCCGGGCGCCTTCACCGCGACCTCGGAGAAGACGCCGAAGCCTTAGTCCTTAGTCCGAGTGATGGACAGCCAACTATGGGAGGGATCATGTCTTCACTCCGCAAGTTCTCTATTCCCACGTTCATCTTCGCGGCTTTGGCTGCCGCGGTATGGGTATTCCCGACGACGGCTCAAGCGGCACCCAACCCGTCGACCTACACCGGGGGAGGTGTCTGGGTTCACCCCGCTGCGCCCACTACCCAGTGGGGTGTCGGGCCAATGACGATTGAAGTCCGGGTGACGAATAGTTCCCAGGTCAATCACATCAACTTCACCGCCACCTGGCCCGGAAGCAACTGGCATAAGCTCTGTGACCATGTGCCAGTGACACACCCCGGGGATGACAGCTATACATACAGGTGCACCTTCGATCCGCAGGCTGCTGGAGTGCCTCAGCTGGCCGACATGAGCCTCAGCTTCGATGTGTACGGCACCTCAACAGACGATCCGCCTTACAACAAGGCGCCCAATGGCGTGCATGATGTCTCTTGGGGCTGGGGGTGCATCTACACTCCTCCCACCGGGGGGTGCGGCGGCTGGTAGATCACCGCGACAGGATTCGGGTGTAGCCGTCCGCGCGCGCGACTTCGGTTGACGCTTTACGCCGCTCGGCCATTTTCGACCGGCGTTAGGCGTGTGGATGGGCGGGTAGGGCATGCATAAAGCCATGCTCACCGGCGTTTGGCCGGGGAGGACAGCCAGCACAAGCCTTGGGGGGGTGGTCTGGCCGCGAGCCTCGTCCACGACCTGCTGGTCGCAGGCCCGCAGCTGGCCGCCGGGGAGGGCGTCAAGCAGTGGCCCGGCCCCGAAGAAGTGGTCGCCGTCGCCGTGGGTTACGGAGATCGCCCGGGGGCCGCTTGCCAGTATTGCGCACCCACGCCGGGCTGAGGACGGGATCGACCTGACCGCCGCCGAGGTCTGCGCCGGGCGTGACTGAACGGACCACGGCACCCTGCCAGGCCCGCGGGCAACTGCTTGAGCGCCGTCCGGCCTGGGGCGGCAGCCTCTTGGCCCCGGCGGGGGTCAGCCCGACCCCGAAGCTTATCCTGGCAAGACTCACCGGCGGCCTGCTTCACATCAGCCTTGGTGTGTGAGTGGGATACTTTCAGCGTGCCGAGGTGTACGTGGCTCGACAATGAGGCGTACGTGGCTCGACAATGAGGTCGACCTGCTGCTGGAGGAACTGGGCGCGTCCGGCATGCACCTCGACCGCCGACATGCTGGTGAGCTGATCACCGATCGGGTCCGTGCCGTCGCGGCGCTCATTCGGGTACTACCGTGGGCTGACCCCGGCGAACGACTACAACGTCGACTACTCGATCCTCGGCACGGCTCGGATCGAGCCACTGCTGCGGCGGATCCGTAACGCGATGGAGGGCGCGGGGATCTACGGAGTCGGCCAAGGGCGAGTGCAACTCCGGCCGCACCGAGCACCCAGGCCGCCCATGCCAGGCGCGGCCCGCGAGGTTGCCCGGGCCGAAGCTGACGCGGGGGCTGCGCCGCAGGAACTGGAGCGGGCACGGTCCATCCGGCTGGTGGCGAGATCGACCGGCTACGCGACGAGCATACGAATGCCGCAGGGAATGGGGCGTAAGGGCATCCGGAAGGCGGAGAGCCTCCCGGTAAGACTCGAATCCGGGCCGGTCGCGGTGTTCATCGCACGGGCCCGCTGAGCCGGGCCGCGGAATGCCGGGTCGCTGGCTGCGGCCGCGAGAGCATCACCCGGCGCGGGTTATGCCGCTTCCACGACCAGCGGCTGCACCGCCGGGGCCTGCTGACCGGTGACGAGCTGGCGGCCTGGGTGGCCAGCGAGCGGCCCCGGATCGGGGTGCTGATCGACTTCGGCCTCGTCGAGGTGACCTGGCCGCGCGAGATCGTCAAGGACTGGGCCCGCTCTTCCCGGCCTTATCTGCAGCGGCTGCGGGAGACGCTGCGTGCCTGCCAGGGCGCCTCCCACGCCCTGGCTGCGCCGCTGAGAGTTACTGAGCAGGCTGGCCTCGGCGCCGGGGACTTCACCCGCATCCTCGACGCGATCAGCACGCAGCGGCGAGCCGACGGCAGCCTGTACTCGGCCAGCCACCGCAATCTGATGATCTACCAGTTCTGCCAGGTCATCGAGTACGGCCGGGCCAGCGGGCTGATGGCCACGTGCCCGACCCGTTCCGCCCCCAGACCCGGCACCGCGTGCACGACGATCCCAACGAGGACGAGCTGGGCAAGGCCCTGCCCGAGACGGTGATCCGCCAGCTCGACGCTCGCCTGCACCTGCTCCGGCCCGGCCGGGCGGGCCGGAGCGACCGCCGCCGACCTGCAGCTGATGCACCGGACGATCTATCAGATCCTGCGCGACACCGGGCGGCGCCCCGGCGAAGTGGTCAGCCTGCGGACCGGCTGCATCGAGGCCATCGGCGGCCAGCACAACCTGATCTACGACACAACCACAAGGCCGAGCGGATGCGCCGCCGGCTGCCGATCACCTCCGGCACCGCCGAGGTGATCACATCCTGGCAGCAGCGGCGAACTCGGCTCCCTCCAGCGCGGCTTGCAGTTCGGTGATCTTGCGGCGGGCGCGGGCCCGGGCGAGCTGGGCCAACACCTTGGGGGTGCGTTCGCCGGCGATCAGTTTCTTCCGCTCGCCCCCGGTTCCCCGGGCGGCCACCGAAGAGTTCCGGGTGATCCGGCTGCACACCCGCTACCGGCGGGACCAGACGGGCGAGCCCAGCGTCGGGATGTCGGCGGTGACGGTGCGGGCCTGGCGGGAGCGGTTCGCCGCCGAGGGGCTGGCGAAGTTCGGCCGGGTGCGGGAGGGCGGGCGGGGCCGTAAGCCGTCGATCAGCGCGGAGAAGGTGGAGGCGGTCGTGCACGCGAACGTTGCACGATAAGCCGCCGGGCGAGACGCACTGGAGCTGCCGGAGCATGGCCAAGGCGCAGGGGGTGAGCAAGGCGACGGTGCAGCGGATCTGGACGGCCCGCGGCTTGCGGCCGCACCGGGTGGAGACGTTCAAGCTGCCGGACGGCAAGCGGTTCGCGGAGAAGCTGGCCGACGTGGCCGGCCTGTACGTGAACCCGCCGGAGCAGGCGGTCGTGCCGTGCATGGACGAAAAGAGCCAGCTCCCGGCGCTGGACCGAGCCCAGCCGGCCCTGCCGATGAAGAAGGGCCGGGCCGGCACCATGACCTGCGACTACAAGCGCAACGGCACCACCACCTTGCTTGCCGCGCCTGACGTGCTCACCGGCACGGTGATCGGCGCGTGCCTGCCCCGCCACCGGCACGGCGAGTTCCTGAAGTTCCTGCGCGCCATCGACGGCAGGTTCCCCAGGGCCTGCAGATCCACATGATCCTGAGTGACCGGCAAGGAACGAGCAAGCTAACGGAGAGACATTACACCAGCGAGGCTCCGCCTCTGACCGCCGAGGTTGATGGTTCTGCCTGCGTGACACGGCCGACGGGTTCACCCTGAGACCGTAACGGTGGTCACTCAGGGCGGTCGCTATGTCGCATCTTGTCACGGTTCCGGAGCTGCTGGATGGTCATACGGTGCTCGACGTGGAGTGCCTGGATCGCATTTACCTCAACGGGTATGTGCCGGCGCTTCAGGTCGGCGGGCAGGTCATCACGTTCCTGCACGGCCATCTCGGGATGCCAGTCGCCTCGCCGGCGCTGCTTGAGCAGATCGGCACCCGGTTCCGCCAGGCGGTGGCCCGCTTCGCCGAGGCGAACGACATCCCAATGGTCAAGTTCAAGAAGGGCATGCGGAAGATCGACGTGATGCGCCCGCTGCTGCAGCGGGCAGCCCGGACCGGCCGGTCCCAGGTGGTGGCGATCGGCTGGGCGCAGGAGTTCCAGCACGTGTGGGATGCGCGCAAGCGCGGCACCGATCCCTCCCGGCCGCCGCAGTTCTCCTTCGCCATGGCCGAGCGCCGGGTGACCTGCTACTACTTCTACCTATGGGATGAGGGCTTCGGGCCGGCGTTCATCAAGGTCTGCGCCTACTTCCCCTATCCGGTCAAGGTCTGGCTCAACGGGCACGAGTGGGCCAAGCGCCAGCTGGCCAGGGCCGGGATCGG
>DATIXO010000328.1:0-2021 GCA_035518495.1 Streptosporangiaceae bacterium
ACCACACGTGCGGCCAGGCGATCCGACGCCAGTACGTCTGGGCATCGAGGCTGGTGCTGGCACATATCTCCTCCTGGGATCAATCCCGACTATGGCGGATCGATCGGGCACGGTCTACCTGGCAGACGCCCAACCTCCCTACCGGCTAGCTGGAATAACGCAGGTGGCGCCAGTACCAAGGCAAGACGGGCGCTGGCCGGGATGACAGGCCGGGAGCGCAGCGCGACCCTGTTCATATAGCTCTGGCCGACCGCAACGACCCGAAGCGGCCAGAGCCGGCCGTACCGCGGGAGACCTTCAGCCCGTCCCTATATAGCAGGAGGAAGGCATGGAGAGCACCGACTGGCTGGACAAGCGTCTTGACCCGGCGGAGGCCCGGTTCCTCATGCTGACCGCGATCACCCATCACCGGTTCAGCTCGCGGATCTGGGGCGAGGACGAGGTCCGGAAGCTTCACACGGAACTCACCGAGATCGACATGCTCACGACGCAGGCGGCCATCGACCACTACGCGCCCCGGGCCAGGCGGCGCTGGACCGGAACGCGCTGAGAGTTAGCGCAGCGCATGCGCGCTCGGCAGGAGTTCGGCAACTATCATCGTCCCCTGCAGCGAGGCTGGTCAGCGTCATGGTCCCGCCGAGCGCCTCGACGCGGTCCCGCAACCCTACGATTTCCCGACCCATTGGCCTTCTCGTCCCGTGGAACGCCA
The DNA here is from genome assembly GCA_035518495.1 of Streptosporangiaceae bacterium. Taxonomy (GTDB): domain Bacteria; phylum Actinomycetota; class Actinomycetes; order Streptosporangiales; family Streptosporangiaceae; genus UBA9676. The sequence continues at coordinate 710 of DATIXO010000328.1, forward strand.
CGCCGGGCAACTGGCCCGCACCTGCGCCCTACCGGGAGCCGCCGCCGTGCCCCATGATCAGGCTAGTTCTCCTGTAGGGACTGTCCGCGCGGGCGCCGATCGGTGTCGCCCTAGCCCGCAATTGGGTGTAAGTAGGGTATGACGTGGTCCCGGTTGTGGGTGGAGGTGTCGGATGGGGGCAGGCGGGATGCCGCCGGGCCAGGAGCCGCCCGTTCGGGCCGAGATCGTGCATCAGAGCGGCCGCACGCGCGTCACCCGGCTGTTCCTCCCTGAGCGCACGGTCATCCGCAAGCAGCCGCTGGGGCCGGACGCGGACCGCCGGCTCCGGCATGAGGCGGCGATGCTGGAGCGGCTGCGCGGTGTCGAAGGGGTCGCGCAACTGGCAGAGGCGCCGCGGTACCCGGGCTCGGTCATGCTGGCGGATGCGGGCGGCGCGAGCCTGGCCGGGCTGGCCAAGCCGCTGGCGGCCGGTGAGCTGACCGGGCTGGGACTGGGGCTGGCCCGGGCGGTGGCCGGGATGCACCGCGCGGGGGTGATGCACCGGGACATTAGTCCAGCAAACGTCGTGATCTCCGGCGACGGGGCCCCGTGCCTGGTGGACTTCGCGCTGGCGACCTCGTTCGCGGAGATCCATCCGGAGTTCACCCCTCACAGCGAGATCACCGGGACGCTGGCGTACCTGGCGCCGGAGCAGACCGGGCGGACGGGCCGGCCGGTGGATCAGCGGGCGGACCTGTACGCGCTGGGCGCGACGCTGTATGAGCTCGCCACGGGCGGCCCGCCGTTCGGCACTGGGGACCCGCTGCGGCTGATTCATGATCTCCTGGCGCGGGTGCCGGTGCCGCCGGCGGAGGTGAACCCGGCCGTGCCGGGGCTGCTGTCGGCGATCATCATGCATCTGCTGGAGAAGGAACCGGACCACCGGTACCAGGCGGCCGAGGGCGTGCTCTATGACCTGGAGCGGGTGCGGAAGGTCGGCGCGCGCGCGGGATCCGCTGGGCTGCGGGTCGGCGAGCGTGATTTTCCGCTGCGGCTGCTGCCACCGTCGCAGCTGGTGGGCCGCGACGGCGAGGTGGCGGCGCTGGCGGCGGCGTTCGAGGGTGCGCTGGCGGGCGGGTGCCGGGGGGTGCTGGTCGGCGGGGTGCCGGGGGTGGGTAAGACGTCGTTGGCCGATGAGCTGCGGCCGGTGGTGACGGGCCGGGATGGCTGGTTCGTGGCGGGCAAGTTCGACCCTTACCGGCGGGATCTGGAGTTCGATGCGTTTAATCAGGCGTTCCGGGCGCTGGGCCGGCTGCTGCTGGCCGAGCCGGAC
>DATIXO010000329.1:0-2910 GCA_035518495.1 Streptosporangiaceae bacterium
GCGCAGGCAGCCGCCGTTGACCAGGTTGGACAGCGCGAAGTCGATGAGCCGGTAGAGGCCGCCGAACGGGACGGCGGGCTTGGCCCGGTCCGCGGTCAGCGGCGCCAGCCGCTTGCCGGCCCCGCCGGCGAGCACGATCCCCAGGACCCGTGGCTGCGTCACCTCAGACCCCCTTCAGCGCGGTGGCGATGATCTGCTGGGCCTCCTCCTGGATGCGGGCCAGCTGACCGGGCCCGGCGAAGGACTCGGCGTACAGCTTGTAGACGTCCTCGGTGCCCGACGGCCGGGCCGCGAACCAGCCCGAGGCGGTGACGACCTTGAGGCCGCCGAGCGGCTCGCCGTTGCCCGGCGCGGCGGTCAGCCGGCCGGTCACCGGTTCCCCGGCCAGCTCGTCCACGTCCACCTGGCCGGGGGACAGCCGGGCCAGCGCGGCCTTCTGCTCCCGGCTGGCCGGGGCGTCGATCCGGGCGTAGGCCGGGTCGCCGAGCGTGGCGGTGAGCGCGCGGTAGTGCTCGCTGGGCGTGCGGCCGGTGACCGCGGTGATCTCGGACGCGAGCAGGGCCAGGATGATGCCGTCCTTGTCGGTGGTCCATACCCGCCCGTCCCGGCACAGGAAGGACGCGCCGGCGCTTTCCTCGCCGCCGAAGGCGATGCTGCCGTCGGCCAGGCCGGGCACGAACCACTTGAACCCGACCGGCACCTCGATCAGCCGCCGCCCGGCGGCCCCGGCGACCCGGTCGATGATCGCGGAGCTGACCATCGTCTTGCCGACCGCGGCCGCGGCGGGCCAGCCGTCGCGGTGCCGGTACAGGTAGCCGATGGCGGCGGCGAGGTAGTGGTTGGGGTTGAGCAGGCCCGCGTCCGGGGTCACGATGCCGTGCCGGTCGGCGTCGGTGTCGTTGCCGGTCGCGATCGTGAACTCATCCCGGCGGCCGATCAGCGAGGCCATGGCGTCCGGCGATGAGCAGTCCATCCGGATCCGGCCGTCCCAGTCCAGCGTCATGAACCGGAAGGTCGCGTCCACCACCGGATTGACCACGGTCAGGTCGAGCCGGTACCGGTCGGCGATCTCGCCCCAGTAGGCGACGCTGGCCCCGCCGAGCGGGTCCGCGCCGATCCGCACCCCGGCGGCCCGCACCGCGTCGAGATCCACCACCGCCGGCAGCCCATCGGTGTACTGGCCGAGAAAGTCATGGCAGCCCGCGGCCGCCTTCGCCTGGGCGTAGCGGACCCGGCGGACCCCGCGCAGCCCGCCGCGCAGCAGCTCGTTCGCCCGGTCCTGGATCGCCGTGGTGATCTGCGACCCGGCAGGGCCGCCGTCGGGCGGGTTGTACTTGAAGCCCCCGTCCTCGGGCGGATTGTGCGAGGGGGTGACGACGATGCCGTCGGCATGAGGGCCGGCGGCGTCCTCGTTATGCATGAGAATGGCGCGGGACAGCGCGGGGGTCGGGGTGTAGCCGCCGCGGCTGTCCACCAGCACGCTCACGTCGTTGGCGGCGAGCACCTCCAGCGCGGTGACGAAGGCGGGCTCGGACAGCGCGTGGGTGTCGCGGCCGATGAACAGCGGCCCGGTGACGCCTGCCCGGGACCGGCAGTCGCAGATCGCCTGTGAGGTGGCGGCTATGTGATCTTCGTTGAAGGACAGCCGGAACGCCGACCCGCGGTGGCCCGAGGTGCCGAACGCGACCTGCTGGGCGGCCTCGCCGGGGTCCGGGTGCCCGGCGTAATAGGCGGTCACGAGCGCGGCCACATCGACCAGGTCGGCCTCGGTTGCCGGCTGGCCGGCCCGTTCGTGCGCTGCCATGCCCTCACCTGCCCGCCGGGAGGCCCGCCGCACCGGTCGCACGTCGGCGCCCCGGTGCAAGTCTTCCCCGAATTGGCCCGGTTCGTCATCAGCCGCCCGGTTGCCGCCGCCCGCTGCTGCCACCGGCCCGCCGGGACCACGCACGTCGGCGTGACACGGCGGCCCGGTGAAGTGCTCGCGTTGATCACGCCGTTCCTCGACGCGCACCCTGCCTGGGCCGTCACGGCGGCCATGGCAGGCACCGCCGGGCACCGCCGGGCACCGCCGCGGTAGGCGGGCCGCCGGCCACGCTGCCAGCGGCCCGCCAGCCGCGCCCCTAGTGGGCCGTCCCGGACTGCTCGTACACCAGCTGGGCCTTGCGCATCCAGTCCTCCCTGCCGGTGACGCGCAGGTAGATCAGGGCGACGATGGTGATCACCAGAACCACGATGAACACCAGCAGGCCCCAGTAGACCGGCCCGGTGCTGGTGAACGGCGAGAAGTAGGACTTCCAGACGACGAGCAGGCCAGCCGCCGACGCGATCACCGGGATGATCACGTGCAGCAGCACGTTGAACTGGGCCCTGCCTTCGGTCAGGTAGTACTTGACCACGCCGATGTTGGCCAGGATGTACATCAGCACCAGCCCGATCGTGATGGCGTTCGCCCAGGTGAAGAACACGTTCTCGACACCCCAGATCAGCACGCACACGAACGCGATGACCTGCACGCCGACCTCGAGGTGGATCGCGTTGACCGGCGTCTTCCGCTTCGGGTTCACCTTCCCCAGCGCGGTGGGGAGCACGCCGGAGCGGCCCATCCCGTACCAGGTCCTGGTGCCGCCGTTGAAGCACGCGATCGACACCGCGATCGCCGAGTTCAGCAGGGCGAAGAGCAGGAACACCCACGCGCCGCCCCACACCCGCTGCGCGAGCGTCGCCACCGGGAACGCCGCCGCGGTGGGGATGCCCGCGACCTTGTTCACGCCGATGCCGACCAGGTAGCCCCAGGTGACGAACACGAAGTAGATCATCAGGATGATGACCGAGCCCACCAGGCCGATGGGCACGTTGCGCTTGGGGTTCTTGCTCTCCTCGGCCAGCGGGCCGGTGGATTCCCAGCCGCTG
>DATIXO010000330.1:0-13949 GCA_035518495.1 Streptosporangiaceae bacterium
TCGCCGGGATTCACTGCTCCACACAGCGACGATGGTGGCGGGCTGCCGGCGCGCATTAGCCACCCGACTGTGCCCGGCCGGTCTTGCCTCTTGGACGTAGTGGTGCAGGGGGCAGGACGCTGAGGGTGTTCACACCGCCCTCTGACATGGCGTTCCGCCGTGTCGGCGACGCGTCTTGGGGGACGCCCGGTGCCGCCCCGTGACTGCGAACCTCACGGACAAACGACGGACAAATGATCAAGGACCCGACCGCTATGAGCAGCGATCAGGCCCTTGACCTGCTACTTCGGTGAGTAGCCCCGACCGGATTTGAACCGGCGCTACCGCCTTGAGAGGGCGGCGTCCTGGGCCGCTAGACGACGGGGCCAGCCACAGAACCGTAGCGCACTCAGTTGGGCCGCGCCAAACGGAGCACCTCCGGGACGCGGCACCGCGCGCGGCCGGCCGGCCCGCTCACCACAGGCCGCGACAGGCCGCGACGGGCAGCATCCGCGCCGCGCATAAGTGTGCCCCAGCTGGGTAGCTGCCCGCCCATGTTGGCATTCATCGTCATCTTGCTGGTCATCGGACTCATCGCCGGCGCCATCGCCCGGCTGCTGCTGCCGGGCCGGGATCCGATCGGGTTCCTCGGCACGATCCTGCTCGGCGTCGTGGGATCCTTCGTCGGGGGATTCCTGCAGAACCTGCTCTTCTACCACACGCTGTCGATCCACCGGATTCACCCGGCCGGCATCATCGGCTCGATCATCGGGGCGTTCCTTGTCCTGCTCCTGCTGCGCGCCTCTGGGCACGAACGCGGCCGCGGCCGCAGCCGGCGCCGCTACCGGAGGAGCTGGATCTGAGCCGACGACGACTCCGCCCGGCCTCAGGCCGGGCGGGAAGCCTCTGCCGCCGTGACAGGAACGCATGCTACTGCTGGGGTACCAGGACTCGAACCTAGACTAGCAGGGCCAGAACCTGCCGGGCTGCCAATTACCCCATACCCCATCGGAGCGAGCCCTCGGGCTCGCTCCGCGCGTGTGAAGTCTAGCGGAACGCGACCCGGGCGGCCAAAGCGAACCGGCAGCGCCAGCTTCTCCCTGGGAGGTCACCCGTCTCTGGGAGTCACCCCGCCGCGGGGAGCCCTCGCTGCCGGGTCACGACGGCCCGGTGCCACCAGGGTCACCACCGCCAGCGGCGATGACCCGCGCCCGGGCCAGGCGGCCGAGGGTCCGGTCCCGGCCCAGCAGCGCGATCGACTCGAACAGCGGCGGCCCTATCCGCCGCCCGGTGACCGCGACCCGCACCGCCCCGCCGAACGCCGCCCGGGGCTTGAGGCCCAGCCCGTCCACCAGCGCCACCCGCAGCGCCTCGTCGACGGCCTCGGCCGTCCACGGCTCGAGCCCGGCCAGCGCCTCCTGCGCGGCCGCCAGCACCGGCTCCGTGCCGGGGGTGAGCGCCCGCGCCGCGTCCTCCGGCTCGATCGTGAACTCCGCCTCGTCGACGAACAGGAACCCGAGCATCTCGGGCGCCTCGGCCAGGGTGGCGATCCGCTCCTGGATGAGCGGGGCGCTGGCCGCGATCAGCTCGGTCTCGGCGGCCGTGGGCTCGGTGGCGACCAGCTTGGCGGCGGCCAGGAACGGGGTGATCCGGGCGGCGAAATCGGACGGATCGAGCGCGCGGATCTTGTCCCCGTTGATGGCCTTCAGCTTGCCCACGTCGAACTGGGCCGCGTTCTTGTTCACCCGGGCCAGGTCGAACTCGGCGGCCATCTCGGCCATCGTGAACGACTCCCGGTTCTCCCCCGGCGACCACCCGAGCAGCGCCAGGTAGTTGTCGATCGCCTCCGGCAGGAAGCCCTGGTCGCGGTACCAGTTGATCGACACGACCCCGTTGCGCTTGGACAGCTTCTGGCCGTTCGGGCCGAGCACGTACGGCAGGTGGGCGAAGACCGGGAACCGCGACTCGGGCACCCCCATCGCCCGGTAGACCGCGATCTGCCGCGGGGTGGACGACAGCAGGTCCTCGCCGCGCACCACGTGGGTGATCTTCATGAGCACGTCGTCCACCGCGACCGCGAGGGTGTAGAGCGGTGCGCCGCCGGCCCGCGCGAGCACGAAGTCCGGGACGTGTGCGTGGTCGAAGGTGACCTCGCCGCGGACCAGGTCGGTGAACGTGGTCGACCCGGGCGGCATCCGGAACCTGACCACCGGCTGGCGGCCCTCCGCCTGGTAGGCGGCGACCTGGGCCGGGGTGAGGTCCCGGCAGTGCCCGTCGTACCCGCTCGGGCCACCGGCCGTGCGGGCGGCTTCCCGCCGCTCGGCCAGCTCCTCCTGGGTGCAGTAGCAGTGGTAGGCGTGCCCGTCGGCGAGGAACCGGTCCACCCATTCGGCGTAGATGCCCATCCGCTCGCTCTGCAGGTAGGGGCCGAACGCCCCGCCGGCCCCCGGTCCCTCGTCCCAGTCCAGGCCCAGCCAGCGCAGCGTGTCCTGGGCCGAGCCGATGTACTCGGGCGTCACCCGGGTCCGGTCGGTGTCCTCGATCCGCAGCACGAACGTGCCGCCGGTGGAGCGGGCGAACGCCCAGTCGTACAGGGCGGTCCGGACGTTGCCCACGTGCAGGTCGCCGCTGGGTGAGGGGGCGAACCGCACCCTCACGCCCTCGTGCTCAGTCACGGTCGGCCACCGGGTTGGTGAGCGTTCCGATGTTCTCGATGGTCACCGACACCTCGTCTCCGTCCTCAAGCGGGCCGACCCCCGCGGGGGTGCCGGTGAGCAGCACGTCGCCGGGGAGCAGCGTCATCACGCTACTGGCATAGGCGACCAGCTCCGCCACGCCGTGCAGCAGCTGCGACGTCCGCGCCCGCTGGCGGACCTCGCCGTTGACCGAGGTGACCAGCTCCAGGTCGGCGGGGTCGGCGCCGGTCTCGATCCACGGCCCCAGCGGGCAGAACGTGTCAAAGCCCTTCGCCCGTGCCCACTGGCCGTCCCGTGCCTGCAGGTCACGTGCGGTCACATCGTTGGCGCACGTGTAGCCGAAGATCACGCCGGCCGCCTGGCTGGCTGGCACCTCGCGGCACAGCCTGCCGATGATGACGGCGAGCTCGCCCTCGTAGTCGACGCGCCTGGTCAGCGTGGCCGGGTACCGGATGGGATCCCCCGGCCCGCAGACGGCGGTCGAGGGCTTCAGGAACAGCACCGGCTCCGCTGGCGGCTCTCCGCCCATCTCGCGGACGTGGTCGGCGTAGTTCTGGCCCACCGCGATCACCTTGCTGGGCAGCACCGGCGCCAGCAGTCTGACGTCATCCAGCCGGTGGCTGATGCCGGTGAGCCGGATGGCGTCGGGCCCGGGGCCGAACGGGTGGCCGCTGAGCTCCGCGACGATCTGCTGGCCCGCTGCCGGGCCGGTACCCTCGGGGCCGTCGCCGCGGGCCTCGCCCACCACTCCATAGCCGACATCCTCGCCGGCCGCGAATCTGGCGATGCGCACAGCTGACCCTACTGCTGGTAGCCCTCTACCTCCCCGACCGGGCGCAGCTGCGCATCCCCGGGATCCTCACCGAACTCCCGGCGCGCCCGCCGCTGGCGCAGCAGGTCCCAGCACTGGTCGAGTGATGCTTCGACCGCCGCGAGCTGCTCCCGCTCCGAGGCGGCGGGCAGCTGGCCGTCGGCGAGCTTGGTGCGCAGGTCGTGCTCGGTCGCGATCAGGTCGCTGATATGGCTCATGATCTCCTTGTCATCCATGCCGCCAACATTAGTGGCCCGCCATCGCGGTCCCGTGACCCGCAGTCAGGAGTCCACCGGGCCGGGCGCGGCCAGGGTCATCCGGCATGCGCCCGGCTCTAGACTGCGCGCATGAGCATCCACCCCGTGCCACCCGCCGCTGGCGCGGTGCCGTCCGCCGCTGGCCCGGTGCCGTCCGCCGCCAGCGCGGTGCCCCCCACCGCCCGGCGGATCCCTCATGAGCGGACACACCACGGTGACACGGTCGTGGACGAGTACGCCTGGCTGGCCAGCAAGGACGACCCGGAGACGATCGCCTACCTGGAAGCCGAGAACGCCTTCACCGCGGCGATGACCGCCGGGCAGGCCGGGCTCCGCGAGACGATCTTCGGCGAGATCAAGGGCCGCACCAAGGAGACCGACCTGTCGGTGCCTGCCCGTAAGGGTGGCTGGTGGTACTACACGCGGACCACCGAGGGCAAGCAGTACCCGGTGCAGTGCAGGTGCACCGCCCGCCCGGGCGAGGACACCCCGCCGCAGACGGACGGCGGCGGGCCGCTGCCCGGTGAGGAGGTCCTGCTCGACTGCAACGAGCTGGCGGGGGACGCGCCGTTCTTCTCGCTCGGCGCGTTCGGCGTCAGCCCGGACGGCAGGCTGCTCGCCTACTCGACCGATTTCGCCGGGGCGGAACGCTACACCCTGCGGATCAAGGACCTGGCGACCGGGGAAACCGCCGTGGACGAGATCCCCGACACCCACTACGGCTGCGCCTGGTCCTCCGACGGCTCCACGCTGTTCTACGTCACGGCCGACGCGGCGTGGCGTCCCTACCGCGTGTGGCGCCACCTGGTGGGCACCCCGGCCGCCGAGGACGTCATCGTGCTGGAGGAGGCCGACGAACGGTACTGGGTGGGTGTCGGGCTGACCCGCAGCGAGCGTTACCTTCGCATCGCGGCGTCGAGCAAGCTGACCAGCGAGGTGTGGCTGCTGGACGCGGCCGAGCCGATGGCCCGGCCCCGGGTGGTGCTGCCGCGGCGGCAGGGTGTCGAGTACTCGGTGGAGCACCAGGACGGCCCCGGCGGCCCCGGCCGGCTGCTGATCCTGCACAACGACGGGTCGCTCAACTTCGAGCTCGCGGAGCTGCCGCTGGCCGGGCGGACGGCGGGCGCAGGGCCGCTGGCCGGGCCGGCCGACCTGATCCCGGTCATCGCGCACCGCGACGACACCCGGCTGCTCGACGTGGACGCCTTCGCCGGCCATCTGGTGGTCCACTTCCGCCGGGACGGGCTGACCGGCCTGCGGATCATCGGCGCCGGTGGCGCAGAACGCGAGATTTCCTTCCCCGAGCCCTTGTACCAGGTGGTCCCCAGCGCCAACCCCGAGTACAGCTCGCACGTGTACCGGCTGCACTACACCTCGCTGGCCACGCCGGACTCGGTGTACAACGCCGACGCCGCCACCGGCGAGCTGACGCTGCTCAAGCGCAAGCCGGTGCTCCCGCTGCCCGGCGGCCGCGGCTACGACCCGGCGGACTACGAGCAGCATCGCGAGTGGGCGGCCACGGGCGACGGCACTCGCGTCCCGGTCTCGCTGATCTGCCGGAAGGGGACACCGCGCGACGGCAGCGCGCCGTGCGTCCTGTACGGCTACGGGAGCTACGAGATGTCCGCCGATCCCCACTTCTCGGTCAGCCGCCTGTCGCTGCTCGACCGCGGGTTCGTCTGCGCGGTGGCGCACGTGCGGGGCGGCGGGGAGCTGGGCCGCCGCTGGTACGACGACGGCAAGATGCTCCGCAAGACGAACACGTTCACCGACTTCGTGGCCTGCGCGGAGCACCTGGTGAGCCAGGGCTGGACCAGCCCGCGGCGGCTGGTCGCCCGCGGCGGCTCGGCGGGAGGGCTGCTGGTGGGGGCGGCCGTCAACATCGCGCCGCAGGCGTTCGGCGGCGTCGTCGCCCAGGTGCCGTTCGTGGACTCGCTGACCACGATCCTCGACCCGTCGCTGCCGCTGACCGTGACCGAGTGGGAGGAGTGGGGGAACCCGCTGGACGACCCGCAGGTCTACGCCTACATGAAGGCCTACTCGCCGTATGAGAACATCGGCGACCGGGCCTACCCGCCGGTCCTGGCGATCACCAGCCTGAACGACACCCGGGTGCTCTATCACGAGCCGGCCAAGTGGATCGCCCGGCTGCGCGCCACCGCCCGCGGCGGCCCGTTCCTGCTCAAGACCGAGATGATCGCGGGCCACGGCGGCCGCAGCGGCCGCTACGACGCCTGGCGCGAGGAGGCCATGATCCTGGCCTGGATCGTCACCACCGCCAGCGCCCCGCCAGCGCCGGACGCGGCATGACCCCTGCCCAGGGCCGCTAAGCCGCCCCGGCGGCACTTATCCCGGATCCGCGCCAGGAACATGTCCCTTGTGGGGCGAGGTCCGGGACGCAGATCCGGGATAAGTCATGGCCGGCTGGCCGCCACCAGGGTTCGCCTGGCCGGCGGCCGGCCGTCACGCGGGGCTGCCGGCCCCGGTGGCCGGCTCTCCCGCGGGCTCGGCTGGCTGATGCCCCGCCCGGAGCAGGGCGTAGGTGACCGCTTCCTCCAGCGCGTGCCAGGAGGCGGCGATGATGTTCTCGTGCACGCCGACCGTGCTCCACCTGTCGTCCGCGGCGCCGCTGCCGTCGCTGGACTCGATGAGCACCCGGGTCACGGCGCCGGTCCCGTGCGTGCCTTCCAGGATGCGGACCTTGTAGTCGGCCAGCTCCAGCCGGGCCAGATCCGGGTAGAGCCGCTCCAGTGCGAGCCGCAGCGCGTTGTCGAGCGCGTTCACCGGCCCGTTGCCCTCGCCGGTGGCCACGATCCGCTCGCCCTTGGCGTGCAGCTTCACGGTGGCCTCGCTGGTCACCTCGCCGCCGCTGCGCCGCTCGACGATGACGCGCCAGGACTCGACCTCGAAGTGGCGCAGCCGTTCTCCCGCCAGCTCGTCGCGCAGCAGCAGCTCGAACGAGGCGTCGGCGGCCTCGAAGGTGTAGCCGCGGGCCTCCAGGTCCTTGACCCGCTCGACGACCCGGCCGACGGTGGCCTTGTCGCCGGACAGGTCGTAGCCGAGCTGCCTGCCCTTGATCTCGACCGAGGCCCGGCCCGCCATGTCGGAGACGAGCATCCGCATGTCGTTGCCGACCAGCGCCGGGTCGATGTGCTGGTACAGCATCGGGTCCACCTTGACCGCCGAGGCGTGCAGCCCCGCCTTGTGGGCAAAAGCGGAGTACCCGACGTAGGGCTGGTGCGTGGCCGGGGTCACGTTGGTGACCTCGCTGATCGCGTGGGCCACCCGGCTCATCTCCGGCAGGCAGCCCTCGGGCAGCACCTGGCGCCCCTGCTTGAGCTGCAGCCCGGCGACCACGCTGAACAGGTTGGCGTTGCCGGCCCGCTCCCCGTAGCCGTTCGCGGTGCCCTGCACGTGCGTGGCGCCGGCCGCCACCGCCGTCAGCGTGTTCGCCACCGCGCACGCGGTGTCGTCGTGGCAGTGGATGCCGAGCCGGGCGCCGGTGGCGGCGGCGACCGCGGCCACCACGTCACCGAGCTCGCTCGGCAGCATGCCGCCGTTGGTGTCGCACAGCGCGACCAGGTCGGCGCCGGCCTCGGTCGCGGTGCGCACCACCTCCAGCGCGTAGCCGGGGTCGGACCGGTAGCCGTCGAAGAAATGCTCGGCGTCGAGGAAGACCCGCTGGCCCTCGGCACGCAGGTGGCTGACCGTGTCGGCGATCATGGCGAGGTTCTCGGCCAGGGTGGTGCGCAGGGCCATCCGGACGTGCCGGTCGTGGCTCTTGGCGACCAGCGTCACCACCGGCGCTCCGGACTCGCGCAAGGCGGCGACCTGCGGGTCGTCGGCTGCCACCGCGTCCGGGCGGCGGGTCGAGCCGAACGCGGCCAGCCGCGCGTTGGCCAGCCGCAGCTCGGTGCGCGCCCGGCGGAAGAACTCGGTGTCCTTCGGGATGGCGCCCGGCCAGCCGCCCTCGATGAACCCGACACCGAACTCGTCGAGCCGCCGCGCGATGGCGAGCTTGTCGGCCACGGTCAGGGACAGGCCCTCCTGCTGGGCGCCGTCCCGCAGGGTGGTGTCGTACACATGGAACGTGTCGTCGGGTGTCATCTGGTGGTTCCTCCGGGTGGGTGCTGGCCGCCCCGCACAAAGCAAAAGACCCCTCGCGGGATGCGAGAGGTCTGCGCGTCGGCGGTGCGGGCCGTTTCCGCTGGGCCCTGCTAGGTGCCGACGCGCCCGCCGATAATAATCCGGCCGCACATCATGACCACAGTCTTGCACATCCCCGGCGCTGACGTGAAACGAACGTCTCACTATCCGGACACCGGACCGCCAGCCCGCAATCGGCGGCGCGGGCACGCGGGCACGGCGTTTCTGTCTGCCGGGCCCGCGTGCCCGTGACGACGTCCCCTCCCAGGAGGCAGTGGGGGGCAGCTCGTTTAGCAGATCTTGTGCACCCACCCATGTGGATCGGGCCGCTCGCCGTACTGGATCCCCATCAGCTCCTCGCGGAGCTTGAGTGTCACCGGCCCCGGCGTGCCGTCGCCGATGACCCACTCACCGCTGGCCGACCTCACCCTGCCGACGGGGGTGATCACGGCGGCGGTCCCGCAGGCGAACACCTCGGTGATCTCGCCGGACTCGCACCCGGCCCGCCACGAGTCGGCCGAGAGCTTGCCCTCGTCGGCCCGGTAGCCGAGGTCCCGGCTGAGGGTCAGCAGCGAGTCGCGGGTGACCCCGGGCAGCAGGGTGCCGGTCAGCGCCGGGGTCATGATCCTGGCGTCCGCCCCCGAACCGGAGACGAAGAACAGATTCATGCCGCCCATCTCCTCGACCCAGCGGCGCTCCGCGGCGTCCAGCCAGACGACCTGGTCGCAGCCGTTGTTCACGGCCTGCTGCTGGCCGGCGAACGAGCCAGCGTAGTTTCCGCCGCACTTGGTCGCGCCGGTGCCCCCGGGGGCGGCGCGGGTGTACTCCCGCGACAGCCAGACCGTGACCGGCTTGATGCCGCCGGTGAAGTAGGCGGCGGCCGGCGAGGCGATGAGGGTGAACAGGTACGACTGCGAGGGCCGGTTGATTCCCAGCCCGACCTGCGTGGCGATCATGAACGGGCGCAGGTAGAGGCTGTACCCGTCGGCGTCGGGCACCCAGGCGCGATCCTGGGTCACCAGCAGCTCGATGGCCCGGACGAAGGCGTCCTCGGGCAGTTCCGGCATCGCGATCCGGCGCGCCGAGGAGTTGAACCTGGCCGCGTTCGCCCACGGGCGGAACGCGGCAATCAGCCCGCCGGCCTGCCGGTACGCCTTCATCCCCTCGAAGATCTCCTGCGCGTAATGGAAGACCTGGGTGGCGGGGTCCAGCGTGATCGGGCCGTAGGGCTCCAGCCGGGCGTCATGCCAGCCGGGCTCCGCGGACCATCGCATGGTGACCATGTGATCGGTGAACACCGCGCCGAACCCCGGTGCCGCCAGGAGCCGTTCGCGCTCGGCGCTGGGAACGGGATGGTCGCTGACGTGAACGCCGAACTCGATCTCGTCGCTCGGGCTGATCGTGGTCATCACAGGTCCTTCCTCCGGGCCCGGCACTGCCGGGCCGCCCAGGCCCGGCGCCAGTGCCCGGCCCGTGATTGTGGCGCGGCCCGCCATGCCACAATCCCATCTTGCCGTGCCGCGGGCAGGTGCCTGGCACCCGCCGGCGAGCGGCTTAGCCGGCTACTCGCTCGGCGATGTCGTCACCGACCTCGGCGGTGGACCGCCCCGCCCATGCCCCCTGGCGTTCCACCAGGTCATCGGCGGCGGCCTGCTCGATCCTCGCCGCCTCGGCGGTGAGGCCGAGGTGCTCACACAGCATCGCCGCCGACAAGATCGCGGCGGTGGGGTCCGCCTTCTGCTGGCCCGCCAGGTCCGGGGCGCTGCCGTGGACCGGCTCGAACATGCTGGGCGCGGTGCGCTCCGGGTTGATGTTGCCGCTCGCGGCGAGCCCGATGCCGCCGGCCACGGCGGCGCCGAGGTCGGTGAGGATGTCGCCGAACAGGTTGTCGGTCACGATCACGTCGAACCGCTCAGGCCCGGTGACCAGGAACATCGTCGCGGCATCCACATGGCTGTAGTCCACCGTGACCCCGCCGAAATCCTCCGCCGCCTCGGCCACGGTGCGCTGCCACAGGTCGCCGGCGTATTCGAGCACATTGGTCTTGTGCACGAGCGTGAGGTGCTGCCGCGACCGCCGCGTGGCCAGCCCGAACGCGTACCTGACCACCCTGCCGACCCCGAACGCGGTGTTGAGGCTCTCCTGGGTTGCCACCTCGGCGGGGGTGCCCTTACGCAGCACGCCGCCCGCGCCCGCGTACGGGCCCTCGGTGCCCTCCCGGACGACCACCATGTTGACCGACTCGGGCCGGACCCCGGCCAGCGGCGTGGCCACGCCCGGGTACAGCCTGACCGGCCGCAGGTTGACGTAGTGGTCGAGCTCGAACCTGAGCCGCAGCAGCAGGCCCCGCTCCAGCACGCCGCTGGGCACGCTCGGGTCGCCGACCGCCCCGAGCAGGATCGCGTCGTGGCCGCGGATCTCCGCCAGCACCGAGTCCGGCAGGGTCTCCCCCGTCCGGTGCCAGCGCTGGGCGCCCAGGTCATAGGTGGTCGGGTCGACGGCGACCCCGGCCGCCTTGAGCGCCTTGAGCGCCTCGGCGACCACCTCGGGCCCGATCCCGTCGCCGCCGATCACGGCGAGCTTTATCGCGGAGGTTCCCATGCGCCGTACCTTACTGGCTGCCTGGGCCTGCGGAGTCCCCTCCGTTGTCACGCCGGTCCAGGGCCACCTGGAGCGCGCGGGCGGCCGGGCCCGCGGCCCCGCTGGCCGGGCGGCGGGGGTGCCTGATCCCCCTGACCGGGCGGCTGGGGCGCTTGGCGCCGTTCAGCGCCTCCTGACCGGGCTGGTCCCAGTAATACATGTCATACACGGTGCACTTCTCCTGCTGCATAGCTGGCACGTGGCTGGGGCGTCCCCTAGCTCATCTCGAGGTCGACTGACCGGCCCACGACCGCACCGATGGTGGCGGTGATGTCGTCGAGGACCGCGGGCGGGATCGCGGAGTCCACGGTGAGGACGATCAGCGCGTGCCCGCCCCGGGCGTCCCGGGCTACCTGCATGCCGGCGATGTTGATGCCCTCGCTGCCCAGGATCTGGCCGACCACGCCGACGATGCCCGGCCGGTCGGTGTAGGTGAAGAAGACCATGTGCTCGGCGGCCGCGATCTCCATGTCGAAGCCGATGACCTCGACCAGCTTCTCGGTGTGCCGGTGGCCGGTGAGGGTGCCGCTGACCGACACCACCTGGCCGCCGGGCAGCGTGCCGCGCACGGTGACCAGGTTGCGCCAGTCCGGGCTGAACGCGTCCGTGGACAGGCTGGTCTCGACCCCCCGCTGGGCGGCTATCAGCGGCGCGTTCACGTAGGTGACGGCCTCCTCCACGATGCCGCCGAAGACACCCTTGAGCGCGGCCAGTTGCAGCACCCGGACGTCGTGCGCGGCGATCTCGCCCCGCACCTGCACCTCCAGCCGGGCCGCGACCCCGCCCGCCAGCGCGGTGAAGATCCGGCCGAGCTTCTCGGCCAGCGGCAGCCCCGGCTTGACGTCCTCGTGCACCGAGCCGCCCTGCACGTTGACCGCATCGGGCACGAACTCGCCCGACAGCGCGAGCCGGACCGACCTGGCCACCTGGGTGCCCGCCTTCTCCTGCGCCTCGTGGGTGCTGGCGCCGAGGTGGGGGGTGGCCACCACGTTGGGGAACGCCAGCAGCGGGCTGTCGCCGGGTGGCTCGGTGGTGAAGACGTCGATGCCCGCGCCGCCGACCCGGCCCTCCTTGAGCGCGACCGCGAGCGCGTCCTCGTCCACGATGCCGCCCCGCGCGGCGTTGATGATCACCACGCCGGGCTTGACCAGCCGCAGCTCCCGCTCGCCGATCAGGCCGGTGGTCTCGGCGCTGCGCGGCAGGTGCACGGTGATGAAGTCGGCCTCCGCGAGCAGGTCCTCCAGGCCGGCCAGGCGGACCCCCAGCTGCGCGGCGCGGGCCGTGGGCACGTAGGGGTCATAGGCGATCACCTGCATGCCGAACGCGGCCAGCCGCTGGGCGACCAGCTCGCCGATCCGGCCCAGGCCGAGGATCCCCACCACCTTCTGGTAGAGCTCGGCGCCGGTGAACTTCGACCGCTTCCACTCACCCGCCTTGAGCGAGGTCATGGCCTGCGGCAGGTTGCGGGCAGCGGCGAGTAGCAGCCCCACCGCGTGCTCGGCCGCGCTGACAATGTTCGAGCTGGGCGCGTTCACCACCATGACGCCGGCCTTGGTGGCGGCCTCGACGTCGACGTTGTCCAGGCCCACCCCGGCCCGGGCGACCACGCGCAGGTTCGGCGCGTGCGCCAGCGCCTCGGCGTCGATCCTGGTCGAGCTGCGGACGATCACCGCGTCCACGTCGGCGAGCGCGGGCAGCAGTGCGGACCGGTCCGCACCGTCCACGTAGCGCAGCTCGAACCCGGATTCGAGCTGCGCGATCGCGGCGGGTGACAGTTCTTCGGCAACGAGCACGGTGGCAGTAGGCACCAGAGCAGCCCCCCAGGCGCGGAAACGGTCGCTGACGTCAGTCGTCACAGTCTAGCCAGGCTTGTGAAAGCTTTCACGAACTGCTCCGACGGTACGCCGGCCCGTTCATCAGCCGTCCGCCTCCTCGTCAGCGGCCAGCCAGCTCATCAGCGGCCGCAGCCGCGCCCCCACCTGCTCGATCTGCTCGGCATGCAGGGCCTCGCGCCGCTTGAGGAAGTTGGGCCGGCCGCTGTCGAACTCCTCCACCAGCTCGGCGGCGAAGCTGCCGTCGCGGACCTCGCCGAGGATGCGCCGCATCTCCTCCTTGGCCCGCTCGTCGATCAGCCGCGGGCCGCGGGTGTAACCGCCGTACTCCGCGGTGTCCGACACCGACCAGTACATCTTGGACAGGCCGCCCTCGTACATGAGGTCGACGATCAGCTTCATCTCGTGCAGGCACTCGAAGTAGGCCACCTCGGGCTGGTAGCCGGCCTCGACCAGGGTGTCGAACCCGGCCTTGATCAGCTCGGAGACGCCGCCGCACAGGACCACCTGCTCACCGAACAGGTCGGTCTCGGTCTCCTCGGCGAACGTGGTGGCGAGCGCGCCGGCCCTGGTGCCGCCGATGCCCTTGGCGTAGGCCAGGGTGAGCGGCCACGCGCCGCCGGTCGCGTCGCGCTCGACCGCGACCAGCACCGGCACCCCGCGGCCCTCGGCGAACTGGCGGCGCACCAGGTGGCCGGGCCCCTTGGGCGCGACCATGCAGACGTCGACCCCGGGCGGCGGGTCGATGAGCCCGTAGCGGATGTTCAGCCCGTGGGCGAAGAAGAGGGCGTCTCCCTCGTCCAGGCCGGGGGCGATGGCCCCCGCGTACAGGGCGCGCTGGATGTGGTCCGGCGCCAGGACCATGATCAGGTCGGCTTCCTCGCACGCCTTCTCGGGGGTGGTGACCCGCAGCCCCTCGCTGGCCGCGCGGTCCCGGCTGGCCGATCCCTCCGGCAGCCCGACCCGGACGTCCACACCGGAGTCCCGCAGCGACAGCGCGTGCGCATGCCCCTGGCTGCCGTACCCGAGCACCGCGACGTGGCGGCGCTGGATGACCCCGAGATCGGCGCGGTCGTCGTAGTAGATCTCTGCCATCGCTTGCCTTTCACACTCTGGGGTTGATGTGCCGGCTCATTGGGCCGGGCCGGCCGCGGCGCGGTCCAGCGGCCGCAGCGCCCGGTCGGTGATGGATTTGCTGCCGCGGCCGAGCGCGACCATGCCGGACTGCACCAGTTCCTTGATGCCGAACGGCTCCAGCACCCTGATCAGGGCGTCCAGCTTGTCGCGGTTGCCGGTGGCCTCGACCGTGACGGCGTCCTGGGCCACGTCGACCACCTTCGCGCGAAACAGCGCCACCGTTTCCAGCACCCGGGACCTGCTCTCGGCGTCCGCACGGACCTTGACCAGCAGCAGCTCGCGCTGGACCGACAGCCCGGGCTCGAGCTCGACGATCTTCAGGACGTTGATCAGCTTGTTGAGCTGCTTGGTCACCTGCTCCAGCGGATGGTCCGCGCAGTTGACCACGATCGTCATCCGGGAGATCTCCTCGTGCTCGGTCGGCCCGACGGCGAGCGAGTCGATGTTGAAG
>DATIXO010000331.1:0-2339 GCA_035518495.1 Streptosporangiaceae bacterium
TGGCCGTGCTCATCGTGCGGGCCACGGCCGGGCTGGCCTCGAACGTGTGCGGGTCGGTGTTGGGGTTGCTCAGGATCGCCGAGGCCTGCACGTACTGGCCGCCGACCTGCGAGATCACGTCGGCGTACTCGTTCTCGGCCCCGATGGCCACGATCTTCGCGGCAGGGGCGGCCGATGACGCGCTGCTTCCCGCCGCGGCCTGCGTGGAGGAAGACGAGCAGGCGCTCGCCAGCAGCGCTGCCGCGAGCGGCACAGTGGCGGCGAGGAGACCGGAACGGGTTCGCATGACCTTAGTACTCCAGGTGGAAGAGCCGCCAGGCGGCGTTAGTTGAAAATGAACATCGTTATGGTAATCATTTCCATTAAACTGGTGCAAGCAGGTTGGCGCAAGTCGGCGTCGCCTCGAGCGGGCGTGACCCGCTGGTGCCGCAGGGACGTTAGCCACTGGGGGATCTGATGCCGGAGGCGCGCGGGACGAAGGTCCGCCATACCAGGCAGGCCGCCGCGATCATCGCGGCCCTGTCCCGTATGCCCGCCTTCAGCGGGGCCGGGGACATCAGGGAGGCGGTGCGCCTGGCCGGCGGCCGGGTCGGGCTCGCGACCGTCTACCGGCACCTGCGGCTGCTCGCCGAGCAGGGCCGGGTGGACATCCTCCACGGCCCGCACGGGCGGACACTGTACCGGCTGCGGCGCGACGGCTTCAGCCACCACCTCATCTGCCGGGTCTGCGGCCGCACGGTCGAGGTCGGCGGGCACGAGGTCTGGGAGTGGGGCCGCAAGGTCGCCTTCGCCGAGGGCTTCTCGCTGGCGCGGGTCACCATCGAGCTGACCGGCGTCTGCCCGGACCATTCCGGCGGCGTCAGGCCACCTGATGCCATGAAGTGAAAATGGTTATCATTTTTATAGTAACCGCACGGCGTCTTCCAGGAGGCAAGGCGATGAGTGATGAGCCGTTCAACGCGGTCGTGTGCCAGGCCGGGCCGTGTACCCGGGCGGCGACCCCGCTGCTGCGCCACCTGGGTGCGGCCACCCGGCGCTGCCCGCATGGCGTGCTGATCAGTACTGGCTGCGTGCTGCGTGCTGCCCGCTGCCTGAGCGCGCCGGCTCATGACAGCGGCGCCTACCTGGTCGTGCAGCCCTGTGACCTGGACCGGCGGCCACGCGGAAGCGCCATCGGCATCGGCCCGGTCGTCACCGAGGAGGATGCCTTCGCGGTCGCCGACTGGCTCACCGGAGGCGGCCTCGACACGGCGCGCCTCGAGCCGCGGCTGCGCCTCCCGGCGCGCGGCGTCCGCTAGGACGACCGATGCGGCCAGCTCTGGGCACTACCGCCCGCGGACCTGGCCCCGGTGCCAGCGGCCGGCCCGGGCGGGGCCGGGCCGCGCCCGGGCAGCAGCGGCAGTACCTCGGCGCCAAGCCGGGCGATGTTCTCCCGCACGGCGGCGGGATCACCGCTGCCCTCGACCATGCAGATCAGGTGGTCGATCCCCGTGCGCCGCGATGTCGCGGCCATGGCCTCGGCACAGTCGGCGGCGGTGCCGACCGGGTGGACCGTGGTCAGCCACCCGGCGTAGGCGTCCGGGTCACGGGGCGTGCGCGCCCGGCCGTCCACCGGCACGTACCCCGCCAGCCCCGGTCCCAGCCAGCGGGGAAGCTGCGTGCGCAGCAGGCTCCTGGCCTCCGCACGCGAGTCGGCGACCTGGACGACGACCGCCGCCACGTGCCCGGCGGCCGGGCGGGTCCCGTACCGGGCCGCGGCGGCGGCGTAGTGCCGCATCATGTCCAGCTTGCCCTCGTCGTCGGCGTGCAGCCCGAGCAGCACCGGCAGCCCGCGGGCGGCGGCGAGTTCCGCCGTAGACGCTGAGGTGGCCGCTACAACGACCGGCGGGTGCGGGCGCGTCCTCGGCCGGGGCACCACCGGGACCTCGCGGAACCGGAAGAACTCGCCCGCCGCGCCCACCCGGTCGCGGGACAGCGCGGCCAGCAGCAGGTCCAGGCCTTCCGCGAATCCCCGCTCGTACCGCTCCAGGCCGGTGCCGAGCACCTCAAGCTCCAGCCAGGGGCCGCCGCGCCCCACGCCCAGCCGGAACCGGCCGCCCGAGACCTGGTCGAGCAGCGCCGCCTGCTCAGCCAGCGCGACGGGATGCCACGCCGACAGCACGCTCACCGCCGTGCCCACGTCTACCCGCCTGGTCTGCCCGAGCACGTACCCGGCCAGCGTCACCGCCGACGGGCAGATGCCGTAGGACATGAAGTGATGCTCGGCCAGCCACACGTCGTCAAAGCCCGCCCGTTCGGCCGCCACAGCCGCCTGCACCGTTGCCGCGAGCACCTCGTCA
>DATIXO010000332.1:0-2780 GCA_035518495.1 Streptosporangiaceae bacterium
GACCGGTGCTGGCCGGACGGCGGCGGCCCGGGGGGCGGCTGCCAGAGCGGCCGCTCGGCCGGGCCCGGCCGGCGTCCGGTGGCCGGGTCGGCCGGGATGGCCTGCGTCTGCGTGATGCTCTGGTCGACCACCCGCAGCAGCCGGGTGGTGTCGGAATCGAAGCGGCTCGGGCTGAGCTCGAGCGCCTGCCGCCGGGCCAGGGGCGCGAGGCTGGGCGGCAGTTCCGCGGGCAGCGGCATCCGGGCCCCGTCGATCAGGACCGGGATGACCAGGACGTCGCGGGTCAGCGCGGACTCGATCTCCAGGCGGACGAAATCGTTCGGGTCGGACAGGCGGCGGTCCCCGTCCGGGCCGGCGGCCGTCAGCCACTGATCGCCGATGAGCACGAGAAGCACGTCGCACGAGGCGACCGCGGCGGCGATCACCTCGGCGAAGTCATCGCCGAGCTGAATCGAGTCCACGTCCTTGAAGACCATGTGCCGGCCGAAGTGCTCGGCCAGCCGGTCGAACAGCCAGCCGGCCGGGTACGCCGTATCGTCGCGCCGGTAGCTGATGAATATGCGCCCCGCCATCGCGAAACCCCCGGGAGCAGACGAAAGTCCTTCTCGCCCGGGCCCTGTTCCCGTCGGGGGAACGCGAGAAGCTGCAAGTATCGTAACGACCTGGCGGTTTGCGGGAAGGTTTTTCCGGCCCGCCGGGCGGATCGCGCGACGGCGGCGTAGGCCCGGCCGGCCAGGAAGAAGGCGGCGCCGATCATGCCGACGAAGAAGCCGAGCGGCCAGTCGGACCGATACGACAGCGCGAGGCCGGCCCAGACCGTGACCAGCGCGATGACCACGGAGAGGGCCATCGCGAGCCCCGGCCGGGCGGTCAGCGACCTGGCCGCGGCGGCCGGGCCGATCATCAGGCTGAACATCAGCAGCGCGCCGACCACGGGCACGGTCATGCTGGTGCCCAGGGCCATGACCAGCAGGAAGCCGAGCTCCATCCGGCGCGCCGACACCCCGCGCGCCTCGGCCACCTCTGGCAGCGCCGAGGACAGCATCAGCGGCCGGAACATGACCACGATCGCGGCGACGGACACCAGGCCGAGGATACCGATGGGCAGCACCTCCTCCGCGCTGACCCCGAACACCTCCCCGAACAGCAGCGAGTACGCCTCCTGGGCGTACTGGCTGCTCCAGCTGACGAACAGCGCGCCCACGCCGAGCATCATCACGAACGTCAGCGCGGTGGCCACGTCGGACCGGGCGCGGCGGCTCAGCCCGGCGATGCCGAGCGCCCCGGCCACCGAGAACACGGCCAGGCCGACGAACGGGTTGAGCCCGAGCAGGCTGGCCCCGGCCGCGCCGGCGAACGCGCCGTTGGGTATGGCGTGCGCCGCGAACGTCGACCCGCGCAGCACCGCGAAGAAGCCCGTCACCCCGGCGATCACCGCCACCGCCGTGGCCGCGATCCAGGTGTTCAGCATCAGCGGGCCGAACATACCTGCTCCGCATCCGGGCTTTCCTGCGCCATCGCCCGCGGGGGGCGCGGGCGCAGGTAGCTGACCAGGTAGCCGCCGACGATCAGCGTCACCACGAAGAAGCTGACCGGCCAGCCCCGGCCCGCGGGCGGCCAGTAGTAGCTGTCGTAGGCGAGCAGGATGCCGAGCCAGGTGGCCGCCACCCCGATGCCCGCGGCCACGGCCATCGCGCGGACCGGGCCCTTGGCGACGCGCAGCGCGGTGGCGGCCGGGCCGATCAGCAGCGCGGTGCTCAGCACCGCGCCGATGATCACCGCGGACAGCGCCACCGAGACGGCCAGCGCCATCAGGAAGGCCGCGCCCACGGCGCGCACCGGCACGCCGCGGGCGGCGGCGATGTCCGGGCTGAGCGAGCTCAGCAACAGCACCCGGCCCAGCGCCGCCACCGTGACCAGCGCGAGCAGCGCGGAGACGATCAGGGCGGGCACGGTGGACGGGGTCAGGACGAAGATCGAGCCGAACAAGATGGAGAACGACGCGCCGGTGGTGGTGCTGTACTGGGTGCCCAGGTACAGGAAGAGCGCGGCCAGGCCGAGGGCGGCGCCCAGCACCACGCCGGTGGCCACGTCCCGGCCGCGGCGGCGCTGGATGCCGATCATCTCCATGAACGCGGCCGCGCCTGCGCCGAAGGCCAGGTACCCCCAGAACTGGTTGATCCCGATCAGGAACGCGCCGGACCCCCCGGTGGTGGCGATGTCGGCCAGCGAATGGCCGGCGAACGACTGGCCGCGCGTCACCGTGAACACGCCCACCACGGCCGAGGTGACGGCGACGATGGCCCCGACGGCCAGCGCGATATGCACCGGCTCGCTGCCGAAGAAGCCGGGCTCCACGAGGTACCTGAGCACGATCACCCCACCACGCTGGCGTCCTCGGCGGCGACCTCGGCCGGGTCCACGCCCTCCGGGGCGGCGACCACGAGCACCCGCCCGTGCACCCGGATCACGTCGACGTGCTGACCGTACAGCCGGGACAGGACCTCGGGCTGGACCACCTCATCGGTGCGG
This sequence comes from Streptosporangiaceae bacterium, assembly GCA_035518495.1. GTDB lineage: Bacteria > Actinomycetota > Actinomycetes > Streptosporangiales > Streptosporangiaceae > UBA9676. The sequence goes on from DATIXO010000332.1 coordinate 2,533, forward strand.
CCTACCGCCACCCGGCCCCCGGCCACGTACACGATCCGGTCCATCACCGGCATCAGCGGGTTCATGTCGTGCGCCGAGAGCAGCACCGCGATCCCCTCGGCCCGGGTCAGCCGGGCCAGCACCGAGACGATCCCCTGCTCGCTGGAGATGTCCAGGTTGGCCAGCGGCTCGTCGAGCAGCAGCAGCCGCGGCCGGCCGATCAGCGCGTGCGCGATCATGACCCGCTGCTGCTCGCCGCCGGACAGCTC
>DATIXO010000333.1:0-36149 GCA_035518495.1 Streptosporangiaceae bacterium
CAAGGTGGTCATGGACTACTACGAGCGCGCGGGCCTGCTGCCCTACCTGGAGAAGCTCGGCTTCAACCTGGTCGGCTACGGCTGCACCACCTGCATCGGGAACTCCGGCCCGCTGCCCGAGGCGATCAGCGCGGCGGTGGCTGACCACGACCTGGCCGTGGTCTCGGTGCTGTCCGGCAACCGGAATTTCGAGGGCCGGATCAACCCCGACGTGAAGATGAACTACCTCGCCTCCCCGCCGCTGGTCGTCGCCTACGCCCTGGCCGGCACCATGGACATCGACATGCTCAACGATCCGCTGGGCCGCCGCCCGGACGGAACGCCGGTCTACCTGCGTGACATCTGGCCGGCGCCTGCCGACGTCGCCGCCGTGGTGCGGGACGCGGTCGCGGCCGAGATGTTCACCCGCGACTACGCCGACGTGTTCGAGGGCGACGAGCGGTGGCGGGCCCTGCCGGTGCCCTCCGGCGACACCTTCGCCTGGGACGCCGACTCCACCTACGTCCGGCGGCCGCCGTACTTCGAGGGCATGACGGGCACGCCCGCGCCGGTCAGCGACATCCACGGCGCGCGGGTGCTGGCGATGCTGGGCGACTCGGTGACCACCGACCACATCTCGCCCGCGGGCGCGATCAAGGCCGACAGCCCGGCGGGCCGTTATCTCACCGGGCACGGGGTGGAGCGGCGCGACTTCAACTCCTACGGCTCACGGCGCGGCAACCACGAGGTGATGATCCGCGGCACGTTCGCCAATATCCGGCTGCGGAACCAGCTGGCCCCCGGCACCGAGGGCGGGGTGACGGTGAAGCTGCCGGAGGGCGAGCAGATGAGCATCTACGACGCCTCCCGGCGGTACCTGGCCGAAGGCACGCCGCTGATCGTGCTCGGCGGCAAGGAGTACGGCTCCGGCTCGTCACGCGACTGGGCCGCCAAGGGCACGCTGCTGCTCGGCGTGCGGGCGGTGCTGGTGGAGTCCTTCGAGCGGATCCACCGGTCGAACCTGATCGGCATGGGGGTGCTGCCGCTGCAGTACCGCCCGGGGGAGTCGGCAGCCTCGCTCGGGCTGAACGGCCACGAAGTATTCGACGTGACAGGGATAGAGGAGATCAGCTCCGGGCCGCCGCCACGGGAGGTGACCGTCCGCGCGGACGGCCGCGAATTCCGTGCCGTGGTCCGGATCGACACACCGGGAGAGGCCGAATACTACCGGCACGGCGGAATCATGCAGTTTGTGCTGCGTTCTCTGAGGGCTCAGGGGGGGTAAACCGAAATGCGACACCTTCCACTTTTACTGCCACCAACTGGCGTGCCCAGTCCGGGTGCGGGCGCGGCCAGTGCAGACGGTAGCGTGACACGAAATGCGGGACTCTGCCGCTCCACCTGCCACGGCGAGGTCGAAGGCACGGGCACGTCACCGGCGGCCGGCCATGGCAGCGGCGTTCGTGGCCGGGATGGTCGTGCTCGCGTTCAACCTGCGCGGCGCGATCACGAGCCTGCCGCCGCTGTTTCCGGAGCTGGCCTCGAGCCTGCACCTGTCGCCGGCCGCGATCGGCGTGCTCGCCGCCACCCCGGTGGTGTGCTTCGGGGCGTTCTCCGGTGTCGCTGCGCCGCTGTCACGCCGGTACGGGGAAGAACGTGTGCTGCTCGCGGCCCTGGTGCTGCTCGCTGCCGGCCTGCTGTGCCGGGCCGGGCTGCCCAGCCTGCTGCTCTTCCCCGGCACTGTGCTTGCGGCCGCGGCGATCGCGCTGATGAACGTGCTGCTGCCCAGCCTGGTCAAGCGGCGCCAGCCGGACCGGGCGGGCCTGCTGATCGGGGTCTACCTGCTCAGCCTGGCCGCGGGGGCGATCCTGGGCTCGCTGATAGCGGTGCCGCTGTTCCAGGCGTCCGGCGGGTCCGTGCCGCTCGCCCTGGGGATATGGGCCCTGCCGGCGGCAGCGGCGGTGCTGGTGTGGCTGCCGCAATGGCGCTTCCGGACGGTGCCGGCCGTAGCCCGGCAGCGACAGCAGCACGGGTTGCTGAAGGTCTCCAGGTACGCCCTGGCATGGCAGGTCATGGGGTTCATGGGCCTGCAGAGCCTGATTTATTACGCAACACTCTCCTGGCTCCCGACGCTGTTCCGGGACAGGGGAGTGGCCCCCGAGCACGCCGGCACGCTGCTGGCGGTGATGAATCTCGGTAACGCGGTTACCGCCATGCTGCTCCCGGTGCTCGCGCACCGCACCAGGGACCAGCGGTGGCTGGTCGCCATCACGGTGGCGGCGTCCGCGGCCGGCCTGGCGGGCGCGTGGTTCGCGCCGCTGGCCGGCGCCGCCGCCTGGGTGCTGCTGCTCGGCCTCGGCCAGGGGGCAGCGCTCGGCCTGGCCATCTACTTCACCATGGCCCGGGCGCCCGACCCGGTGTCCTCCGCGTCGCTGTCAGCGTTCGCCCAGGGGGCCGGCTATCTCGTGGCGGCGACCGGGCCGCTGGTGGTCGAGTTGCTGCACACCATCACCGGGAGCTGGACCATCCCGGTGGTGGCGCTGCTCGCCGTGATGGCCGGCCAGTTCGTCACCGGCTGGCAGGCGGGCCGGGCGGTGACGCTGCCGGAGGCGCCAGCATGAGAAGCGGGCCGGGCGCCGGTGTGACCAGCGCCACGGCCCTGATGCCGGGGGCCATGCTGCTCACCGCGGCCGCCTCGGCGATCATCCTGATCGCCCACAGCCTGGTGGGCTGACCGATGCGGCAAGAGACCCCGGCAACAGGACTGCCGGGCTCGCGGGCCCCCGCATCCCGCCTGGCGGTGTTCTCGCGCCTTGCCATCCGGGCGCGGATGACCCGCTCTCCGTCGTGGCGGAGGCGCGCCAGAAGGCAGAGCCGGCGCCCTATTGCCGGGGCCTCTTAGGGGTAAATTCACTCCGCAGATAGGGGGTCGCATGCTCGTAGCCGGAGTGGACTCCTCCACCCAGTCCACCAAGGTGCTGCTGTGCCAGGCCGACGACGGGGCGGTTGTCGGGCGGGGGAGCGCGCCGCATCCCGGTGGCACCGAGACCGACCCGGCGGCCTGGTGGGCGGCGCTGGCGCAGGCCGGCGACGGGCTGCTGGACCGGGCGGCGGCGGTCGCGGTCGCGGGCCAGCAGCACGGGATGGTGGTGCTGGACGAGGCCGGTGAGGTGATCAGGCCGGCCCTGCTCTGGAACGACCTGCGGTCCGCCTCCGCAGCGGCGGCGCTGATCCGTGAGCGGGGCGGCCCGCTGTGGTGGGCGACCCAGACCGGCAGCGTGCCCACCGCCTCCTTCACCGTCACCAAGCTGCGCTGGCTGGCTGAGCACGAGCCGGATCACGCGGCCCGGGTGGCGCAGGTGATGCTGCCCCACGACTGGCTGACCTGGCGGCTCGGCGCGCGCGAGCCGGTCACCGATCGCGGGGACGCCTCCGGCACCGGGTACTACTCGCCCGCCGGTGGCCGCTGGCTGCCCGACGTCGTCACCTCCGCCCTCGGCCACGAGCCGCGGCTGCCCCGGGTCGCCGGGCCCTGCGAGAGCGTGGGCGAGACCGGGGCCGGCGCGGTGCTCGCGCCGGGCACCGGCGACAACATGGGAGCTGCGCTCGGGCTGGGGCTGCGGCCGGGCGAGGTGGCGGTGTCGATCGGCACCTCGGGCACCGCGTTCGCCGTCACCACCGTGCCCGCCGCCGACCCGTCCGGCCTGGTCGCCGGGTTCGCGGACGCGACCGGGCGTTACCTCCCGCTGGTCTGCACGGTCAACGCGGGGCTGGTGCTGTCGGCGGTGGCGGAGCTGATCGGCACCGACCTGGACGGCCTGTCGGAGGCCGCGCTCGCGGCCGGGCCCGGTGCGGGTGGCATCACCCTGCTGCCCTACCTCGACGGCGAGCGAACGCCCAACCGGCCGCACGCCAGCGGGGTGCTGCGCGGCCTGACCACCCGCAACGCCACCCGGCAGAACCTGGCCCGGGCCGGCGTGGAGGCGCTGCTCGCCTCCCTGGCCGACGCCGCCGGGCTGCTCGCCGGGCACGGGGTGGAGCAGCACAGCATCCTGCTGATCGGGGGCGGTGCGCGGTCGGCGGCCGTCCGCCAGCTGGCCCCGGGGATCTTCGGTGCCCCGGTCGGCGTGCCCGAGCCTGAGGAGTATGTGGCGCTCGGCGCGGCCCGCCAGGCCGCATGGGCGCTCGCGGGCACGCCCGAACCCCCGGACTGGCCCCGCAGGCCAGCGGCCGGGTACACCGGCCCGCCCGTGCCCGGCCTGCGCGAGCGCTACGCCGGGCTCAGGGACGCCACCGCGACGTGGGAAGAGACGTGGGAAGAAAGGACAGCGCCATGACCGCAGCCGATCCCTACCAGCCGGCCCGCAGCGACCGGTTCTCGTTTGGCATCTGGACCGTCGGATGGCAGGGAACCGATGTCTTCGGCCCGGCGGTGCGGCCGCCGATGCCCGCCGACCGGGCCGTCCGCAAGCTCGCCGAACTCGGCGCCTACGGGGTCAACTTCCACGACAACGACGTGTTCGACTTCGCCGCGAGCCCGGGGGAGCGCGACCGCCGGATCGGCGACTTCCGGCAGGCGCTGGCGGACACCGGCCTGGTGGTGACCACCGCCACCACCAACCTGTTCTCGCACCCGATGTTCAAGGAGGGCGCGTTCACCGCCAACGACCGGGACGTGCGCCGGTTCGCGCTCGCCAAGGTCATGCGCAACCTCGACCTGGCGGCCGAGCTCGGCGCCGGGGTCTATGTGTGCTGGGGCGGCCGGGAAGGGGCCGAGTCCGGGGCGAGCAAGGACGTGCGGGCCGCGCTCGACCGCTACAAGGAGGCGATGGACGTGCTGTGCCAGTACGTCATCGACCATTCCTACCGCCTGCGGTTCGCGATCGAGCCCAAGCCGAACGAGCCGCGCGGCGACATCCTGCTGCCCACTGCCGGGCACGCGCTGGCGTTCATCACCGAGCTGGCGCACCCCGAACTGGTCGGCATCAACCCCGAAGTCGGGCATGAGGAGATGGCCTCGCTCAACTACGCCCACGCCATCAGCCAGGCGCTCTGGCACGGCAAGCTGTTCCACATCGACCTGAACGGCCAGAACGGCCCGCGTTACGACCAGGACCTGCGGTTCGGGGCGGGCAACGCGCGGGGCGCGTTCTGGGTGGTGGACGCGCTGGAGGCGGGCGGCTACGACGGCCCGGTGCACTTCGACTACAAGCCGCCCCGCACCGAGGACGACGACGGGGTGTGGGAGTCGGCCGGCGCCTGCATGCGCAACTACCTGATCCTGCGGGCCAAGGTCCGCGCGTTCCGGGCCGACCCGGAGGTGAAGGCGGCGCTGCAGGCCGCCCGGGTGGACGAGCTGTCGGCGCCCACCCTGTCCGGCGGCGAGACCTGGCGCGACGTGACCGGGTTCACCCCCGACATCGAGGCGCTCGCGGCCCGCGGTATGGCGTTCGAGCGGCTCGACCAGCTGGCCCTGGAGCACCTCTACGGCGTCCGCTAGGCCAAGGAGGCCATTCCGCCCGCCCTCATGATCACGGCACTCTCAGCCGCCGTGCGGGTGCGCCCGGGTGGGTCGTCTCTGGCCATGCTGCGCTTACCAGCGCCACGAGCCGGTTCGGGCGCGGGCGGGGCGGCGGGTTGCCCGCGCGGAATACGGCGCGGGTGAAATCTGTTTGCCTGCGGGTCAGCGGCCCGGCTACCGTCGAGGCCGGTTCCCCTTCGCCCGGCGGCGGGTATCCCGCGCCCGGCATGTACAGAACGGACGCCTGCAATGCTGTGGCCCGGCCTGGTCCGCAGGTTCCCTGTGCTGGCGATCCGCGACTTCCGGCTGCTGCTGGCGGACCGGGTGCTGGCGCCGGCGGCGGCCGCCTTCTCCCTGGTCGGGGTGGCGTTCGCGGTCCTCGACGTGACCGGATCCACCGCCGACCTCTCCTATGTGCTGGCCGCGCAGATCCTCCCGTCGCTGGTGTTCGCGCTGGCCGGTGGGGTGGTCGCGGACCGGATCGCGCCGCAGCGGGTGATCGTGGCCGCCAACCTCATGATCGCGGTGGGCGAGGGCGGGTTCGGCCTGCTCATGCTCACCGGCCAGCCGCGGCTGTGGCAGATGATCGCCCTGGAGGCGCTGAACGGCGCGGGCATGGCGGTGTTCTACCCGGCCTCCCAGGCGCTGCTGCCCCGGCTGGTCCCGCCGGACCTGATGCAAGAGGCCAGCGCTATCAGCCGGCTGGCGATGAACGCTGCGCAGATGGGCGGCGCCGCGCTGGCGGGGGTGGTGGTGGCCGTGGCCGGCCCCGGCTGGGCGCTGACCACCTGCGGGATCGGCATGCTGGGCACGGTGCCGCTGCTGCTGGCCATCCGGGCACCGGGCGCGGAGCGCACGGAACAGGCCAGCCTGCTGCGCGACCTGCGCGAGGGCTGGGCGGAGTTCACCTCCCACACCTGGCTCTGGGTGACCACCGCGCAGTTCTGCGTGGTCCTGGCCGCCTGGTACGGCGCGTTCGAAGTGCTCGGGCCGGCGGTCGCCCGCCGCCACCTGGGCGGCCCGGCCGCCTGGGGCTTCATCATGGCTGCGGATGCGGTCGGCCTGATCATCGGCGGCCTGGTGGCGCTGCGCTTCACCCCGCGCAGGCCGATCGTGTTCGTGGTGATCATCGGCGGGGCCTGCGCGCTCTCACCGCTGTCGCTGGCGGCCCCGTGGCCGCTCCCGGCGGTCTGTGTGGCGGCGATGGCGCTGGGCATCGCGCTGGAGATCATGATGGTGCAGTGGACGGTGACGATGGCCCGGCACATCCCGGCGGACCGGCTCGCCCGCGTCTCCTCCTACGACATCCTCGGCACGGTGGCGGCGATGCCGGCCGGTGCGCTGGTGGCCGGCCCGCTGGCGGCCAGGATCGGGGTGCCAGCCACCGAGTACGGCGCCGCCGCGCTGATCATCGTGGCGTCCGTCCTCGCGCTGGTGCCGCGCGACGTCCGCTCGCTGCGCTCCGGGCAGCCGCCCAGCTCAGAGCATGATTCAGGGCAGGACGCGCCGCATGTCATGGCGGGTTCGTGACCCAACATCGCGGTGATGGCGCGTGATCCGCACCGGGCGAAATAGACTCGCCTAGGGTTCTCGTTTCGTGCCTGGCCCGCGCATCGCGCCCGCCGGGGCGGCCGCGGGGGCCCGCCCGGCCGCCGACGATGAGGAGCAACGGGATGACTCTGCTGGAGTCCATCTCCGGTCCCCGTGATCTCAAGGAGCTCAGCCCCGGCGAGCTGCCGGTGCTCGCCAGCGAGATCCGCGACTTCCTCATCGAGGCCGTGTCCCGCAACGGCGGGCACCTCGGGCCGAACCTCGGGGTGGTCGAGCTGACGATCGCGCTGCACCGGGTCTTCGACTCCCCGGCCGACCGGATCGTGTTCGACACCGGCCACCAGGCCTACGTGCACAAGCTGCTGACCGGGCGGCAGGACAGCTTCGGCAGGCTGCGCCAGCGGGGCGGCCTGTCCGGGTACCCGAACCAGGCCGAGTCAGAGCACGACATCGTGGAGAACTCGCACGCGTCCACCAGCCTGTCCTACGCGGACGGGCTGGCAAAGGCGTACAAGCTGCGCGGCGAGACCGGCCGCACGGTGGTGGCGGTGATCGGCGACGGCGCGCTCACCGGCGGCATGGCCTGGGAGGCGCTGAACAACATCGCCGCGGCCAAGGACAGCCGGCTCGTCATCGTGGTCAACGACAACGGGCGGTCCTACCAGCCGACGATCGGCGGGCTCGCCGCCCACCTGGCGTCGGTGCGGATGACGCAGCGTTACGAGCACGTGCTGGAGTACATCAAGACCTCCCTGCCGCGCGCCCCGCTGCTCGGCCCGCCGCTGTACGACACGCTGCACGGGATCAAGAAGGGCCTCAAGGACGTGCTGCAGCCGCAGGTGCTCTTCGAGGACCTCGGCATCAAGTACCTGGGCCCGGTGGACGGCCACGACGAGCAGCTGGTCGAGCACGCGCTGCGCCGTGCCCGCGACTTCGGCGCCCCGGTGCTCGTGCACGTCATCACCCGCAAGGGCTTCGGCTACGACCCCGCCGAGCAGAACGACGAGGACTGCCTGCACCAGGTGCCGCCGGCCGCCCCGGCGCCCGGGCCCGGCAAGCGGGCGGCGGCACCCGCCCGGACCTGGTCGGAGGTGTTCGGCGACGAGCTCGCGGCGATCGGCGTGAGCCGCCCCGACATCGTGGCGATCACCGCGGCGATGCTGCACCCGACCGGGCTGGCCGCGTTCGCGCGCGCCTGCCCGGACCGGGTGTTCGACGTCGGCATCGCCGAGCAGCACGCCATGACCAGCGCGGCCGGGCTGGCGATGGGCGGGCTGCACCCGGTGGTGGCGATCTACTCCACCTTCCTGAACCGAGCCTTCGACCAGCTGCTGATGGATGTGGCGCTGCACCGGCTGCCGGTCACCGTGGTGCTCGACCGGGCCGGCGTCACCGGCCCGGACGGGGCGAGCCACAACGGCATGTGGGACGGCTCGATCCTGCAGGTCGTGCCGGGCCTGCGGATCGCCGCGCCGCGCGACGGGACCCGCATCGCCGAGCTGCTCCGCGAGGCGGTCGAGGTCAGCGACGGGCCCACCGTGCTGCGCTTCCCCAAGGGAACGGTCGGCGCCGAGGCCGAGGCCGTGGGCTCGCTCGGCGGGATGGACGTGCTGCACCGCCCCGGCGGGCCGGCCGGGGCGGCCGGCGCTGACGGCGACGGCTCAGGCGCCCACGACGTGCTGCTGGTGGGGGCCGGCCCGATGGCCGTGGTCTGCGTGGAGACCGCGGGCAGGCTGGCCGACCAGGGCATCGGCGTGACCGTCGTCGACCCGCGCTGGGTGAAGCCGGTGGACCCGGCGCTGGCGGAGGCGGCGGCCGCCCACCGGCTGGTCGTGACCGTCGAGGACAACGGCCGGGCAGGGGGGTTCGGCGACGCGGTCTGCCGGCTGCTGCGCGACACCGGGGTGAGCACCCCGGCGCGCACGTTCGGCCTGCCGCAGGAGTTCCTAGGACATGGGAAGCGGGAAGAGATTCTGGCCGACGCCGGGCTGGTGCCCCAGCACCTCGCCCGCGAGATCACCGAGGCGGTGGCCCGGCTGACGCCCGAACTCGAACACCACACCCCGTCATAAACTCAGGAGCCCTCCCGCCATGACAGACCTGAACGTCGCCGTCGTCGGTTCCGGACCGTCCGGGCTGTACACCGCCGACCAGCTCATCAAGCAGGCAGCCGCGCTGGATCCGCCGGTGGCGGTCCGCGTGGACGTGATCGACCGCCTGCCCACCCCGTATGGGCTGGTCCGGTACGGCGTCGCCCCCGACCATCCCTCGATCAAGTCGATCGCCGAGGTGCTGCGCAAGGTGCTGGAGCACCCGGAGGTGCGGTTCCTGGGCGGCGTGCACCTCGGCGACGACGTGAGCCGCGAGGACCTGCTCGCCAGCTACGACGCCGTGGTCTACGCGACCGGCGCGATGCGGGACCGGCGGATGGGCATCGAGGGGGAGGACCTGGCGGGCAGCCACGCGGCCACCCAGTTCGTCAACTGGTACAGCGGCCACCCCGACATGGACCCGGCCGCCTTCAAGCTGGACGCCGAGTCGGTGGCGGTGATCGGGGTCGGCAACGTCGCGGTGGACGTGGCCCGCATCCTGGTCAGGGACCCGGAGGAGCTGGCCCGCACCGACATCTCGGAGCCGGTGCTCGCCGCGCTGAGGGCCAGCAACGTCCGCGAGGTGCACGTGATCGGCCGCCGCGGGCCCGCGCAGGCCAAGTTCACCACCAAGGAGCTGCGCGAGCTCGGCGAGCTGGCCGGGGTGGACATCGCCGTGCCGGGCCCCGAGGCCGACCTGACCGCGTACGACGGGTGCGGCGAAGGGGGCAAGCTCGCCGAGTCCGACCGCCGGGTCCGCGGCAACCTCGCGGTCATCGACGACTGGGCGGCCCGCTGCCCGGACTGGAGCGCGCGGCAGATCAACGACCGGTGGCTCAACGTCCGGTTCTGGCTGCGGCCGGTGCGGATCGAGGGCGACGGGCGGGTGTCCGGGCTGATCGTCGAGCGCACCCGGCTCGACGAGAACAGCAAGCTCACCGGGACCGGTGAGTACGAGCGGATGGACGTCCAGATGGTCCTGCGCAGCGTCGGCTACCAGAGCGTGCCGCTGCCGGGGGTCCCGTTCGACAGCCGGAGCTACACCGTGCCGAACGAGGCGGGCCGCGTGACCGGGCCGGACGGTGCCCCGCTGCCCCGCGAGTATGTGGTCGGCTGGCTCAAGCGGGGCCCGACCGGGGTGATCGGGACCAACAAGTCCGACGCGGCCGAGACCGTCAAGTCGCTGCTGGCCGACTGCGTCCCCGGGCAGAGCCCGAACGGGGACGGCGTCGCCCGGGCGGCGCGGGAGCACCTGGCCGGGGTGCTGGCCGACCGGGGGGTGCTGCCGGTCAGCTACAGCGACTGGCTGCGGGTCGAGCAGGCAGAGATGGCGCTGGCCACGGCGCTGGGCCGGGGCGCACGGGTGAAGCTCGCCAGCCGGGAGGAGATCGACGCCGCCTGCCGCCCGCCGGGTCAGTAGCACCGTCCCGCCGCCCGTCCCGCGATGAGCGCCCCGGCCGTGGCCGCCGGTGAGCCGGCCCGCCAGCCCGGCCCGTTTATCGCCCGCCACGGGTGAGTCGTAAGTTCGTGTGCGCTCAATAGGGTGGACCCGTGGCGGATCCGAGAGCAGCTCCGGTGGTGCTGACCCATGGCGAGCGGGCCGGGCTGGCCGCGTGGGCGGGTGACCCGTCGGCGGGGGCGCTGGCCCTGCGGGCGCGGATCGTGCTCGCCTGCGCGGCCGGCCCGCCGGGCCCGCCAGTCTCCCGCGTGGCGGCCGAGCTCGGGCTGTCACGGGACACCGTCCGCAAGTGGCGGTCGCGGTTCCTGGCCAGGCGGCTCGCCGGGCTGCGCGACGCCCCCCGCCCGGGTGCCCCCAGGACGATCACCGACCAGCAGGTGGCGCGGGTGATAACCCGGGCGCTGCTGGAGGAGCCGCCGCCGGGCCGGCCACGGTGGACGACCCGCCTGATGGCGGCGGAGACGGGCCTGAGCCAGTCGGCGGTGAGCCGGATCTGGCGGCAGGCCGGCCTGTCGGGCCGGCTCGGCGAGGGCGGCCAGCCGCCGCGCAACGGTTCCGCCGTCGCCGTGATGCCCCCGCACGCGGTAACCGCCCGGCGGGCCGGGATGGGCGCGGCGGCCGCCGGATTGGCGGGCCTTTCGACCGATCCCGGACGTCTCGACTTCACTCGCATTGGGGACAATGACGCCATGGGTGATATGCAGGCTGGCTTTCAGCAGCGTAAGGCCCCGCAGGAGGCGTCGGTGACGGGGGAGCGGGCGGGCCAGCGGGCAGCGGCTTCGCCCGGCGAGCACCGCGAAGGCGCGGTCCGGGAAACGGCCGGCCGGGAAACGGCCGCCCGGGAGGATGTGTCGTCGATCCGGCCGTCCGCCGGGCCACCCGACGGCCGGGCCGGGCAGCGGGCCGATCTGCCGCCCGGCCGCTACTTCGACCGGGAGGAAAGCTGGCTCAGCTTCAACCAGCGGGTGCTCGAGCTCGCCGAGGACCAGAGCCTCTACCTGCTCGAGCGGGTCCGGTTCCTGTCCATCTTCGCGAGCAACCTGGATGAGTTCTTCATGGTCCGGGTGGCGGGCCGGATGCGCAGGATGGCGACCGGCCTGCCGGTGGAGAGCCTGACCGGGCTGCCGCCCGAGGAGGTCCTGACCCGCACCCTGGACAAGGCCCGTGAGCTGCAGGTCCGCCACGCCGAGTGCTACGCCCGGTCGGTCCTGCCCGCGCTGGGCAAGGAAGGCATCGAGGTGGTGCGGTGGAAGGAGCTGTCCGCGGCCGAGCAGTCGGACCTGCAGCGGCTGTTCCGTGAGCGGATCTACCCGGTGCTCACACCGCTCATCGTGGACCCCGCCCACCCGTTCCCCTACATCTCGGGCCTGTCGCTCAGCCTGGCGGTGATGGTCGCCGACCCGCATACCGGCGCCACCATGTTCGCCCGGGTGAAGGTGCCCCCGCTGCTGCCCCGGTTCCTCACCGTCTCGCAGTACCGGTTCGTGCCGCTGGAAGACGTCATCGCCGCCCACCTCACCGAGCTCTTCGATGGCCTGGAGATACTCGAGCACCATGCCTTCCGGGTCACCCGCACCCGTGACCTGGAGGTCGACGAAGACGTCACCGAGAACCTGCTGCAGTCGCTGGAGCGGGAGCTGCAGCGGCGGCGGTTCGAGCCCGCGGTCCGGCTGGAGGTGGAGGACACCATGTCCAGCGACGTGCTGGACAAGCTGGTGACCGAGCTGGGGATCGACGAGCGCGCCGTCTATCACCTGCCCGGGCCGCTCGACCTGTCCGGCCTGAGCATCATCGCCGACCTGGAGCTGCGCCAGCTCAAGTACCCCGCCTTCGTCCCGTCGGAGTCGGCGCTGCCGCAGGACACTGACATCTTCACCACCCTGGACAAGCAGGACGTGCTCATCCACCTGCCCTACGACTCGTTCACCACCACGGTGGAGCGGCTGATCGTCGAGGCCGCGGCCGACCCCCACGTGCTCGCGATCAAGCAGACGCTGTACCGGACCAGCGACTCGTCCTCGATCGTGGACGCGCTCGTTGACGCGGCCCTGGCGGGCAAGCAGGTGGTGGTGGTGGTCGAGCTCAAGGCCAGGTTCGACGAGCGGGCCAACATCACCTGGGCACGCAAGCTGGAGGAGGCGGGCTGCCACGTCGTGTGGGGGATCGTCGGCCTGAAGACCCACTGCAAGATGGTGCTGGTGGTGCGGGAGGAGCCGGACGGCTCGCTGCGCCGCTACTGCCACATCGGGACCGGCAACTACCATCCCAAGACGGCCCGGCTGTATGAAGACTTCGGGCTGCTGACCGCCGACCCCACGGTCGGCGCGGACGCCACCGACCTGTTCAACCACCTGACCGGCTACAGCCGCAAGAGCGACTACCGCCGGTTCCTGGTCGCCCCGGCCGGCCTGCGCCCGGGCCTGCTGGAACGGATCGCGCATCAGGTGGCCCGGCACCAGGAGGGCAAGCCGGCCCAGATCCGGCTCAAGTGCAACTCGATCGTGGACGAGGTGATGACCGACGCCCTGTACGAGGCCTCGATCGCCGGGGTCCCGATCGACCTGTGGGTGCGCGGCATCTGCTCGCTCCGGCCCGGGATACCGGGCCTGTCGGAGACGATCCGCGTCCGCAGCGTGCTGGGCCGGTTCCTGGAGCACTCCCGGATCTACGCGTTCGGCACCGGTGAGGACGACGAGAGCGACGTGTGGATCGGCTCCGCCGACCTGATGCACCGCAACCTGGACCGGCGGGTCGAGTCGCTGGTCCGGGTGATCGACCCGGCCCAGAAGGCGGAGCTGCGCAGCCTCATCGACCTGGCCATGGACGAGACCACCGCGTCATGGTGGCTGGCCGCCGACGGCATCTGGACCCGGCATCACCTGGACTCGTCCGGCCAGCCCCTGCGCGACCTCCAGCAGTACCTGCTCGCACGGCATGCGCAGCCGGGCCATTGATGGCTGACCGGGACAAGCCGCCGAAAATCCCTGCCGCCGGCGCGGTGCTGTGGCGGCAGGGCGAGCAGGGGCCGGAGGTGGCGCTTGTCCACCGGCCGCGTTACGACGACTGGAGCTTCCCCAAGGGCAAGTGCCTGCCCGGTGAGCACCTGCTGATCACGGCGGCGCGGGAGGTGACCGAGGAGACCGGGATCGAGGTCACTCTTGGCAGGCGGCTGCGGACGGTCCGCTACCTCAGCGACGGCAGGCCCAAGCAGGTGGACTACTGGGCGGCCCGCCCGGCGGCGCAGGCCGCGGGCAGCCCGGACGGCGCCGCCGGGCCCGCCCCGTTCGCCCCCAACGCCGAGGTCGACCAGCTGGCGTGGCTGCCGCTGACCGTGGCCGGTGACCGGCTCACCTACACACGCGACACCGATGTGCTCAGCGAGTTCGCATCCGCCCCGGCCGCCACCACGGCCATCATCTGCGTCCGGCACGCCTCCGCGCGGAACAAGAAGGCGTGGCAGCGTGCCGGGAACCCCGACGATCTGACCCGGCCGCTGACCCCCCTCGGGCAGGTGCAGGCCAAGCTGCTGGGCCAGATCCTGTCCTGTTTCGGGCGCGCCCGGGTGATCAGCTCCGCGGCCGAGCGCTGCCTGGCGACCCTCGAGCCCTACGCGGCGCTGATCGGCGGGGTGGTGGAGCCGACGCCGGCTTTCGCGCCCCCGCTGGAGGACCCGGAGCCGGCCGGGGCGACCCCGCAGGCAGCCGGGGCCGCGCCGGGGGCGGCCCCGGGCGCGGCAGAGGCGACGGCGGCCGCCCGCGAACTCATGGCCAGGCTGGTCACCGCCGGCGAGCCGGTCGTGACCTGCGCGCACCGGGAGAACCTGCCCGCCATGCTGCGGTCGGCGTGCGAGGTTCTCGGCGCGCCGGTGCCGGCCGGGCCGGCGCTGCGCAAGGGCGCCTTCTGGGCCCTGCACGTGGCCGGCGGCAGGCTCATCTCGGCCGAGCAGCACAATCTGAGTTCCTGACCGGGGCCGCATCGGCCGGCCCGGGCTCCCCGGCCTCCTGCCGCGCGTCCAGCGCTCAGCCGGTGCTAGGCCCGGCCGGGTCCCAGTCCAGCGTGGGCGGCAGCGCGCCTTCGAAGATCAGCAGCCACCGCTTGATCTCGATCCCGCTGCCACCGCTGTAGCCGCCCAGCCCGTCGCCGGCCACCACCCGGTGGCACGGCACGATGACCGGGCAGGGGTTGGATCCCATGATCTGGCCGACCACCCGCGCGGCCGGGACCGTGCCCCGGTCACCCAGGCCGGCGCGGCGGGCCAGCGCGCCGTAGGTCACCGTCTCGCCGTAGGCGGCCGATGCCAGCAGCACCGGCAGCACCTGCCGCTGGCCTGCGGACATGCCCGACCAGTCGACCGGCAGGCCGAAGGTGCGCCGCTGGCCCGCGAAGTACTCCGTCAGCTGGGCGAGCGCCGCCGCCAGATGGCCTCCCGCCTGGCCCGCCGGGCCCGGCTCGTCCGCCCGGGCTGGCGCCGGGCCGAAACAGACCTGGGCCACCCCGGCGTCACCGCAGGCCACCGACATCTCGCCGACCGGTGTGTCGAGCTCACCCCAGGCAAGCTCGCCGGCCGCTCCGTTGCTCACCGGCTCATTGTGCCCTGCGGCACTGACAATCTGCGGCACTGGCGGCACTGACAATGTGCGGCACAGGCAATGTGCGGCACAGGCAATGTGCGGCACGGGCACTCGCCGGCCGGTCACTCGCCGGCTTGCTCGGCCAGCCGGATGAGAGCCTTGCTGATCGGCTTCGCGGTCAGCTCCGCCTGCCAGGGCCGGGCGCCGTGGCCGAGCAGATCGGCGCCGACCGCCTCCGGGCCGGGCGGCTCCGGCGGCCGCCAGGCCACCCTGCGCACGACGTCGGGCGGCAGCAGGTTCTCGGCCGGCAGGGAATGCTCGTCGGCGATCGCCGTGACCGCGGCCCGCACCGCCGCCAGCCGCCGGGCGGCCACCGGGTCCCGCTCGGCCCAGCGGTGCGCGGGCGGGGGCCCCTCCGGCAGCGGGGATGCGGTGCCCGGCAGGTTCGGCTCGGCCTGGGCGCGGGCCCGGTCGACGGCCCGCTGCCACTCCGGGCCGTGCCGCCGTGCGCCCCGGCCCCGGAAGGCCGGGATCTCGGTGAGAGCGCGCGGGGATCCCGGCAGCACCCGCGCGGCCTCCACGATCGCCGAATCCGGCAGCACCCTGCCCGGCGACAGGTCGCGCCGGCGCGCGATCCGGTCACGCTCCAGCCAGAGCTCGCGGACGACCGCCATGCCCCGCCGGGTGTGCACGCGGTGGATGCCGGACGTGCGGCGCCAGGGGTCGGGCCGGGGAGCGGGTGGGCCGGCCGCCAGCACGGCGGCGAACTCCTGCTGGGCCCATTCGCTCTTGCCCTGCGCGGCCAGTTCGGCGGCCAGGGCGTCGCGCAGCTCGACCAGGACCTCCACGTCCAGCGCGGCATAACGCAGCCAGTCGGTGGGCAGCGGCCGGGTGGACCAGTCCGCGGCCGCGTGGCCCTTTTCCAGCGTGAAGCCGAGCACGGCCTCCACCAGCGCGCCGAGCCCGACCCGCGGGTAGCCGAGCAGGCGGCCGGCCAGCTCGGTGTCGAACAGCTGGCGCGGCCGGTACCCGATTTCCGCCAGGCAGGGCAGGTCCTGGGAGGCCGCGTGGAGCACGGCTTCGGCGCTGGCGAGCGCCGCGTCGAGCGCCGACAGGTCGGGGCAGGCGACCGGGTCGATCAGGACCGTGCCCGCTCCCCGGCGGCGCAGCTGGACCAGGAAGGCGCGGTGCCCGTAGCGGTAGCCGGAGGCACGCTCGGCGTCGACGGCGACCGGCCCTTCGCCCGCGCTGAGCGCGGCGACCGCCTCCGCGAGCGCGGGCTCGGTGGCCACCAGCGGTGGCAGTCCGTCACGCGGCTCGAGCAGCGGGACCGGCGCGGGCTCCGGCGGCTGCTCCTGGCCGTTCCCGTGCTCCTGGGCGGTCCCGTGCCCCGCGACGGCCCCGTGCTCCTGGCCGTTCCCGTGCTCCTGGCCGGTCTCCGCGGTGCCTTCTTTCATGAACCGTGCCGCCGGGCCGGTGGCCGGAGCGCGGTCACCCCCGCCACCAGCGGGGGGAGCCCGGCGGCGGCGCACATCGCCCCGCACCAGGCGGCGAGATGGCCATCCAGCCCCGCCTGCTCGGACCCGGCTGCGCCGGGCACCCCGGGCGGGCCCGGCAGGCCGGCCATTCCCACCGGTGACCACGAGGCCCGCAGTTCGAAACCGGTCACCTGCGGCTCCTCTCGTTTGGCGCCAAATCCCTCGGTGACGACGCGGGTCACCGTCCCGCTGGGCGCGGCGTAGCCGGACGTGCGGGCGTCGAGCGCCTCGGTCAGCCAGGACCAGGCGACCTCACCCAGCATCGGGTCAGCGGCGATCTCCGGCTCCAGGTCGGCCCGGATGTAGACGATGACACGCAGCGGGCCCGCCCAGCCCTGCTGGCCCGCCGGGTCGTACAGGAGCACGAAACGGCCCGAGGCGACCTCGCCCCCGCCGATCCTGGCGGTGGCGGCGAAGGCGGTCGCGAACGGCGCCAGGGTCCGGGGCGCGGGCACATCCTCGAAGGTCAGCTCCGGGCGGACGGCGCACACCTGTTCCTGGCCCGCCCGCAGGCCCGCCACCGCTGCCGTGAACGCGGAGGCCGCTTCCTCACCTGGTGCCGTGACCCCGCCCACCTGCTTCATGTTCCGAGCGTACGACGTCACCGCTATCCGTCACGCCACACGGCTAGGCATGCCAGATATCAATTTCGGCTCGGCACGGTAAAGAGAGAAGCCCACCAGCAGGGCGCCGCCGCAGCCGGTGCAGTACCACTCCGGGCACTCGCCGTCCGGCGAATCCGGGCAGCTGCCTGGTGTGTCGTGATGCTGGGCGAACAGCCGCTCGCCGCCGCAATCGCCGCACGCGCGGTACGTCTGGCTCATTCCGGTGACCTCCCTCGCCGCCTGCTCGCCACGGCCAGAGGTTCCGGGGAGCACCGCTGCGGCGCGCCGACTGCAATCGATGGTCGCACGCCGCCCGCCAAGGGCGGCGGACCCCGGCCGGCGTGTCCCCGGCTGTGAGATGATCACCTCCGTGACGGCCCCGACCACGGAATCCCCCTTCCTGCGTGCCTGCCGCCGCCAGCCCGTTCCGCATACCCCGGTCTGGTACATGCGCCAGGCGGGCAGGTCGCTGCCGGAATACCGGACCGCGCGCAAGCGCAAGTCGATCCTGGCTGCGTGCACGACCCCGGACCTCATCACCGAGATCACCCTGCAGCCGCTGCGCCGCTACCACGTGGACGCGGCCATCCTGTTCAGCGACATCGTGGTGCCGCTGCGCGCGGTGGGGGTGGACGTCGACATCAAGGCCGGGATCGGGCCGGTGGTCAGCCGGCCGGTCCGGGGCGAGGCCGACGTGGCCCGGCTGCGTGATCTCGAGCCGTCCGACGTCCCCTACCTCGCCCCGGCGATCAGCTCCCTGGTGGCCGAGCTGGGCGCCACGCCGCTGATCGGCTTCGCCGGTGGCCCGTTCACGCTGGCCTCCTACCTGGTGGAAGGGGGCCCGTCCAAGAACCAGGAGCGGACCAAGGCCCTCCTGTACGGCAACCCGCGGCTGTGGCACGCGCTGCTCACCCGGCTCACCAACATCACCATCTCGTTCCTGGAGATCCAGATCGCGGCCGGCGCCTCCGCGGTCCAGCTCTTCGACTCCTGGGCCGGGACGCTCAGCCCGGAGGACTACCGGACGGCGGTGCTGCCGCACAGCACGCGGGTGTTCGCGGCGCTCGCCGGGGCCGGCGTGCCGCGGCTCCACTTCGGCGTCGGCACCGGCGAGCTGCTGGGCCTGATGAGCGAGGCCGGGGCGGATGTGGTCGGTGTGGACTGGCGGGTCAGCCTGGACGAGGCGGTCCGCCGGGTGGAGATCGGCACCGCGCTGCAGGGCAACCTCGACCCGGCGGTCCTGCTGGCGCCCTGGGCGGTAATCGAGCGGCGGGCCAGGGACGTGCTGGCCCGTGGCCGCACCGCGGAAGGGCACATCTTCAACCTCGGCCACGGGGTCCTGCCCGAGACCGACCCGGACATGCTGGCCCGCCTCACCGACCTCGTCCACCAGGAATCGGCGCGGGACGGGTGAGCAGGACCCCGTGAGCCGGGCCCGGTGAGCCCGGGCTGCCGGGAAGCCCAGCGGGCGGTGAGCTCAGCTCGCGGGATTGGGGCCTGCCGGACGCCGGCCTGACCGGTGCCGGGCCAGCCAGCGCCATCCCCGCACACCGGCCACGGCGCCCGCGATCACGAACAACGCGAACGGCAGCGCCGCGCCAACGCCGGCGAGCAGCCACGATGTCACCTGACGCAGGGCGCGCCAGCCCGCGGCCAGCCCGCCGGTGAACCCGCCCGCTATCTTCACCGGCCGGGCCGCTGGCGGCGGCTGCCTGCTCACCAGCAGCACCGACACGGTCCCGTAGGTGGTCTGGTGCGCCAGCGCGCGCTGCTGCGACTGCAGCGCCTCCAGCGCGGACTCCTGGGCGTTGATCTGGTCCTGGACCATGAGCAGGCTGCTGACCGAGCCGGCCCGCGCCAGCAGCCTGCGCAGCTGGGCGATCGCGGCCTGGGCCGAGGCCACCCGGCTCGTCACGTCGGCAACGGCCTCGGTGACGTCCTGCGCCCGCTGGGACAGCGAGATCCTGGTGCCCAGCCGCGCGGACAGCGCCGTGAGCGTGGCCTGGTAGCTGGCGACCGGGATCTTCAGCTGGATTCCGATCGTGCCGTCGGCCGGGTGCCGGCGGCTGAACCGGGCGGTCTCGCTGGACACGTAACCCCCGGCCGAGCTGGCCAGCTGTGCCGCCCGCGCCGCCGCCGCCCGGATGTCACCGGCGCGCACCGTCAGGCTCGCGGTGTACACGATCGACTGGCCCGGCTGGGGCAGGACGGTCAGGCGGGGCTGCTGCTGGGCGGCGGAGCCCGGCGCGGCCCCGGGAGCGGCGATCGCCCCCTGGGCAGCCCCGCGCACGCTTGCGGCCGGCGCGGAGCCGGCCGCGGAGCTGGATGCCGAACCGTCCGAGCAGCCCACGAGGAGCAGGCAGGCGGCCGCGCCGAGCGCGGCGCTGGCGGCGAGGGCGCCGCTGGCGGTGAACAAGCGCAGTGATGCTGGCATGCCGATCGGACGGCCGGGGCGGGCGGGCGGTTCCACCCCGCTGGTCACGGGTTGGCATCAGCTCCCGGGGAGCGGCCCGCGGCCAGCTCCCGGCGCATGCAGACGCGGACCGGGCCGTCCTGGCCGGCGCCCGGGCCGGCTGCCCACAGCGCGGCCAGGCCGGGCGTGATCTCGGCCGCGGCCAGCTCGCGGAAGCCGAGCCGCTCGTAGTACGGCGCGTTCCACGGCACGCCGCGGAAGGTGATGAGCGTCAGCGCCGACAGGCTGTGGCGGGTGGCCCAGCCGGCTACGTGATCGAGCAGCATCGCGCCGATGCGCTGGCGCGCGTGCGCCGGGTGAACGCTGACCTGCTCGATGTGCGCGGCCCGGTCGACCACGTCGGCGACGACGAAACCGACCGGCTCGTCGTGGTCATCCGCGGCGACCCAGGCGCGCCCCGCCTTCCGGTATCCCGACAGGGACGTGGCGGGCAGTGGCGGGCTGTCCGCGACGGTGCTCATCCCGACATCCCGGAACACGTCGCCCGCCGCCAGCTGGATCGCCTGCAGCCTGCTCACGTCCCCGGGCCGCACGCCGCGTACTGAGACGGATGCGGATCGTGAGGCCATGGCACAGCAGTATGGCATCAACCATGGGCGGGTCATGAGCGGACCAGTGATTGGGGTCATAAGGGCCGGTGATTGGGCCCGTGACCGCGATTGCGCCGCGCATCAGCCGGGCCGGTGAGCAGGGCCGGCAGCGCCCGGCTCGCTTCCGCTGGCACGCTCTGCCAGGCTGGGCGGATGGACCTGTCCGCCCCGCCCCGGGTCGTGATCGTCGGCGGCGGCATCGCCGGGCTCGCCGCCGCGTTCTTCCTGCGTGACGCGCAGGTAAGGGTCACGGTGCTGGAAGGATCCCAGCGGCTCGGCGGCAAGCTCGCCGTCTCGCAGGTCGCCGGCATAGCGGTGGACGAGGGCGCGGAAGCGCTGCTCGCCCGCAGGCCGGAGGGGATAGCCCTGATCCGCGCGGCCGGGCTGGACGGCCAGCTGGCCGCGCCCGGTACCACGACCGCCCGGATCTGGAGCCGGGAGCAGATGCGGCCGCTGCCGCGCCGGCAGGTCATGGGTGTGCCGGCCGACCTCGATGAGCTGGCCAGCTGCGGGCTGCTGTCGGCGGCGGGCATGGCCAGGGCCAGGGAAGATCCCGGCCTGCCCGCCACCCCGCGCGGCGATGACGTGGACGTGGCCGGGTATGTGGCGGCCAGGTTCGGCCGGGAACTGGTGGACCGGCTGGTGGACCCCCTGCTCGGCGGCGTCTACGCGGGCCGGTCGCAGGAGCTGTCGTTCGAGGCGACCCTGCCCGGCCTGGCAGCGGAGTCCCGCCGGCACTCCTCGCTCACCGAGGCGGCGGCCGCGCTGATGCCGCCGCCCGCGCCGGCCGCTGGCCCGCCGCAGGGCACCGGCGCGGCGGGGAGCACGGGCGCTGCGGGGAGCACGGGCGCGGCGGCGGATGCCACCATCTTCACCACGCTCGCCGGGGGCCTGGGCACCCTGCCGGCGGCCGTCGCCGCCGCGTCGGGCGCGGAGGTGCGGACCGGCGCGATGGCCCGTGAGCTCGTGCGGACCCCGCACGGCTGGCGGCTGACCGTGGGGTCCGCCCACGCCCCGGCCTTCCTGGACGCGGACGCCGTGGTGCTGGCCGTCCCGGCCCAGCCAGCGGCCCGGCTGCTGGCCGCGCTGCCGGGCGCGGCCGGCGCGCGGGCGGCGCTGGCCGGGATCGCCTACGCGAGCATGGCCATCGTCACCCTGGCCTACCCGGCCGCGTGCTTCCCGCGGCCGCCGGAGGGCAGCGGCTACCTGGTGCCGGCCGTGGACGGCCACCCGGTGAAGGCGGTCACCTTCTCCTCCGTCAAGTGGCCGCACCTGCGCGCCGCCGGCCCGTCGCTGGTGCTGGTCCGCTGCTCGCTGGGGCGGGTCGGGGAGGAGCGGCTGCTGCACCGCGACGACGCCGAGCTGGCCGCGCTGGCCGCCGCCGACCTGGCCGCGGCGACCGGGGTGCGCGGCGATCCGGCGGATGCCCGGGTGACCAGGTGGGGCGGGGCGCTGCCCCAGTACACCGTCGGCCACCTGAGCCGGGTGAGCCGGATCCGGGCGGCCGTGGCCCACGAGCCCGGCCTCGCCGTGTGCGGGGCCGCCTACGACGGGATCGGCATCCCGGCCTGCATCGCGACCGCCCAGGAGGCGGCCGGGCAGGTGCTTGCCTACCTGCGTGAGAGCAGGCCCGCCAGCGTGACCGGCGGCCCGGGCTGACGCGGCCGGTGCCTGGGCTGACCTGACCGGCGGCTCCGGCCGGCCGGGGGACGCCCGCCGGGAACCGGGCGCCACAGCCGGCGGATGCGGCTTCGCCCGCCCGGCCGGTGGCGGACAATGGTGGCATGGCAGGCACTGATGAGAACCCCGCGGGCGAGCGGCACCGGGCCCGCGAGCTGAATGAGCTGATCCGCTACACCATGTGGTCGGTGTTCCGGGTGCGGGACGCCGCGGCGCTGGATGCGGGCGCGGGCGAGCCGGCGCGCGCGGCGCTGGCGGCGGAGCTGGAAGGGCTGCTCGACCAGGCCGCCGGCAAGGGGGTCACCACCCGCGGCTGCTACGACGTACAGGGCCTGCGGGCCGACGCCGACTACATGTTCTGGTGGATCGCGCCGTCCCCCGATGACCTGCAGGAACTCTACGCGCGGTTTCGCCGGACCCGGCTCGGGCGGGCCAGCGAGCCGGTGTGGTCGGTGATGGCGCTGCACCGGCCAGCCGAGTTCAACAAGAGCCACATCCCGGCGTTCCTCGCGGACGAGCCGCCGCGCGGCTACGTCTGCGTGTACCCGTTCGTCCGGTCCTACGAGTGGTACCTGCTCGATCCCGCGGAACGGCGGGCGATGCTCGCCGAGCACGGCATGATGGCCCGCGACTATCCCGACGTCCGCGCCAACACCGTCTCCTGCTTCGCGCTTAACGACTACGAGTGGATGCTCGCCTTCGAGGCCGACGAGCTGCACCGGATCGTGGATCTCATGCGCCACCTGCGCGGTGCCCGCGCCCGGCTGCATACGCGGCTGGAGATCCCCTTCTACACCGGCCGCCGCAAGCCGCCCGGCGAGCTGCTCGCCTCGCTGCCCTGACGCCTGCGGATGGCTACAGACCGTCCACGTTGACGACGATCGCCTCCTGGGTGGAGCGGGCGATCACCACGACCGCCTCGGCATCGGGGGAGGGGTTCTCCTCCCGGTGCGGCACCTGCGGGGGGACCCAGACGAAGTCGCCGGGAGCGGCCTCCAGCCGGGTCAGGCCGGAACCGCCCGGGGCGCGGAACACGAAAACCGGGTGGCCGGACACCACGTAGATGCCGGTCTCCGACGCGCCGTGGTGGTGGTCGCCGGAGTTGGCCCCCGCTGGCAGCACGGTGGTCCCCATCCACAGCGACTGCGACCCGGTCAGCGGCCCGGAGATGGCGGCGGCCCGGATCATGCCGCTGGTCTGGGCGGTATCGCCGGACAGCTGCCCGGCCCGGATCAGGCGCAGGCCGCTCACCCGCTGGCCTCGCCGGCGGCCGGCGCCGGGGAGTCGGTATATTCACCTGTCCAGGCAGCCTCTGTGCCCGCCTGGCGCAGCACCCGGTACCCCTCGGGAGTGAGCCGCTCCCGCCATTCCGCACCTGTTCGCTGGACTTTGTCCATACACCCGAGACTACCGGCGGGACCGATACCGGTACGGTCGACACCGTCGACCCCAGCGGAGGACCTCCATGCAGTGGCTGAACGAGCCCGCCAGCTGGCAGCGAGATGGCGACGTGCTCAGGGTGAACGTCGACCCGGGCACGGACTTCTGGCGGACAACGGGTTACGGGTACATCCACGACAACGGCCACGTGTACGGTGACCGCCTGCCGGGGGACCTCGACGTCTCGGTGCGGGTGCGCGGCGCTTTCGCCAGCCAGTATGACCAGGCGGGGATCATGCTCCGGGCCGACGACCAGACCTGGCTGAAGACCGGGCTGGAGTTCTTCGAGGGCCGCCCCCGGCTCAGCACGGTCCTGACCATGGGGTACTCCAGCTGGATGGTGGCCGACCTGCCGCCAGGCGCCGATGAGGTCACGCTGCGGGTGTCCCGGCGCGGCGACGCGGTGGAGGTCCGCTACGCCGCCGGGGAGGGCGCCGCCGAGCTCGCGGCGCTGGTGTACATGCCGAGCGGCCTGGAGATGCTCGCCGGGGTCGTGTGCGCCGCGCCGGAAGGCAGCGGGTTCAGCGTGGCCTTCCATGACCTGCGCATCGCCGGCCGGGAGTGGGGGGCGCAGCGGGCCGCCGAGGATGCGGACTGGGCCGATGGATCCGGCGTCACCGATGGCGGCTGGGCGCCCGGGCAGGCCGCACGGACCGGGGAAGGCTGGCCCGCCGAGGCGGCGGCCTGGGAAGATGAGCGGGCAGCTGCCGGGACGGTGGACTGGACCGCGGACGAGGTCGGTGAGGCGGAGGCCGGCTGGCCCGCGGACAGGCCCGGCTGGGCTGGCAGCGAGGCTGACGGGGCGGAGCACGGCTGGGATGCGGATGAGCCCGGCGGGGCGGAGCCAGGCTGGGCCGGGGACAGGGCCGGGGACGCGGAGCCGGGCTGGGCCGGGGACAGAGCCGGGGCTAGGGCCGGGGACGCGGAGCCCGGCTGGGCCGGGGAGCAGCCAGCGGAAACAGCGCCCGGCCGGACGGGGGACAGGGCCGGGGACAAGACGCGGAAGGCGAAACCCGGCCGGGCCGAGGACACACCCGGCGAGGTGACAGGCGGCCGCGGCGGCGGCAAGCCCGGCGAGGCGGAGCCCGGCCGGGCCGCGGCGGCCGCGCCCGGGAAGCCGTCGTCCGGCCTGCCCGATGGCTGGGACGACGAGCTGCCCGGGGACGAATCGGTTGACTGGGCGAAGCCCCAGGCCAGCGAGCCGGCCGCAGACTGGGACCGGCTGTCGCTGAGCCTGTCCACCACCAGCTGGAACGCCTTCGCCGTGCCCGGGCCAGCGGACGAGCAGCCGGAGCAGCCAGCACCCCGGCAGGGGGCGCCAGCAGGGCCGGCCACCGATCAGCCGGTGGCGCGGGCAGGCCAGGGCGCCGGGAGCGCCGGGGACGTCCTGGGCGGCGCTGGCGTGCGGCCGGGGCCACCGGCCGGTGACGGGGCCGGGCCCGTCCCGCGCGCGGACGGCCCGCCGGCCGCGGACAGCACACCCGCGGACAGCACACCCAGGGACAGCACACCCAGGGACAGCACATCCGCGGACAGCTCACCGGCCGCTGGCAAGCCGGACGGGCCGGCCCGCGGCCGCAACGGGCGCGGGCGGAACAAGGCCAGGCTCGCCGCGCCCAGCCCGCCGGTCCTGCCGCCCCCAGCCGACCCCGCCGACGAGTGGATCAGCCTGCTCACCGCCGACTCGGCCGAGGAGTTATCCGGGCCCGCCGCGAAGTTACCGGGGCCCGGGCTGCACCGCCCCGGGGTGAACCAGCCCGGGGCGAACCGCCCCGGGGACGAGCCGGGCCCAGGCTGACCCAGTCCGGCTCGTCAGAAAGTGACCTGGTAGGCGGGCTCGGGCTGGTCGTGCAGCCGCAGCTCGGCGTGCTCAACCCGGCCGGCCGCCTGGACATCGGCCAGCACCGGCGCGAGCGCGTCCAGCTGATCACGCCGCGCCGCCACCACCAGCTCCCGGACCGGGGTCCGCATGGACAGCCGGGCCCCGGACTTGGCCCCCCGGATGGCGGCGATCGCCCCGGAGGCGGCGCTGAGCGTCCCGCTGCCGTCGCTGGCGGCGCTGGCGAGTGCCTCGGCCGGCTCCGGCCAGGCGGCACGGTGCACCGAGCCTTCCTGCCACCACGACCAGGCCTCCTCGGTCACGAACGGCAGGAACGGGGCGAACAGCCGGAGCACGGCCGACAGCGCGAGCCGCAGCGCGGCCCGCGCCGAGCTGGCCGGCCCGTCGCCGCGTTCCCCGTAGGCCCGGCCCTTGACCAGCTCCAGGTAGTCGTCGCAGAAGAACCAGAAGAACTCCTCCGCCGCCGCCAGCGCGCCCGCGTGGTCGTAGGCCTCGAACGAGGCGGTGCACTGGCCGATCACCTGCGCCAGCCGGCCGAGCATCGCGGCGTCGAGCGGCTCGCTGATGGGCAGCGCTCCCTGATCCGGCCCCCCGGAGCCGGGGCCGCTCAGCGAGAGCACGAACCGGCTTGCGTTCAGTATCTTGATCGCCAGCCGGCGGCCCACCTTCAGCTGCGCCGGGTCGAAGGTCACGTCCACCCCCAGGCGGCCGCTGGCCGCCCAGTAGCGCACGGCGTCGCTGCCGTTCCTGCGCAGCGAGTCCATCGGGGTGACCACGTTGCCCGCCGACTTGGACATCTTCTTGCGGTCGGGGTCGAGCACCCAGCCGGAGATCGCCACGTGCCGCCACGGCAGGGTGCCGTCCTCGGCGTGTGAGCGCAGCAGTGTGTAGAACAGCCAGGTGCGGATGATCTCGTGCGCCTGCGGCCGCAGGTCCATCGGCAGCACCCGGCCGGGCAGGTCGCTGTCGATGCTCCACCGGGTGGCGATCAGCGGGGTGAGCGACGAGGTGGCCCAGGTGTCGAGCACGTCCGGGTCACCGGCGAAGCCGCCGGGCCGGCCGCGCTGGGCAGCGCGGTAGCCGGGCGGCGTGTCGGCCATCGGGTCGACCGGCAGGCTCGCGTCCGCCGGCACGATCGGCGCCTGGTAGCGCGGCTGGCCCTCGCCGTCGAGCGGGAACCAGACCGGGATCGGCACGCCGAAGAAGCGCTGCCGGCTGACCAGCCAGTCGCTGTTCAGGCCGTTCACCCAGTTCTCGTACCGGCTGCGCATGTGGGCGGGATGCCAGTCGATCTCCCGGCCCCGGGCGAGCAGCGCCTGTGCCAGCTCCGGGTCGCGGCCGCCGTTGCGCACATACCACTGCTGGCTGGTGACGATCTCCAGCGGCTGGCTGCCCTTCTCATAGAAGTTGACCGCGTGCCGCACCGGCTCGGGCTCGCCGAGCAGGTCCCCGGCGGAGCGCAGCAGCGCGGCCACCCGCTTCCGCGCGGCCACCACCGGCTCACCGGCCAGCTGCCGGTAGGCGGCGCGCCCGGCCCGGCTGGTGATCGCCGCGGGCGGGCAGGCCAGGAAGCGCCCGTCGCCGCCCGTCACCAGGCGCGCTGGCAGGCCGAGCTCCCGCCACCAGGTGACGTCGGCCGAGTCGCCGAACGTGCACACCATCGCGATGCCGGTGCCCTTGGCCGGGTCGGCCAGCCGGTGCGCCAGCACCGGGACCTCCACCCCGAACAGCGGCGTGCGCACGGTGCCGCCGATCAGGTGCGAGTAGCGCTCGTCGCCGGGCCGGGCGACCAGCGCCACGCAGGCGGGCAGCAGCTCGGGGCGGGTGGTCGCCACCGGCACCACGCCGCCGCCGCTGGCGCGGAAGGCGATCCGGTAGTAGGCGCCATCCACCTCCCGGTCCTCCACCTCGGCCTGGGCGACCGCGGTGCGGAACGTCACGTCCCACAGGGTCGGCGCCTGCGCCAGGTACGCCTCGCCGCGGGCCAGGCTGCGCAGGAAGACGCGCTGCGAGATGGCCCGGGCGTCCTCGCCGATGGTCCGGTACATCGTGGACCAGTCCACCGACAGGCCGAGCCTGCGCCACACCTCCTCGAACGCCTGCTCGTCGAGGTCGGTCAGCCGCTGGCACAGCTCCACGAAGTTGCGGCGCGACACCGGCACCTGGTCCGGGCCCGGGCTGGCCGGCGGCACGAACGACGGGTCGTAGGGGAGCGAGGGGTCGCACCGGACGTGGAAGTAGTTCTGCACCCGCCGCTCGGTGGCGAGCCCGTTGTCGTCCCACCCGACCGGGTAGAACACCTCCCGGCCGCGCATGCGCTGGAAACGCGCGATCGTGTCGGTGTGGGTGAACGAGTAGACGTGCCCGATGTGCAGCTTCCCGCTGACCGTCAGCGGCGGGGTGTCGATGGCGAAGACGTCGCCACGGGGCCTGGAGCGGTCAAACGTGTACTACGCCCGACTCTTCCCACCGGCGTGACCACTTGTCCTCGATGCCGTCAAGCGAGGGCTTGTCCGGCACGAGGCTGGCCTGGTGCGCCCGCAGCGGGCGGGAGTCGGTGCTCATGGGGCCAAGGGTACCGCATGGCGGCGTGCCGCCCTGGGGGCGTTTCCGCGGGCCGCCAGGCCCGCTAGTCCTGCCAGTACGGGCGGCAGAACATCCGCCCCAGCCGCTCATCCAGCGCGTCGCCGATCTCGTCCAGCGAGCTGACCTGGTAGACCACGGTGCCCCGCGGCGGCGGCAGCCGCGCCGCCTGCGCGTCGTCCAGCCGCGAGCGCACGTGGCGGACGGTGATCAGCTCGACCTGGTCGGCGCCGACGAAGCGCAGCCCCCATTCGGTGGCGACGACCAGGCCGTCGAACACGTCTTCCCCGGGGACCTGCAGGACATGTTCCAGCGTGCCGATCTCCTGCCCGCTGGTCGTGAGCACGGGCGTGCCAGGCACGGCGGCAAGGTGGGAGACAGCCGGCTCGGTGTCCATCGCGGCCACCTCTCCTTCCGAACAGCCACTCCGGCCCCCCACCTAGGGCTTCCTACCCCTCCGCGGCAATATCCACCTGGGTGATTGGCTGAGCAATCGCGCTCCTTGTCCACCTTTGCCCGTTCCAGCGGGGATAATGACTTTATGCTGCGGGTATCGGGTCAGCGGCTGGTCGGCAGGGACGGCGAATTGCGCCGCCTGCTCGACCTGCTCGACGACGCCGCCGAGGGCCGCCGTCCCACGCACGCCTTGATCAGCGGCGACGCTGGTGTGGGCAAGACCCGCCTGGTGGCGGAGCTGGCCACCCGGGCCGCTGGCCGTGGCTTCACCGTGCTGTCCGGCCGGTGCGCCGAGCTGGGCGACAGCATTCCCTACCTGCCGCTGGCCGACGCGCTGCGCGCGGCGACCACCGGCCCCAGCCCGGACCAGACGCTGCTCGACGCGATCGCCGCCCGCCCGGTGCTCGGGCGGCTGCTGCCCGACCGCGGCGCCAGCCCGCCGCCGGCCGACCTGCCGGGCCTGGCGCAGCAGCAGCTGTTCGGCGCGGTGCTGGGGATGCTGGCCGAGCTGGCGTCGCAGCGGCCTGTCCTGCTCGTGCTGGAAGACCTGCACTGGGCCGACCGCTCCACCCGCGACCTGCTCACCTTCCTGAGCCGGGTGCTGCACAGGGAAAAGGTGGCGGTGGTCGTCACCTACCGCACCGATGACCTGCATCGCCGCCATCCGCTGCGGCCGGTGGTCGCCGAGCTGCTCCGGCTGCCCGGGGTAACCGCGATCGAGCTCGCCCCGCTCGGCTACGCGGACATGGCCGACCACCTGAGCGCGCTGGCGGCCGGCCCGCTGGATGCGGTCACCCTGCACCGGATCGTCACCCGGGCCGAAGGGAACCCGTACTACGGCGAGGAGCTGCTGGCGGCCGGGAACGACCGCGCCGGGCGGGGCCGCCGGGGGAACGTGCTGCCGACCGGGCTCGCCGACCTGCTGCTGGCCCGGTTCGAGCAGGTTTCGGGCACTGCCCAGCAGGTGCTGCGGGCGGCGGCCGTCGCCGGGCGGCGGGTCGATGACGGCATCGTCCGGCAGGCGGCCGGGCTGGCCGTGGCCGAGTTCGAGGAGGGCACGCGGGAATCCGTGGCCCATCAGCTGCTCGTCCCCGACGGCACGCAGGGGTACGCGTTCCGGCACGCGCTGATCAGGGAGGCCATCTACGGCGATCTGCTGCCGGGCGAGCGGACCCGGCTGCACGCCGCCTTCGCGGAGCTGCTGGCCGACCCGGGCCGGCTCGCCACGGTGCCCGGCACCGCCGCCGAGCTCGCCCACCACTGCCTGGCCAGCCACGACATCACCGGCGCGTTCACCGCCTCGGTGCAGGCGGCGCAGGAGGCGGAACGGCTGGCGGCGCCCGCGGAGGCGCACCGGCATTACGATGCCGCGCTGGGACTGTGGGACCGGGTGAGCGAGCCGGAGACGCTGGCCGGGATGGGCCGCGGCATGCTGGCGTTCCGCTCCGCGACCAGCGCTGCCGCGAGCGGTGAGGTGGCCCGCTCGGTCCAGGAGCTGCGCCGGCTGCGCGGCTACCTCGGCGACTCCGCCGATCCCGCGCTGACCAGCCGGGTCTGCGAGCGGCTGGCCTACTTCCTGCTGGAGACCGGGGCGTTCGCCGACGCCGCCGAGGCCGCGCAGGCCGCCGTGGACGCGCTGCCCGAGGACCCGCCCACCCGGGAGCGGGCCCGGGCGCAGGCCACCCTGGCCCAGACCCTCATGTGGGCCAGGGACGAGGAGGCCGCGGCCCTGGTCGCGAAGCGCGCCCAGGGGGCGGCCGGGACGGTCGGCGCGCCCTGGGTGCAAGCGGACGCCCTGGTGACGCTCGGTGAGCTCAGTGAGCGCTCCGGCCAGGTCGACGAGGCGATCGGCCTGTTCACCGCGGCGCATGACCAGGCCAGGGACGCGCAGATGCTCGGCGTCGAGTTGCGGGCCGCGTTCGAGCTCGCCCGCGCGAAGCTGGAGCGCGGCGACCTGGAGGGCGCGGTCACCACCGCGCACCAGGGCGTGGCGCGAGCGGATGAGAAGGGGCTCGGGCTGGCGCCCTACGGCCTGGACCTGCAGTACCTGCACTACCTGGCGCACTACGCCGAAGGCGCCTGGGATCACGCGGCCGAGCTCGCGGACGGGTTCCCTGTCCGCGCCACCACCGTGGCCGAGGCCCGGCTCTCGGCCATGGCCCTGTTCGTCGAGGTGGGCCAGGGGAACCCGGTGGTGGGGGAGCGCCGGGCCTGGCTGGAGCCGTTCTGGGCGGCGGACCGGTTCGGCGAGTACATCGCCCGCGGGCTGCTCGCCGAGCACGCCCTCTGGCGGGGTGACCCGGAGGGGGCGCTGGCGGAGGTCGCCGCCGCGCTCGCCACCCAGGCCGACACCGACGGCTACGGGCCGCCGGTGATCCGGGTCGCCGCCATCGGCCTGTCCGCGCACGCGTCCGGGGCCGCGCGGGCCCGCGCGGCGGGGGACACCAAGACCGAGAAGGCCGAGGTGAAGGCGGCGAAGGCGCTGATCGCGGTGGCCCGCCAGGGCGCCGCCTACCCGCGCCAGCCGAAGTTCGTGCTGGGCATCGACGGCCGCGGCTGGCTCGCCCGCGCCGAGGCCGAATGGGGCCGCGCCCGGGGCAGGAACAGCCCGGCGGCCTGGCAGTCGGTGGTGGACACGTTCGGCCCCGCCTTCGTCTACGAGACTGCCAGGGCCCGGTGGCGGCTGGCGGAGGCGCTGGCCGAGAAGGGGCAGCGCGACCGGGCCGAGAAGGAGTGGAAGCTGGCCATGGACACGGTGGAGCGGCTCGGAGCGGTCCCGCTGCTCACCGCGCTGGCCGACCTCGCCCGGCGGGCCAGGATCGGGCCCCGGCCTTCCACCTACCCGCCCGGGGTGCTGGCGGCGCTGACCCCGCGGGAGCAGGAGGTGCTGCAGCTGCTCGCGGAGGGCCACAGCAACCGCGAGATCGCCGCCAAGCTGTTCATCGCGCCGAAGACGGCCAGCGTGCACGTGTCCAACATCCTGGCCAAGCTCGGCGCGTCCAGCCGGACCGAGGCCGCGGCCATCGCCTACCGGGAAGGCCCGTAGCCCTCAGGCGAGGGGTGCCAGCCCGTCCAGGATCTCGGTGGCGCGCGCGGCGGCGCCGGTCGGGTCGGCGGCGGGCGAGCCCACCAGCGGATCCCAGTTGAGGTCGTAGAAGATCTCGGTGACCCCCTGCCCGGCCAGCCACTCGGCGTCGGCGCGGATGTCGCCGAAGCTGCCCGACAGCAGCTGCCGCCCTCCGCCCTCGGGAACCGTCACGGGGGCGCCCCAGCGGACCACGCCCCGGCAGATGATCCGCACCGCCGCCGGGTCGCGGCCGGCCTGCTCCGCGGCGGCCTTGACACGCTTGATGCCCTCGCCGATCCGGGACAGGTCGGCCCGGCTGGAGGTCACCCAGCCGTCGGCGAGCCGCCCGGCCCGTTCCAGGGCCCGGGGGACCGTGCCGCCGAGCAGGATCGGCGGGCCCGGCCGCTGCACCGGCTCGGGGGCCATCCGGCCGGCCGGCAGCGTGTAGAACTCGCCGCTGTACCCGGCCACCCCGCCGGCCCACAGCCGCCGCATCACCTCGATGTACTCCGCGGTCCGGGCGCCGCGCCCGGCCATGGTCCCGCCCGCGGCGGCGAACTCTTCCGGCATCCAGCCCAGGCCCAGCCCGAGATCGAGCCGGCCGGCCGAGAGCACGTCCACCGTGGCGGCCTGCTTGGCGAGGTAGGCGGGGGAGAGGTACGGCATGTTCACGACCGCGACGCCGAGCCTGATCCGCGAGGTGGCCGCCGCCGCGTACCCCAGCGCCACCATCGGGTCGAGCACGCTGTGGTAGACGGGCTCCATCGCGGACCCCTCGGGGACGATCAGCCGCTGGAACGTCCACACCGACGCGTAGCCGGCCGCTTCCGCCTGGGCCGTGAAACCAGCGAGGTTGCCAGGAGTCGCCCACGCGCCAGACACGGGGGCGCCGAAACCGATCCGCATGGGCCCTACCCTAACCGCGTGAGGCCGCCAGGCTGGCGGCCTCACGCGCGCAGCCCCAGGACATGGTGATGCCGCCGCCGCCGTGGCCGTAGTTGTGCACGATCAGCGGGCCGCCGCCGGCCGCGGCGGGCTCGGCCTCCAGCCGCACCGCCGGCCGGGCCGGGCGCAGGCCGACCCGGTGCGCCAGCACCTGCGCGCCGCGCAGCCGGGGCTCGATCGCCGCGCAGTCGCGCAGGATCCGCTCGGCGATCGCCGGGTCCGGCTCCAGGTTCCAGTCGCCGGGCCCTTCGGAGCCGCCGAGGACGATCTGCCCGCGGTGCGGGAACAGGTAGGCGAGCTCGGCGGAGGAATCACTGGGCGCGATGAGGAACTCGGTCAGGCCCGGGTTGACGGCCACCACCGCCTGGCCCCGGACCGGGGTGACCGCCGGGTCACCGGCCAGCTGGCGGGCGTGCGCGCCAGAGCAGTTCACGACCACCGGCGCCCCGGCCTCACGGGCCGCGCCAGCCAGCGAGGTGACGCGGCCCGTGGCGAGCCTGCCGCCCGCCCGCTCGAACCGGGCCCGCAGGTAGCCGAGGTAGGACGGCATGTGGGCCAGCGGGGCGGTGTAGCGCCAGCCGCTGCTGAACCCCGGTGGCAGCTCAGCCGGGCGGCACGGGCGGTAGCCGCCGAGGTCGGTGAGCCAGTCCGGCGGCGGGCCGGGGGAGGCGCGGAAGACCTGCGCCCCGCTGGCGATCCGGACGCCGGTGGCCCCGCTGTCCGGGCCGGTGGCGAGCTCGCGGAGCACGCCGAGGGTGGCGCGGCGCCACCGGGCGGCGCGTTCGCCGGTCTCCACCAGGTGCGGCCCCCAGATCGCGCCGGCCACCGCGGAGGTGGTGTCGCCCGGCAGGCGGTCGGTGCGGATCTCCACCCGGCGGCCGGTCTCGGCCAGGCAGACCGCGGTGGTCAGGCCGGACACGCCGGCGCCCACGACCAGCACATCGGGGCCGGAGACGGGCATGCCATCACTTCCTGAGCGCCTCGGCGGCGATCTCGCGGACAACGACCCGCTGGATCTTGCCGGTCGCGGTCTTCGGCAGGCCGTCCAGCACCAGCACCTGCCGGGGCCGCTTGAACGCGGCCAGGCCCTCCCGGCAGAACGCGATGAGCGCCTCGCCGTCGACCTGCTTGCCGGGCATGGGCACCACGCACGCGACGACCTCCTCCAGGCCGTCGGCGTCCCGGTGGCCCACGACCGCGCATTCGGCCACCGACTCATGCTGGACGATGCGGGACTCCACCTCGGTCGGCGACACCCAGATGCCGCCGGCCTTGATCATGTCGTTGGTGCGGCCCAGGCACGTGTAGAAGCCGTCCTCCGAGCGGACGTAGGTGTCACCGGTCCGCAGCCACTCACCGGCGAACACCTGCCGGGTGGTGGCGACCCGGCACCAGTACCCGGTCGCCACCGAGTCGCCGCGCACGAGCAGCCGGCCGGGGTGGCCGTCGGCGACCGGCTCGCCGTTGTCGTCCACCAGCCGGGCCTCATACCCCGGGACCACGGTGCCTGACGTGCCGGGGCGGACGGCGCCGGGCCGGTTGGAGATGAAGATGTGCAGCGCCTCGGTGGATCCCAGCCCGTCGATGATGTCGACCCCGTAGCGGCTGGTGAACCGGCGGTAGATCTCGGCGGGCAGCGCCTCGCCCGCCGAGGTCGCCAGCCGCACCGACGCGAAGGCCCCGGCCGGCACTTCGGCGGCGAGCAGCGCGGCGAAAAAGGCGGGGCCGGCGAAGAACAGCGACGGGCGGTCTTCGGCCAGCCGCGCCGCTGCCCCGGCCGGGGTGGCGCGGGCCGGGTCCAGCACCGCGGTGGCGCCGGCCGAGAACGGGAAGAACAGCGAGTTCCCGATGCCGTAGGCGAAGAACAGCTTGGCCACCGAGTAGCAGCGGTCCTCCGGCGTGATGCCGAGCACCTGGTGGGCGTAGGTCTCGCAGACCCGGGCGATGCTGCCGTGCCGGTGCATCGCGCCCTTCGGGGTGCCGGTCGTGCCCGAGGTGTAGAGCCAGAATCCGGGGGAGTCGAACCAGGTGCCGTAGGGAGCGGCGGGCCCGGCGCGCTGCCCCTCGGCGAGGATGCCGGCCCAGGACCGGGTGCTGGGCCCGCCCGGCCCGCTCGCGTCACCCGGCCCGCTCGCGTCACCCGGCCCGGCCGGGTGCACCGGCTCGCCGGTGAGCACGAGCGTGGTGGCCTCCGGCGCGAGGCTCATGGCCTCCCTGGCGGCGGCGGCGAACTCGCCGGTCGCCACGACCACCCGGGCCCGGGTGTCGCGGAGCAGCTCGCCCAGCTCGGTCCCGTTGTACATGGTGGACACCGGGACCGCGATCGCCCCCATCCGCAGCAGCGCCAGGAAGGTGATCACGGTCTCGGGGCGGTCGGAGGCGACAAGCGGCACCCGCTCCTCGGGCCGCACCCCGAGGGCCTGCAGGCCGGAGGCCAGCTCGGCCACCCGCTGGGCGAGCTCGGCGTAGGTGAGCGACCCGGCCGGCCCGGTCACCGCGAGATGCCCGCCCCTGCCCGCCTCGACCTGGCGGTCCAGGAGATACACGCTGGCATTGAAAGACTCGACAGCCATGGCTGGTCCCATCCGCCCGCGGGAAAACCGATGGACATATCCTCTACATTCATTTAGCGCCCCGTCAACTACTTGTAGAATTGATTCGGCGGCCCGTCCGTGATGACCAATCCCAGAGCCCGGGCCGAGGAAGCAGCAGGTCATGTCCACCGGGCCCCCGTCCGCAGCCGGTGAGCCCGGGCACGTGCCGCGCCCGGTGACCCGCCGTCACGACGGCGGGTCCGGCAGCGCCCGCTCGCTGCTGCTGACCGTTCTCGGTGAGTTCGTGCTGCCCTCGGGTGAGCCGCCGTGGACCTCCACCCTGCTCCACGTGGCCGGGGGGCTCGGGCTGGAGGAGAAGTCGGTCCGCCAGGCCCTGGCCAGGCTGGCCGCGGACGGCTGGGTCACCGCCCACCGGGCCGGCCGGCGCGTCCGGTGGGCACTGACCCAGCCCGGCCACGAGCTGCTCGCCGAGGGGGCGGCCCGCATCTACTCCTTCGGCCGCGACGCGGCAGCCTGGGACGGCCGCTGGCTGGTGCTGCTGGTCACCGTCCCGGAAACGCGCCGGCAGCTGCGCCACAAGCTGCGAACCCGGCTTACCTGGGCCGGCTTCGGCAGCCCGCTGCCCGGCGTGTGGGTCAGCCCGCACCCGGCCCGGGAGGCGGAGGCCAAGCAGGTCACCGAGCAGCTGGGCCTGTCCGCGGAGACCTTCTCCTTCACCGGCCCGTTCGCGGGCATCGGGGCGCAGCGCTCGCTGGTCGAGCAGGCCTGGCACCTGGGCGACCTGGCAGCCAGGTACGGGGGGTTCCTGGCCGCCTTCGCGGACCTGCGGCCCGCGCCGGGCGACGAGACGCTGTCCGCCCAGATCCGCTTGGTGCACGAGTGGCGGCGGTTCCCGCTGGCCGACCCGGGCCTGCCCCGCGAGCTGCTCCCGCCCGGCTGGATCGGCGCCCGCGCGGCGGCCGTCTTCACTGGCCAGCACCGTGCCTGGGAGCCAGCCGCCCGCGCCCGCTGGCAGGAGCTAGGCGCCCCGGTCGAGTGAGTCCGGCCACCCGCCCGGCAGTGCCTGCAGGTCGGTGTGGCTGGTGTAGATGTCGGCGGGTTCGAGGCGCATGAGGTCGTCGCGGGTCCAGTGGTGGTGGGGGTCGGAGGCCAGGCGGTGGGCGTGGCGCAGGCGGGCGCGTTCGAGTTCGTTGCGGACGCTGCGGG
>DATIXO010000334.1:0-15895 GCA_035518495.1 Streptosporangiaceae bacterium
CGGCCACCCCCGGTGCCTCCGCGCCCGCCCGGCGGGCGGTCCCTGCCCAGCCAGCGGTTCCCGCGCACCCAGCCGCCCCTGCCCAGCCCCCGCCGGTGGCCGCCGATGACGAGACGTCGTGGATAGCGCAGCTGCAGAAGCTCGCGCAGCTGCACGACCAGGGCGTGCTTTCCGACGCTCACTACGAGGCTGCCAAGCGGCGCGTTCTCGGGCAGCAGTAGCCGCGCTACTGCTGCAGATCACGGCGAAGCCGCTCGATCACCTCATCCGGGCTCTCCGTCGAGACCCTGATCATCGCCCGGACCGCGTCCGCCAGGGCGACGCGCGGCACGTCCAGCTCGATCGCTGCCGAGTGTGCCCACCGGGTGAGCTGCCGGTAGAGCTCGGGGCTCAGGTCGAGGGTGATCCGCACCGGCTTTGACCGGATCGCCGTCTTGCCGGCCGGGCGGGCGCCGGGCTCGGTGCGCCGCGCCGCGGCGGCGGTCATCTGCGCTTTGCGCCGCTCCCGCTCTGTGGTCATAACGGCACCTTCCCGAGAGGAACGCATCGCTCGATGAGGTCGTGGGCCACGCCGCGCCACACATCGCGGCCTGTCTCGGGAATCGGCATGCCGAAGCTCTGGGCGTAAACCTCTAGCCGTGGCACGGCCGTCCGCAGCACGTCATAGCCTAGGCCCTCCAGCGCCTCTCTGGCGTTAGCTGTGGAGTGCGCACGCATGATGCAGCGGTTCAGCAGCACGGCCGAACGCGCGGGGGTGTCCCTGATCGCGTCGACCTCCATGATCTCGTCCCGGACGGGCGTGGTGCGGTTGATCTCGATGGGGCTCGGCGCGCACGGGATCAGGATCTCGTCGGCGTACCGCATCGCGGACCGGGCGATGCCAGCGTGGTCCTCCAGCTGCGGGGCGTCGATGATCACCACGTCGTCTGGATGGGCGATCTCGGGCACCCGCTGGTGCAGGCCACGGGAGGGCAGGGCCACGATCCGGAACGGGAACGCCGCCCTGGGCGGCTGCCCGGGCGCCATGGCGGCCAGATCGGACCACTCCAGAGCACTGCCGGATGGGTCGGCATCCACCAGCAGCACGCGCTTGCCAGCCTGGACGAAGATGTGTGCCAGCCAGACCGCCGATGTGGTCTTGCCTGTGCCCGGCTTGAGGTTGAGCAGGGCAACGCGAAGAGCCGTCATCGACGCAGTATTGCAGTGTGTACGGCGTTACGGAAGCCTCTCGCGGCAAGGTGAGCCGTGGTGTGGCGGTCAGTGCGCGGCTACCTGCGCC
Source organism: Streptosporangiaceae bacterium (assembly GCA_035518495.1). Lineage (GTDB taxonomy): Bacteria > Actinomycetota > Actinomycetes > Streptosporangiales > Streptosporangiaceae > UBA9676. Next base: position 1,280 of record DATIXO010000334.1, read on the forward strand.
GGCTCAATCGGGGCTGGTTCCGCTGTCCTCCCTGCGATCGTCCAGCCGCCCCGCGTAGTACGTCGCCGCCAGGGCGACCACCACCATGAGCCCGATCCCGACGAAATCCAGCCCGGCGGCGATGATGACGACGATCGCCACGCAGAGCGCGACCGTCGCCAGGACCACGAGGGCCCAGCGCACTGGACTCACAACATCCTCCGCAGGGTACTCGCGGGCTGGGCCGCGGTGCCGGGCATCGGCTCATCCACCCCCCGGCCAGGCCGAGCCAGCAGGCCTCGGCCAGCCCGTCCGCCGCCGCGACGCCGGCCCCGCTCACGGGCTGTGCTGCTACATAGACCATGGCATGCCTGGTCAGCGGGCGTATGCGCTTTCCGGGGACCGGCCCGGCGGTCACCTGGAGGGCCGGCGCCCGCCCGGCGGCGTTCCCGGCCCCCGCCCTCGGACCGGTCCCGGCAGGAAACACCTGGCAGAGACGGCGTGGCCCCGGTTTTCAGCTAGGTCGCCGGAGGCATCCAGCGGGGCCTAAGGAAGCCGGCCCAGGATCAGGCGCGTGGCTGGCCACCTCGCTCGGACGGGGCCGCTTGCCCGCCACCACGAAGCACGATCTTCCTGGCAGTGTCTCAGGGTCCGCGATACCTGTGTGGCAGCGGAAAGGTATCGCCACCGGCTGAGGCACCGGCTGTCGGCTTGGCCGACGGGACGTGAGGGCTGATGGCCGCGGGCGCAACGAGTGCCGCTATCGACTCCAGACGCGCCCGGGGGGGCGGTCGCCCGGCGTCGCGCGGCTGCCTGGACGGCCGGGTGCTGATCAGCACCGGCTACGACAACTCGATCAGGTGGCGGGAAGGCGACCGCCTGGAACGGCTGTTCGAGCGCCGTTGCGACTGGATGCGCCAGGGGGGCAGGGGCAGCCACCTCGCGGTGGACGCGATGGCCGGGACGCTGAGCTACGCGGGCCTGGACGCGCGGGCAAACCAGCTGGCGCGGTTCCTGGTGCGCCAGGGCGTGCGGCCGGGAGACCGGGTCGGGCTGCTGTCCGACCAGGCGGTGGACGGCTACCTCGGCATGCTGGCGGTGCTGAAGGCCCACGCCGCGTACGTGCCGCTCGACACCGGGTTCCCGCGGGACCGGCTGTCCTACATCGTCTCCGACGCCGGGGTGACGACGGTGCTGTCGCGCTCGCACCTGGCCGAGCGGGCGGAGCCGCTGGCGGGCCTGGCCAGGCTGCTGTACCTGGACCAGGCGATCGAGCAGATCGCCGGGCAGCGCTGGGACCGGCTCGGCCCCGGTGAGGCCGGCGAGGCAGCCGACGACCTCTGCTACATCATCTACACCTCGGGCTCGACCGGGCGCCCGAAAGGGGTGGCGGTCGAGCACGCCAGCATCTGCAACTTCGTCCGGGTGGCGGCGGAGGTGTACGGGATCGGCTACGCCGACCGGGTCTACCAGGGCATGACGGTCGCGTTCGATTTCTCCGTCGAGGAGATCTGGGTGCCCTGGATAGCCGGGGCGACGCTGGTGCCCAAGCCGGATGGGGACCGGGTGCTCGGGCGGGAGCTGCACGCGTTCCTGCGGGACCGCCAGGTCACCGCGCTGTGCTGTGTGCCGACCCTGCTGGCCACGCTGGACGAAGATCTGCCCGGGCTGCGCTTCCTGCTGGTGTCCGGCGAGCCGTGCCCGCAGGACCTCGTGACCCGCTGGCACCGGCCCGGCCGCCGGTTCCTCAACGTCTACGGCCCGACCGAGGCCACCGTGACCGCGACCTGGACGGTGGTGCACCCGGACCGGCCGGTGACGATCGGTGTGCCGCTGCCCACCTACTCCGTGGTGGTGCTCGACCCGGACTCCGGCGCGGCGCTGCCGCCGGGCGCGATGGGGGAGATCGGCATCGCCGGGATCGGGCTCGCCAGCGGCTACGTGGGCCGGCCGGATCTCACCGAGCGCGCCTTCGTGCCGGACTTCCTGGGCATCCCGGGCAACCCGGCGGGCAGGATCTACCGCACCGGCGACCTGGGACGGGTCAACGCCGAGGGCGAGATCGAGCACCACGGCCGCATCGACACCCAGGTCAAGATCCGCGGTTACCGCATCGAGCTGACCGAGATCGAGTCGGTCCTGCTGGGGGTGCCCGGCATCGCCCAGGCGGTGGTCAGCACCTGCCAGCCCGCGCCGGATGTGGTGGAGCTGGCGGCGTACTACAGCACCCGCGCCGGCGTTCCCGCGGTGGATCCCGGCCTGGTGTACGTGGAGCTGCGCGAGCGGCTGCCCGCGTACATGGTCCCGGCATACCTGGAGCGGCTGCCGGTCATCCCGGTGCTGCCCAGCGGCAAGGCCGACCGCAAGAGCCTGCCGCCGCCGCGCGGCCCGCGCCAGCTGGCCGCCCGGGATGACCACCAGGCCCCGGCGACCGGCGCGGAGCGGGTGCTGGCCGAGCTGCTGGCCGAGGTGCTGGCGGTCAGCCGGGTCTCGGTCGACAGCCATTTCTTCAACGACCTCGGCGCCAACTCGCTGCTGATGGCGCTGTTCAGCGCCGCCATCCGTGAGCATGGCGGGCTGCCGCCGGTCTCGATGAAGGACATCTACCTGCACCCGACGGTGCGTGCCCTGGCCGCCACCCTCCCGGATCCCGGCCCGGCCGGGCAGCCAGCGCCGGGAGAGCCAGCATGGGGAGAGCCAGCGCCTGAGCCGGCCCACGCGGCACGGGGCACGCTGGCGTACCTGCTGTGCGGCACGGCGCAGCTGCTGGCGTTCATCGCCTACCTGGCCGGCCTTTCCCTGGCGGTGGACGCGGGGTCCGCCTGGGCCGCCGCGGGCAGCGGGCCGCTGGGGATCTACGCGCGGCTGGTGGCCGTCGGCGGCGGCTGGCTGCTCGCCCTGGGCCTGCTGCCGGTGGTGGCCAAGTGGCTGCTCATCGGCCGCTGGAAACCGCGCCGGATCCGGGCGTGGGGCCTGGGCTACTTCCGCTTCTGGGTCGTCAAGACGGCGATCGTCGCCAACCCGCTGGCCCGGCTGCTGCTGGGCACCCCGCTGTATGTGCTGTACCTGCGGGCGCTGGGCGCCAGGATCGGCCGCCGGGTGGCGGTCTTCACCCGGCACGTGCCGGTCTGCACCGACCTGCTGGCCATCGGCGCGGGCAGCGTGATCCGCAAGGACACCTACCTCAGCGGCTACCGGGCCCGGGCCGGCGCCATCGAGACCGGTGCCATCACCCTGGGCGCGGACGTGTTCGTCGGCGAGCACAGCGTCCTCGACATCGGCACCAGCCTCGGCGACGGCGCCCAGCTCGGGCATGCCTCCGCCCTGCTCACCGGGCAGGCGGTGCCGCCGGGCGAGTGCTGGCACGGCTCGCCCGCCCAGCCGGCCGGCCCGGCCGACGACTACCGGACGGTCCCGCCCGCCCGCTGCGGCGCCCTGCGCCGTGCCTGGTACAGCGCCGTCCGGCTGCTGCTCGTGCTGGCGGTGGCCGGCCCCGCCGCGGTCGCCGCCGCCGCCCTGCTGGTGTCGCGGCCCTCACTGTCGCTGCTGGCCCGCCCGCTCGCCCGGCTGGACATGGCGACCTGGCAGTTCTACGCCGGCGTGCTGGCGGTCACCGCGGTGGTGTTCCTCGGCGCCATCGCCGCCGGGCTGGTCATCGCCGGCACCGCCGGTCGCCTGCTCAGCCTGGCGCTGAAACCGGGGAAGGTGCACCCGCTGTACGGGATCCACTACACGCTCCAGCGCGCGGTCTCCCGGATGACGAATATCGGGTTCTTCACCGCCCTGTTCGGGGACAGCTCGGCCATCGTGCGCTACCTCAGCCTGATCGGCTACCGGCTGGCGCCGGTCGAGCAGAGCGGCTCCAACTTCGGCATGGAGGTCAAGCACGAGATGCCCACGCTCACCACCGTGGGCACCGGCACCATGGTCTCCGACGGCCTGTCGATCATCAACGCCGAGTTCTCCAGCAGCTCGTTCCGGGTCGCCCCGGTCACCATCGGGGCCCGCAACTTCCTCGGCAACGGGATCGTCTACCCGGCCGGCGGCCGGACCGGCGGCAACTGCCTGCTGGCCACCAAGGTGATGATCCCGGTCAGCGGCCCGGTCCGGGAGGGAGTGGGCCTGCTCGGCTCGCCCTGCTTCGAGATCCCGCGATCGGTCCACTCCGACCACCAGTTCGATCACCTGAGCACCGCGCGGCGGCGGCGGCGCCGGCTGCGGGCCAAGAACCGGCACAACGCGGTCACCATCGGCCTGCATCTGCTGGTGCGGTGGCTCTACGTCACCGGGCTCGCGTTCATCGCGCTCCTGCCCTTCATCGGCGGCGCGCTGTCACACGCCCTGCGCACGACCGCCCAGGGCACCCTGGTGTCCGACATGGTGCACACGGCCGTCTCACAGGTGCAGAACGCAAACCTGCATGGCACCACCGTGGCAAGCATGCTCGGCACGGAGGTGCTCGGCGTCACCGTGGCCGACGTGCTGGCCACGACCGGGCTGCTGCTGCTCATGCTCGTCTTCACCGTCGGCTATTTCGTGCTCGTCGAGCGCGCCGTCACCGGGTTCCGCGCCCTGAAGCCGCGGTTCTGCTCGATCTACCAGCCGCTTTTCTGGCGGCATGAGCGCTACTGGAAGGTGCCGTCGATCGCCTACATCCAGATGTGCAGCGGCACCCCGTTCAAGCGTGTGCTGTGGCGCATGCTCGGGGTGCGGGCCGGCCGCCGCCTGCTCGACGACGGCTGCTCGATCGTGGAGCGCACCCTGGTCACGATCGGCAGCGAGGCCACCCTCAACGCGGGCAGCATCCTGCAGGGCCACTCCCTGGAAGACGGCACGTTCAAGTCCGGCTACATCACGATCGGCGCCCGGTGCACCGTCGGCACCGGTGCCTTCATCCACTACGGGGTGGAACTGGGCGACGGCGCGGTGCTCGACGCCGACTCCTTCCTCATGAAGGGCGAGCACGTCCCGCCCGGCACGTGGTGGCGCGGCAACCCGGCCGCCACTGCGCGGGCCCCGGTCCCGGCCCCGGCCAGGGCGGTGACCGGACCGCCGGCCCGCTCCCGCCCCGCGGCCGTCCGGTCAGAGTCGGCCCGCACGCTTCCCCTGCCCCAGTCCCCCGTCCACCAGCTAGCACCCCGCCCACCGGCGCGGGCCCGCAGTCAGCCCTGACGAACAGGATGTGACAAACCTTGGGAACCTTCACCGCACGCGAGTCCGCCGTACGCAGCTACTGCCGCGCCTGGCCGACGGTGTTCGACCATGCGGCGGGCAGCTGGCTCTACGACGAGGACGGCCGTGCCTATCTGGATTTCTTCGCCGGGGCCGGCGCGCTCAACTACGGCCACAACAACCCTGCGCTCAAGCAGGCCCTGCTGGACTACCTGGCCGGCGACCGGGTCATCCACTCGCTGGACATGTACACGGTCGCCAAGCGCGAGTTCCTGGCCGCCTTCGGCGAGCTCATCCTGCAGCCCCGGCAGCTGGACTACCGGGTGCAGTTCCCCGGCCCAGGCGGCGCCAACGCCGTCGAGGCGGCGCTGAAGCTGGCCCGCAAGGTGACCGGCCGCACCGAGGTGATCAGTTTCACCGACGCCTTCCACGGCATGACGCTGGGCGCGCTCTCGGTCACCGGCAGCCCGTTCCACCGGGGCGGCGCCGGGGTGCCGCTGGGCCACGCCATCCCGATGCCGTTCGACGACCCGGGCGGGCAGGTGCCGGACTTCCGCTGGCTGGAGCGGCTGGTGGACAGCCGCGGCAGCGGGCCGGACAAGCCGGCCGCGGCGATCGTGGAGACGGTCCAGGGCGAGGGCGGCATCCGGGTCGCCCGCCCGGAATGGCTACGCGGCCTGGCCGATCTGTGCCAGCGGCACGGCATCCTGCTCATCGTCGACGACGTGCAGATGGGCTGCGGCCGCACCGGCCCGTTCTTCAGCTTCGAGACGGCGGGCATCACCCCGGATATCGTCTGCCTGTCCAAATCCATCGGCGGCTTCGGCCTGCCGCTCGCGCTCACCCTGATCCGCCCCGACCTGGACATCTGGGAGCCGGGCGAGCACAACGGCACGTTCCGGGGTGTCAACCCGGCGCTGGTCACCGGCACCGCCGCCCTGCGGACCTACTGGCGGGACGACGCGCTCGAGCGTGGCACGCTGGCCAAGGGGGAGCGGGTCGCCGCCGCCCTGGCCGGCCTGGCCGAATCGGTCCCGGGCACCCCGATCGAGACACGCGGCCGCGGGCTGGCCCACTGCCTGGCGTTCGAGTGCGGCGAGCTGGCCGGGAAGATCTCCACCGCCGCCTTCGAACGGGGCCTGCTGGTGGAGACGGCCGGGCCGCAGGGCGAGGCGGTCAAGCTGCTGCCACCGCTGACGATCACCGATGCCGAGCTCGGCCAAGGGCTGGAGCTGCTCGCCGACGCCGTCCGCGCGGTCTGCTGACACGCCCCGCCTTTGCTGACCCCCACCCCGCCGGGGGTCAGCCGCCGGGCGGGCCGCCGCGCCAGGTGGGCATGGGCTGCTCGCCGGTGGCGGCGTCGTAGGCGGCGCGGGCCAGCAGGCGGGTCGAGTCCAGTACCGGCAGCGGGGACGCCTCCGGCGTGACCAGCAGCGGGATCTCCGTGCACACCAGCGCGACCGCGTCGCAGCCCCGGGCCGCCAGCCGCTCGATCACCCGGAGGTACTCCTGCCGCGAGCTGTCGGTGAACACGCCGTTGACCAGCTCACCGAAGATGATCTCGTTGACGACGCGGCGGTCGGCGGCGCCGGGAACCTCGGCCGCGATGCCGCGGGCCGCGAGTGCCCGGGGGTAGAGCGGCCCGTCCATCAGGTACCTGGTGCCGAGCACGCCGACCCGCTGGCGGTGCTCGCGGGCCGCCTGCGCGGCGACCACCTCGGCGATGTGCAGGCCCGGCAGCGGGAGATCCTCGCCGGGTTCTTCGAGCGCCAGGTGCGCGGTGTTGTCCGGGCAGGCGAAAAAGTCCGCGCCCGCGCGGGCCAGCCGGTGCGCGCTGACCGACAGCGTGGCCCGGATCCGCCCGTAGTCCCCGGCGTCCCACGCGGGCATGCTGTGGCCGAAGGCGATGTAGTCCAGGGTCACGTCCGGGTGCTCGTTGCGCCCCAGCCGCCGGAATCCCTCCTGGCAGAAGGCGAGAAAGCAGAGCGCTGCCCCTTCGGTGCTGTGCGCGAGGATGCCAACGTGCTTCATGGGCGCTCCCAGCGGTCCCGGGTCAGCGGCGGCCCAGCCGTTCTGGTGGCGTGGTCAGGCCAGCCGCTCGGCGAGGATCTCATGACACAGCTGCAGGCACTCGGCGCAGATCCGGGCGCTGCCGGCGGCGGCCAGGCCGGGCACCTGATGGCGGCGCTTGCCGCAGAAGCTGCACTTCTCGGTCATGTCCTCCACGGCGACCGGCTCGATGGCGGCCGTGGGCGGGCCGCCCGGCTCACCGGTGGCGATCGTCTGGCTGGCCACGGGGATGCAGCGGTCACAGATGTAAACGCCGGGGCCCGCGATGAGCGCCTTCACCTGCTCGGCAGTGCGCCCGCAGAACGAGCAGGGCCCGGGGCGGGGCGTCTTGGCGGCCTTGCGCCAGCGCCGGCTGCCGCCGGCGGCCTCCACTATCTGGTGCACGCGCTGATGGCTGAGGCCGAGTGCCTTCGCGGCCTCGCGGAGCGATGCGCCGGCCAGGTGCAGGCGGCGGACCGCCCGGTTGAATTCCGCCCGCGCGACGTCGGCGGCGTGCTCGGCTTCGACGAGGTCCGCCTCGGCGATCTTCGCCTCGTTCAGAAGGTCCGGATCTAGCGCCATGCGTCAAATGTACATAGACGCAAGACGAAGGGGGAGGGGTGCGCGCAGCCTCACCCGGAAGTGCCAGTGCCTGGGCAGGGCGGTCGCCCGGAGGATCCGTTCGGCAGCTATCTGGTTTAGACGGGAGCGCCGCTACGCCCCGCGCCGCCGCGGAACCGGTTCACGCCGTCGGCCATGCCGGGCGCGGCCAGCACCGCCATGCCGTGACGGAACTCGTTGGCCATCGCCTCGTCCTCGCCGAGCCAGCCGCCCTCCAGCGCGGACGCCCGGTCGCTGCGCAGGCACTGCTGAGGCAGCGCGGCGATCTCGCGGGCCAGGGCCTCGGCCGCCGCCCGCGCCTGGCCCGGCGGGACCACCCGGTCGGCCAGGCCCATCGCCAGCGCCTCGGGCGCGGCGACCGGCCGCCCGGTCAGGATCATGTCCAGCGCGCGGCCCTGGCCGACCACCCGGGGCAGCCGCACCGTGCCGCCGTCGATCAGCGGCACCCCCCACCGGCGGCAGAACACGCCCAGCACCGCGTCCTGTTCCACCACCCGCAGGTCGCACCACAGCGCCAGCTCCAGGCCGCCCGCCACGGCGTGGCCGGCGATCGCGGCGATCACCGGCTTGGCCAGCCGCAGCCGGGTCGGCCCCATCGGCCCGTCGCCGTCCGGCGCGGCCCGGTTGCCGTCCGGGCCGCCGACCGCCTTGAGGTCGGCGCCGGCGCAGAACGTCCCGCCCGCACCCCACAGCACCGCCACGTGGGCGCCGTCGTCGGCGTCGAAGGCGCGGAAGGCGCTGGCCAGGGCGGCCGCGGCCGGCCCATCCACCGCGTTGCGCACTTCCGGGCGGTCCAGGATGACGGTGGTTACCTGCCCGTCGCGCTCCACCCGAACGGTCATGGCGCCCGCTGGGTCAGTTGACCTGCCAGGTGTCGGGGCCGGCCAGCAGCGCCGCCAGGTCGCCCTGGCCCTGCCTGGCGCGGGCCTCCTCCAGCTGGGCGGCCATCAGCTCGTCGTAACTGGGGCGGGCGGCGTTGCGGAACACCCCGATCGGGGTGTGCGTGAAGTCGGCGCCGCCGAGCCGCGAGAGGGCGAACGCGTAGGCGGGGTCGGCCGCCTGGGCGTCGTGCACCAGCAGCGAGTCCTCGCCGGCCCCGGCCACCTCGGCCGCCTCCAGCGAGCCGTAGCGGCCGAAGCGCAGCCCCTGGCCCTTGCCCGGGCCGAACCGGACCGGCTCGCCGTGCTCCAGCCGGATCAGCAGGTCGCCACTGGTCGCCGGGTCCTTCAGCGGGCCGAACGCCTCGTCGTTGAAGATCGGGCAGTTCTGGTAGATCTCGACGAACGCCGCTCCCCGGTGGTCCGCCGCGGCCCGCAGCACGCTGGTGAGGTGCTTGCGGTCGGAGTCGATCGTGCGGGCCACGAAGCTGGCCTCGGCGCCGATCGCCAGGGACAGCGGGTTGAACGGTGTGTCCAGCGAGCCGAACGGGGTTGACTTCGTCACCTTCCCCTGCTCGGAGGTGGGTGAGTACTGGCCCTTGGTCAGCCCGTAGATCCGGTTGTTGAACAGCAGGATCTTGACGTTGACGTTCCGGCGCAGGGCGTGGATCAGGTGGTTGCCGCCGATCGAGAGCGCGTCGCCGTCACCGGTGATCACCCACACCGACAGGTCGGGACGGGTGCAGGCCAGCCCGCTGGCGATCGCCGGTGCCCGGCCGTGGATCGAGTGCATGCCGTAGCTGTCCACGTAGTACGGCAGCCGGGAGGAGCAGCCGATCCCGGAGATGATGACCAGGTTCTCGCGCGGGATGCCCAGCTCGGGCAGGAAGGCCTGGAAGGCGGCCAGGATCGCGTAGTCGCCGCAGCCGGGGCACCAGCGCACCTCCTGGTCGGACTTGAAGTCCTTGGTGGTGAGCTTCTCGTCCGCGACCGGCACCAGGGTGAGCGAGGCCGGGCGGTGAGCGGCGGCGTCCGCGCCGTCGTTGGCCATGTTGTCAGACATCGGTGATCACATCCTGGATGACGCCGGCCAGCTCCGCCGCGCGGAAGGGGAGGCCGCGGACCCGGTTGTAGGAGATCACGTCCGCGTGGTAGCGGCCGCGCAGCAGCAGCGCGAGCTGCCCGAGGTTGATCTCGGGAACCAGCACCTTCTCGTAGGCGGCGAGCACCTCGGCCAGGTTGGCCGGGAAGGGGTTCAGGTACCGCAGGTGCGCCTGGGCGACCGACCCCCCGGCCAGCCGGATCCGGCGCACCGCCGCCCCGATCGAGCCGTAGGTCGAGCCCCAGCCGAGCACGAGTACCCGCGCCGTGCCGTCCGGGTCGTCCACCTCGAGCGGGCTGATGTCACGCGCGATGCCGTCGACCTTGGCCTGGCGCAGCCGGACCATCCGGTCGTGGTTGTCCGGGTCGTAGGAGATGGTGCCGGGCCCGTCGGCCTTCTCGATACCGCCGATCCGGTGCTCCAGGCCGGGCATGCCGGGGATGGCCCACGGCCGGGCGAGCGTCTCCGGGTCCCGCTGGAACGGCAGGAACTCCACCTTGCCGTCCTCGCCGCGCCACTCCTGGGGCTTGGAGTAGGAGAACTCATCCCGCAGCCTGGGCAGGTCAGGGACCTCGGGGATGCGCCAGGGCTCGGACCCGTTGGCCAGGTAGCCGTCGGACAGGATGATCACCGGGGTCCGGTACTTGGTGGCGATCCGGACGGCCTCCAGCGCGGTGTCGAAGCAATCCGACGGCGTGGAGGGCGCCAGCACCGGGACGGGCGACTCGCCGTTCCGGCCGTACAGGGCCATGAGCAGGTCGGCCTGTTCGGTCTTGGTCGGCATCCCGGTGGACGGGCCCGCCCGCTGGATGTCGCAGATGATCAGCGGCAGCTCGACCGAGACGGCCAGCCCGATCGTCTCCATCTTGAGCGTCATGCCAGGGCCGGAGGTGGTGCTGACGCCGAGCGCGCCGCCGAACGCGGCGCCGAGGGCGGCGCCCACGCCCGCGATCTCGTCCTCCGCCTGGAAGGTGCGGACCCCGAACCGCTTGAGCTTGGACAGCTCGTGCAGGATGTCCGAGGCCGGCGTGATCGGGTAGGAGCCGAGGAACAGCGGCAGCCCGGACCGCCGCGACGCGGCCACCAGGCCGTAGGCGAGCGCGACGTTGCCGGTGATGTTGCGGTAGATGCCCGGCTCGACGCTGGCCGGCTTGATCTCGTACTGGACCGAGAACGCCTCGGTGGTCTCGCCGTAGTTCCAGCCGGCCTGGAAGGCCCCGATGTTCGCCTTCATGATCTCGGGCTTGCGGGCGAACTTGGACTCCAGGAACTTGGCGGTCCCCTCCACCGGCCGGTTGTAGAGCCAGGAGAGCAGGCCGAGGGCGAACATGTTCTTGGCCCGCTCGGCCTCCTTGCGGCTGATCTTGAACTCCTCGAGGGCCTTGACGGTCATCGAGGTGATCGGCACGGCGTGGATGTTGTAGGCCGCGAGCGAGCCGTCCTCCAGCGGGTTCTCGTCATAGCCGACCCGGGAAAGGTTCCGCTTGCTGAACTCGTCGGTGTTGGCGATGATGTCGGCCCCGCGGGGCAGGTCGCCGACGTTGGCCCGCAGGGCAGCCGGGTTCATCGCCACCAGGACGTCCGGCGCGTCACCGGGGGTCAGGATGTCGTGGTCGGCGAAGTGAAGCTGGAAGCTGGAGACGCCAGGCAGGGTGCCGGCCGGGGCGCGGATCTCGGCGGGGAAGTTCGGCAGTGTGGACAGGTCGTTGCCGAACGCAGCCGTCTCCTGTGTGAAGCGGTCGCCCGCCAGCTGCATGCCGTCGCCGGAGTCGCCTGCGAAACGAATAATGACACGGTCAAGATGCTGGACCTGCTTGGCCACAGTGAAAGGACCTCCTCGACGCGCCGCGGGCGGGCGCCGGTGTTGGCGTGGGTCCGTGAGCGCTTCCCCTGCCCTGGTGACCGGGGCTCATAAATCGTCATTCAGGATGTGCTTCAAGTCGTTCAGGCTACCCGCGACGACGGGCCGTGGTGGGTCGTACACAGGTGCTCGACCGGAACTGTGACGCCGATCACACTGACCATCGGGCGCTGGGCCCTCATAGTCCCCCCGCGGACGTTGCCGCATGACAATTGTAAGTTCAATAATAGCCCCCCTGTCATAAGGACGGCTGGCGGTAACGCGCGGTTCGCGGCTGCTCCCGCCAAACTTTTGCCCAGCCCGCGGGCCTGCGTTGCCCGGCGTCCGTGATCCCGCGGAGCCCCCGCAGGCCGGGACCTGCGTCCGGCCCGTGGTGCGTGCCCGGCCTGTGGGGCGCCCGGCTGACGCGCGCCGCGGGCGCTTGGTGCCCCTCGGTAGGCTGGCCGGATGGCTGCCGTGGATCTTCCGCCGCCCGCCGCCGGGCGTCCGCCCGGGGCCGCCCCGGGCGTCATCGCGGTCGATGCTGGCGGCGCATGCTCGCTGCGGGTCTTCGACGCGGGCCTGGCGTGCTGCGCGGTCGAAGTCGCGGCCGCCCTGCGGCGGATTGCGGCGCTGTCCGCGGCCGGGGCAGGAACTGCCGGGGGCGGAGCCGCGAAGGGCGGAACCGCCAGGGATGGCGCGGCGGGCGAGGGGGGAGGGCCCGGGGCGCCGGTCAACGTCTTCGTGGTGGCCGGGACGGTGACCGACAAGCTGGCGCCGTTCGTGCTCCAGGCATTCCAGGACACCCCGCAGCCGCGGCGGGTGCTCTCGTTCGGCGCGTGCGCCAACAGCGGCGGCCCCTACTGGGACTCCTACTGCGTCACCAAGGGCGTGGACCAGTTCATCCCGGTGGATGTCTACGTTCCCGGCTGCCCGCCCCGGCCGGAGGCGCTGCTGGAGGGCCTGGCGGTGGTGCTGAACGGGCCGGGGGAGCGGCGGTGACCCCGGAGGAGATCACCGCCGCGGCCGCCGGTGGGCTGCCGCCCTCGGTCGGGTGCGAGGCCGATCACCATGGGGTCATGCTGAGGGTCCCGCCCCAGCACTGGCTCACGGCGCTGGCGTTCGCCCGCGAGCGGCTCGACTGTGACTTCTTCGACTGGCTGACCGCGGTCGACGAGGCCGGAGAGGGTCTTTCCGTGGTGGCTCACGTCTACTCGCTGGCCGGCCGGCACCACGTGCTGGCGGGCACCCTGCTGCCGGGTTCCGCGCCGCGGCTGCCGACCGCCACCGGTATCTACCGGGGGGCCGCCTGGCACGAGCGGGAGACACACGAGATGTTCGGGGTGGATTTCGCCGGTCATCCGCACCTGGCGCCGCTGCTGCTGCCCGGTGGGTTCGAGGGCCACCCGCTGCGGAAGGACTTCGTGCTGGCGGCCCGGGCGGCGAAACAGTGGCCGGGCGCGAAGGAGCCGGGCGACCGGGACGTGCCGCACGCCCGGCGCCGGCTGCCGCCGCCGGGCGTGCCCGAGGGCTGGCAGCGGTCATGACGGGCGGGACGGAGGCTGGCGGGATGCAGGCTGGGCGCCAGCCGCCCGCGCGGAGCCGGGGCGTGATCGCGCTGCTGGAGGAGAACTGCACGGTCTGCATGCTGTGCGCGCGGGAGTGCCCGGACTGGTGCATCTACATCGAGTCGCACAAGGAGCCCGTGCCGGGGCACGAGTACGGCGGCGGCCCGGATTCCGCCCATGCCCCGGCGGGGCGCGGGCGGCAGCGCGTCCGCAATGTGCTCGACCGGTTCGCGATCGATTTCTCGCTGTGCATGTACTGCGGGATCTGCGTGGAAGCCTGCCCGTACGACGCGCTGTTCTGGTCGCCGGAGTTCTCCTACGCCGAGACCGACATCGCGGCCCTCACCCACGAGCAGGCCCGGCTGCGCGAATGGATGTGGACCGTGCCTCCGCCACCCCCGCACGATGAGGGAGCACCGCCGCCCCCGGAGACGCCGGGGCACGTCTCCTGATCGTCGGCCCGCTCTCCTGACCGCCGGCGGGCTTTCTGCTCGCTGGGCTGGCTTTCTGTTCGGCTGCCCGCGCCGTGGCGCCACAGTGGCGCTCAGATGGCTTCCGCGCGTTTCTTGAGTGCCTCGTTGAGCTCACGGAAGCTGGTGCTCGTGTTGGACAAGGTGCGGCGGGAGAAAGGCGCCAGGAGGCCACGGAAACTCTCACTCTGAACCAGCCGGGTGCCGCCGCCCGTAGCGCTCTTCATCGGCTCGCTCCTGCCTCCGTCGCCGCCGCGCGCGCCGGGACCGCAATGGCGATTCAACATATCCCGCACGCCGCGGCGCATCGCTGACGGGCCGCCGCTGCAGGCGGCCGGCCGCGTCAGCGGCAGGTCACGACCTGCGTCCACTAGCAGTCGCCCGGCACGTCAGCCTGGGAGGTTATCGGGTACTCGACGAAGTCGACCTCGGGGGTCCCAGGCACGGTGATCATGTTGTCGTCCGGAGCCCTTCCGGCGATGTCGAACCCCGCGTTGAGGTCGCAGGAGTCGCCCGCCGTCACCTGGTACTGGCCCGGCGGGAGCTGGATCGTGTACCTCCCGTTGGCGTCCGTCACGGTGTGGGTCTCCTCCTCGTAGCCGGAGCTCACGAGCCACCCGAACCGGACCCAGGCATTCGGGTATGGCTGCCCCGTGCCCTGGCGCACGATCTGCCCGGACACCGTGTTGTAGGCGCTGCTGCTCGGAACGAGGCTTGGGCTGGTGGTGTCCGAAACGGGGACCGGCCCGGTGGTGTCCGGAACGGGGCTCGGACCAACGGACGTCGAACCGCAGGCCGCTAGCACCAGCATCAGGATCGCGACGATAGGCAGGATCGCGACGATAGGTATGCGTTTCATGTCGTCTCCCAGAGCATCCGATCGTGACCGCGTTCGCGCAGTCATTTATCGGAGGCCGAGATTCCCGCGCAGATACAC
>DATIXO010000335.1:0-16441 GCA_035518495.1 Streptosporangiaceae bacterium
CGGACGGAACCTGGCCGGCCCGGTGAGGCGCCGGTACCACGTCGGCGACTACGACCTGTCGACCCTGCGCCTGATCACCTCGGCCGCGGCGCCGCTCGGCGCCGACCTCGCGCACGCGTGCGCGAGGCGGCTCGGCTGCCGGGTCAGGCAGGCCTACGGGATGACCGAGGTGAGCGGCGGCACCCACGTCGCGCCCGACGCCGGACCGGACCGCCCCGGATCCGTCGGCCCCGCCCTGCCCGGCGTTGAGTGCCGGATCGTCGATCCCGGCACCAGGGCCGATCTGCGCCCGGGCGAGCCGGGGGAACTACTGGTCCGCACGGCGGGCGCGATGCGCGGGTATCTCGGCGATCCGGGGGCAACCGCGGCCACGATCGACCCAGACGGATGGGTCCACACCGGCGATGTCGTCACGGCTGACGAGGATGGCTGGTTCTACGTGACCGACCGGGTCAAAGAACTGATCAAGTACAAGGGATACCAGGTCGCGCCCGCCGAGCTCGAGGCCATCCTGCTGACCCACCCGGCGGTGGCGGACGCGGCGGTCGTCCGCAGGCCCGACGAGCTGGCCGGGGAGATACCCAAGGCCTTCGTGGTGCTCCGGGCCCCGGCATCAGCCCAGGAGCTGATGGCCTGGGTCGCCGGCCGGGTGGCCAGCTACAAACGCGTGCGCCAGGTCGAGTTCACCGACAGCATCCCCCGGTCCCCCGCGGGGAAGATCCTTCGCCGGCTGCTCACCGAGCGGGACGCCAGCGCAGGCAGGCCGGCCGGCTCCGGCGAGGACGGCCATGGGAACTGAAGCCGCCAGGGCGATCCTGGCACCGCCGCTGGGCGGGGACGCTGGCGGCCGTCCGCTGGACGGGATGGTCGCGCTGGTGAGCGGCGGCAGCCGGGGCTTCGGCCGGCTGCTCAGCGCCCGGCTGGCCGCCGCTGGGGCGGCCGTCGGGCTGATCGCACGGTCCGCGGATGAGCTCACCGCCGCGGCCGGCGAGATCAACCGGGCAGGCGGCACAGCCGCCGCCGCGCCGGCCGACGTCACCGACAGCCGGGCAACGGCCGCCGCCGTCACCGAGCTGCGGGAGCGGCTGGGACCAGCGGACATTCTCATCAACAACGCCGGCGTCAGCGGGCCTATCGGGCCGGTGTGGCAGGCCGGGGCGGCCGACTGGTGGCGGGCGGTCGAGGTGAACCTCGGCGGTGCGTTCATCCTGACGCAGCTGGCGCTCGCGCACATGATCCCGGCGGGCAAAGGCCGGATCATCAACATCACCAGTTACGCCGGCGTCTACCGCTGGCCGCTGCTGTCGGCCTACGCCGCCTCCAAGGCGGCGCTGGTGAAGCTGACCGAGACCCTGGCCGAGGAGACACGCCCGCACGGTGTGTCGGTGTTCAGCGTCGACCCCGGCCTGCTGCCCATCGGCCTGACCGAGGCTGCACTGGGGAGCAGCACTGACCGGCGGACGCCAGCAGGCCGTGTCTACGGCTGGATCCACGACCAGTTCGCCGCCGGACGCGGCGCCGACCCGGAGGAGGCTGCCCGCCTGATCCTGGCGCTGGCCAGCGGCCGCGCGGACCGCCTTTCCGGCCGCCATCTCAGCGTTACCGAGAACCTCGGGGGCCTGCTCCACCGGATCGGCCAGATCGAGCGGGACGACCTGCACACACTGCGGCTGCGCACAGAGCCGTGACGGAACCCGCCGCACCGCAGGCCAGCTGACCTGCACCTGGCCGACATGCAGCACGTAGTACTCCTCATCCTGCCGGTAGCGGGTGCCCGCGAAGCTGAACTCGGCGGTCCGCCGCCACACCGGGCCGGCCAGGTCGGCGGCGCTGGCCCCGATGCCCGCCTCTTCCCGCAGCTCCCGGGCGGCCGCCTGGGCAGTTCCCTCGCCAACCGAACACCCGCCGAGACGCTCGGCGCGGGCCCTCAGCCACCGCACCCGCCCGTCTGCGACCAGCGATCGCGCGATCGCCAGCATGGCCGCCGACGCGTCGACGGCCACGACCCGCCCTGACGGGCCAAGCACCGAGAGCACCGCCTGGGTGGTGATCCCCGTGCCACACGCAAGATCAACTGCGTGCGCGCCCGGGGCGAGGCGGGCCAGGGAAACGAGATCCCTGCTGGTGTCCTGGTACATCGGGTACCGGCGGGCGAACGCAGCGTAGGACCGGGCAATCTCCGGGCTCTCCCACGAGTCACCGGGCACCATGTCAGCCATCATCGTGCCCGTGCACTGGCGCGGCGGCATGTTTCTCCCCCGGCGGGCTGCCGGTGAGTGGTCCAGACCGGGCGATCAGTGGTCCAGGCCGAGGGTGAAGGTGGGCTTGGGCGAGGTGGCGGGCAGCCGGTGCTCGTCGGCCAGCCGCCTGATGGCGGTGCCGGTGGCCAGGAACTCGGTCGCGTGCTCGCCCCAGACGTGGTTCTTCACCTCCACCGTCACCCCGACGATGCCGGACGAGCCCGCATCCGCCGCCTCGGCCTGCATGCGCGCCAGCGCCAGCTCGCGTGCCTCGTAGACGCCCTGGGTGAACTGCGGCATCTCCTGGTTGCGGCCCACCTGGCGCAGGCTCTGCATGACGCCCTGGTGCGCGATGTGGTACACGCAGGTGCCGAGCACGAACGCGACCGGCACCGCGCCCGCGGCGAGCAGGCGGAAGAAGTCCTGGGCGGACAGGTCCGAGGTGAACGCGCGGTCGTCTGGCGCCCGGTGCGTGCCGGTGCCGTCAAAGGACCGGACCGCGGTGCCGGTCGCGACGAACTCCAGGCATCCCTGGCCCCAGGCGTACATCTGCATCCGCAGCCGCACGCCGACGATGCCATCGGCATCGAGGCGGTCGGCCTCGGCACGCATCCTGGCCATCGCCAGCTCCCTGGCGTTGTACATGGCCTGGGTGAGAACCTGCAGCTCCTGGTTCTTCGACCAGCGGCCATACTGCAGGCCGACGTGGTAGATCGATGAGCCGATGACGAAGCCGAGTGGCTCGAAGCCCGCCTCGCCGAGCAGCACGTACTCCGAGACCGACAGGTCGGAGGTGAAGACGCCGGCCGGGTCGGCGCCAGCGGTGTGTGCCAGCCGGGTCTCGGCCGCCGGTGGTTCCCACGTGGCGGCGTCCGTCCCGGGCTGGTTGTTGAACAGCGGCATGGCAGCTCCCAGGGTGGCAGGTGGGCGGGCAGATAATGGTTACCAGATGAGCGGGACGAGGCGCCTGCGCTGCGCGACTGGGCGTGGTCACCGGTCGCGCATGCCGTGGCGGGGTACTACCGCTGGGCGATGCCCTGCCGGTAGTACCGGTTGGACTTCTTGCTGAAGATGAGGACGATCGCCGCCAGGGCGACGAGCCACAGGGCCAGCCCGGCGGTCACGTCGGCCCGGGCGTACACCAGGCCGTGCCCGGCCAGCGCGTTGAGCAGGCTGAGGGTCATCAGGCCGAAGAACGCCGTGAAGACCAGCCTCGCCCAGTCATACCCGCGGCCACTCGCCCACGCCAGCCACAGCCACAGGCCGATGGCGATCGGCGCACCGATCTCGTCGCCGGTGATGTGGATGAGCACGGCGTGCCACTGGGCCGGGTGAGCCGCGAGCACGGCCGACCTGACGCTGCCAGCGGTCACCACGATGGTGATCAGAGCGGCCAGCTCAAGGGCCGCGCCGGCGTACATGAGCCGGGAGGCGGCCACCACCGTGGCCGGGGGCCGCGATGCGCCATCCCGGCGCGTCGGTGGCGTGCGTGTGATCAGTTCCGCAGACATGTCTCCTCCAATGCGGTTACCAGGTGAACGGGATGGGCTGGGAAAGAGCGCCTCATGATTCCTCCGCTGACTGCTGATCGGTGAGCGGCCGGGGGCCTTCCCCGGGCCGGGTGGCGATATGGAACAGGTCCGCCAGCTCGCGGGCATGGTGGCCGACGTCGAGCCCTGGATCCCGGGCGAGCTGTGATGGCACCGCGTCGATGGCCGCACGGATCGTCATCGCCATCACATGCGGGTCGAAGCCGGCCCGGAACTCGCCGACGCGCTGGAAGTGGGCGAGCAGCTGCTGGAGCGCGGTCACCCCCGCGTCCTGGATCGAGAAGTCGTACAGCCGGCTGCCGTCGGCGGCGCGGGCGGTCAGCGCGATCTCCACGATCGCGACCACGTGGTTGCGGTTCTCCCGCATGAAGGCCAGGTTCGACTCGATGTAGGCCCGCAGCTTGCCCGCGCCGCCCGGCGCGGCCTCGATCCGGGGCTGCATATATGCCACGCCCCTGGCCACCAGCTCGGCGACCACTGCCCTGACGAGCTCGTCCCGGCCGCCGAAGTGATAGAGGATCACGCCCTTGCTGGTGCCGGCGTTCTGGGCGATGCGGCCAAGGGAGGCCTGCGCGTACCCCAGTTCGGCGATGGTGTCGATGGCGGCCGCCATGATCTGCGCCCGGCGTGCGGTCTCGGTGAAGGTCCGGCCCGCTTCCTGACCGATCGGACTGTTTTCTGACCGCATGGTCAAAAATTAATCCTATCGGTCAACTCGTGTCAAGCCGGGCCGGCGGCCGCTGCTGGTCCGATCTGTTCAAGACAGCCGTTGCCGCGGACCGTAACCTGCCGGTCATGGACGATGCGTTCGCCGCTGGTAACGGCTTCCTGCTCAGGCAGGCGCGGCTGCTGGAACGGCGGCTCTTCGCCGCCTGTTTCCTGGGTGCGCCCGCGGCGGGGGTCGCCGATGCCCTGCGCGGCTACCAGAACGACGATGGCGGTTTCGGGCACGGGCTGGAGCCGGACAAGCGCTGCCCGGCCAGCCTGCCCATCGATGTCGAGACCGCCTTCCAGGCCCTGGCCACGGCGGGCGGCGGCACCGACCGTGTGATGGTCCTGCGCGCGTGTGACTTCCTGGCCGCCACCGCAGCCGAGGCCGGGGCGGGGGGTGCCGTGCCGCTCGCCTTCCCGGTCATCGAGTCCTTCCCCCGGGCAGCGCACTGGACCGAGTGGACCTACCAGCCGGGCCTCAACCCGACGGCCGGGCTGGTGGGGCTGCTCAATCAGCTCGGCGTCGAGCATCCCTGGATGACACAGGCCGCCCGGTACTGCTGGCAGCAGGTGGAGTCGGGCGGAGGGCTGGACGGGGCGCACACCCTCTCGGAGGTGCTTGTCTTCCTTGAGCACACGCCCGAGCGGGACCGGGCCGACCGGTGCGCGGCCGAGCTGGCGCGCCACCTGGCCGAGGTCCCCGGGCTGCATCTCGACCCCGCCGCGCCGGGCTACGGCCTGACGCCGCTGCAGCTGGCGCCCGCCGCCGGCTCGCGCTGGCGGGCCCTGTTCACCGATGCCCAGCTCGGCGCCCACGTGGACCACCTGCAGCAGAGCCAGCAGCCTGACGGCGGATGGGCGATCACCTGGGAGCCGCCGAGCGAAGCCACAGCGCTCGAATGGCGGGGGATCGTCACGCTCCAGGCCCTGCGGACGCTCACGTCCTACGGCCGCCTCACCCCGGCGCCGTAGCGCGCCGACTGGGTGCAGGCATACCTGGGGGACCCCCGCGTGGTGCTGGTGGAGGTCGACGAGGACACCACCGCCTACCACAAGGGGCACATCAAAGGCGCCGTCACGCTCGACTGGAAGCAGGACCTGCAAGATCCCGTGCGGCGCGACTTCACCGGCCGGGCCGGGTTCGAGGCGCTGCTGACCGGCGAGCGCTCCGCCCACACCTGGTTCGTGCTGCACGAACTGCTCAGCCGGCCGAACGTGAAGAACTACGACGGATCATGGACCGAATACGGCTCCATGATGGGCGTCCCGATCGAGACCGGGAACTGAAAGGGCCGGTGGCGGCGCCGGTCAGGCCCGTTGCCGGGCCCACCATTCCCGGACGACGGCCTCCGCGTGGGCGGTCGCGGGCGGCTGCTCGGCCGCGGCGTCCGCCTCGGCGATGAGGGTGCGGGCGGTGTCCAGCATCGCCAGCACCTCGTCGTGGTCGTCGCTGGCCGGGACCCGGACGGCGATCCAGGCCCGGCCGGGCAACTCCTGCGCCTCGGCGGGCAGGTCCCTGGCCCGCGCCAGCTTCTGGTAGTAGCGGAGCCAATCGCGGGTGACCTGCCCGGCCAGCGGGATCCTGGCCGTCACGTGTTCCTCACCGTGGTTGATCTCGATGTCCGCACCGGGATCGATGTCTGTCATCGCGTGCCTGGCCTCCCTCCCGCTCTCTCCGGCGTGCCTTCATGGTGCACCGGCCACGCCGGGGCGCGCCGGGTCATTCGCCGTAACCGGTGCGGCCGGGCTCATACCCAGGTATGACAGCCCTGGGCGGGACGACCGGGGGGCGCGGGCGGCCTACCCTGGCAGCGTGATACCGATGACCGGGGCCCGGCCGGCGGTGGGCCGCGCCCGCCGGCTGGCGGCCCAGGCGGGAGCCGGGCTGGTCCAGGTGCTGATCGGGCCCGACCCGGCCCCGGCGTGGCGCTCGCCATGGCATCGCCGGGCCGTGTTCGGCGGCCTGACCGCGGCGACCCTGGTGCTGTGCCTGGCCAGCCTGGTCACCGTGTCCGGGAGCTGGATCCGCGTGGTGAGCAACGCCATACAACGGGTGCCTCCCGGGCGTCTCGCCAAGGTCGCCGGGCACGCTGTGGTGATCAGCACTTCCCGTCCTGGCCTGTTCTCGCATCCGGTGTTCCTGCCGGGTGGGTGGCTGCTGCCCGCGGGACCGATGACCGTGGCGGCGCTGATAGCCCTGGTGGTGGTGGTGCCGCTCCCGCTGGCGGCGCGGTATCCGCTGCTGGGCTGGCGGATCGGGTGGCTCGCGCTGCTGCTTGTCCCGCTGACCGGTGCCACATGGGGGAACTCGCCGTGGGACGCGATGCAGCTACTGGTGCTGCTGGTGGTGTTCTGCGTCGCCGGGGTCCGCCACCAGCGGCCGGTGCTGTGGTGGATGTGGGCGCTGACCCTCATCCCGTGGCTGCTGTGGACGCGGAATGAGCACTCGGGCCTGCTCATCTGTGCCCTGGGCGCTGTCGCGTTCACCGCCCTCGCGGTCCTGGTGGACGCCATGGGCTCCCGGCGGCGCGCCCAGCGGTCCCTGGCCGGCCAGGCCGAGCGCACCGAGCTGGAACGGGCCCGGCGGGCGGTGCTGGAGGAGCGCGCCAGGATCGCCCGCGAGCTGCATGACGTGGTCGCCCACCACATGTCGCTGATCGCGGTACGGGCGGAGACCGCGCCGTACCGGCTGGGCGGCCTGCCCGAGCAGGTGCGCGACGAGTTCGGCTCGCTGAGCGGGGCGGCGCGCGAGGCGCTGGCCGACATGCGGCGGCTGCTCGGCGTGCTGCGCTACGACCAGCCCGCCGCGCGCGCCCCGCAGCCGCAGCTGTCGGACCTGCCCGTGCTCGTCGACGCGGCCCGGCAGGCCGGGGTGCCGGTGGAGCTGTCCGCCCCGCCCGCGCTGGACCAGGTGCCCGCCAGCGTCGGCGTGTGCGCGTACCGGATCGTGCAGGAATCGCTGTCAAACGCCAGCCGTCACGCCCCGGGGGCGGCGGTGACGGTGTCGGTGGCCCGCAGCGGCGGCGCGGTGCTGCTGCGGGTCGCCAACGGCCCCGGCGGGCCGGGCCCGGGCAGCGGGCCGGGCGCCGCGGCCGGGCCGGGTGTCAACGGCCATGAGCGTGGCGGGAACAGCTATGAGCCGGGCGGAAACAGCCCCGGGCCCGGCGCGGACGGCGCCGCGGCCGCGCTGACGCCCGCGACCGGGCTTGACGGGCTGGCCGGGAACGGCCACGGGCCGGGGCAGGGACTGACGGGGATGCGCGAGCGGGTGGCGCTGCTGGGCGGCTCGCTGTCGGCCGGCCCGGCGCCAGGCGGCGGCTATGTGGTGTCCGCGGTGCTGCCGCTCGGCGAGGCGGCATGACGGCAGCTGGCGCCGCGGACGGCGCGGTCACCCGGTGCCTGATCGCCGACGACCAGGCAATGGTGCGGGAGGGCTTCGCCGCGGTGCTCGCCGCCCAGCCGGGCATGGCCGTGGTCGGGCAGGCCAACGACGGCGCCGACGCGGTCGGCCAGGCGCGGCAGCTGGACCCCGACGTCGTGCTGATGGACGTGCGGATGCCGGTCATGGACGGGCTCGAAGCGGCCCGCCAGATCCTCGGCGCCGCGCCCGGCCCGCACCGGCCGCGCGTCCTCATGCTGACCACGTTCGACCTCGACGACTACGTGTACGAGGCGCTGCGGGCAGGCGCCAGCGGCTTCCTGCTCAAGGACGCCACCGCCGCCGAGCTGGTGCACGCGGTCCAGGTGGTCGCGGCCGGCGACGCGCTGCTGGACCCATCGGTGACCCGGCGGCTGATCGCCGACTTCGCCCGCCGCCCGGCCGCGGGCCTACGGCCGCCCACCGCCCTCACCGTGCTCACCGGCCGGGAGACCGAGGTGCTGCGGCTGGTCGCCCGCGGCCTGTCCAACGCCGAGATCAGCGACACCCTGGTCATCGCCGAGCAGACCACCAAGACCCACGTCAGCCGCATCCTGGCCAAGCTGGGCCTGCGCGACCGGGCCCAGGCCGTGGTGCTCGCCTACGAGTCCGGCCTGGTCACCCCGGGCGGGTAACGCCACCAGGGCCAGCGCCGGGCCCAGCGGCCGGGGGTAGGTCGCGGGAGACGAGCCGGAGGTCCACCCGGGCGGCCTGGATGCGCTCCTGCTCGCCGGCCAGCAGGGCCATGGCGCGGACGTCGGCCGCGGTGGGATTGTTCACGTCCACGGCCCGTGGCCACAGGCGGGCGTACCGGACGGCCGCCACCTCGGCCGAGTAGACCAGCGCCTGGCTGACCAGGTAGAGCAGCGCGAACATGCCCGCCACGGTGGCGAAGCTGCCGTAGACGGGCCCGGCCTTGGCCACCAGCCTGGCCAGCAGCGGCGGCCCGAGGTTGAGCACCAGCGTCACCGTCACCGCGCCCATGACGGCGCCCGGCCAGAGGGCGCGGAACGGCGCGTGCCGCACCAGCAGCAGCCGGGAGCCCAGCATCAGGACGCCGAAGATGATCAGGGCCGACCCGGCCACCGCCACCGCGCGTTCCACTCCCAGCACGTCGGGCAGCGCGGTGGCCACCACCGTGAGCGTGCCGACCGCCACCGCCCCGAGCAGCAGCGTGGCCAGCATCACGAACACCCGGATGTAGCGGGGGATGAACCCGGCCCGCAGCCGCCGCGGTACGGCGGCGACGTTGTTCAGCGTCTGATAGGCGGAGAACACCACGCCGGTCCCGGAGAACAGCAGGCCGATGAGGCCGGCGATGAACGGGACGGTCGACGTCGGCAGGCTCGCCTCCGCCTGCTTGACCGTGGGCTGCAGCCGCGGCGGCACGATCGCGGTGATCAGCTGCTGCCGCAGCCCGGGATCCGAGGCCAGCACCTTCGACAGGATCGCCACCCCGAGCAGCAGCAGCGGGAAGATGGACAGGAACCCGTAGTACGTGATGAGCGCCGCCTCCCGCCCGCCGTCATCGTCGCCGTACTTCCTGATCACCGCGTAGGGGAACCCGAACACGCCGTGCCGCCGCTGCACGCCGTCCGCCCAGGCGATGACCTGGTTCACCAGTGCGCCCAGGTCCGGGAACTTCATGCTCCAGCCCTCCCTGCTCACCCCACGTCCACGCCATCATCGCCGCATGGAGGCAGGTGCTGGGCGGGCACCTGGCTACACCGAGGTTATGATCACGAGCTTTCCAGCTCACCTGCGTTCGGAGCTGCAATGCCGCAGGGGCCCGTGTGGCTGGTGCGGTGAATGGTGATGGGAGCCGCACTCAAGGCGCCCGATCGGACTGGTGCTTCGCTACTCGCGGGCGAGCATGGCCTGGGCCTCGCGCTCAAGGTTGAGGTAGGGATCGCCACTGACGTCGACGGCGACACGCTTGATGGTGCCACCGGTGAAAGAGTGCGGGTGAGCGCCCGGGTAGTCGCCGGTGACCGGTTCGCCGCTGTCGCGGCCCACGCACAGGCCCTCGCCCGCGAGGGAGAACAGCCCGGGCTGGGTCTTGATGCGGCCCTCGCCGACCTTCTTGTCCCCGTGGTACAGGGACAGGATCCCGGTGGACACGTGGGGCGGGTCCTCTCCGTCCTTGTCGAAGGAGGCCGACAGGATCAGGTTCTCGCCGGTGGGCAGGTTCTCTGTTGTGTCGATCTTCTGCTCCATCATGCCGACGAAGTTGTAGACGTAGTGCAGCCGGTTGTCCTTCACATACAGGGCATGCCCGCCGAAGCGTGACCCGTGCGCGAACAGCACACCCTGCGCGCCGGGGGCGGGAATGTCCACCAGCGCGCCGATGGTGTAGGAGCGGTTGCGGACGTTCACCGCCTGCGCCTCGGGGACCTCGGCGGTGCCGGGGAAGTAGACGTAGCGGTCGCGGGGCGAGGCTAGCTGCGGCCGCGGCGTGGTGATGATCTCCACCGCGGACCGGTCGTCGAGCGGGAAGCCCGCGTTGTCGCCGGCCTCGGCGAACCACAGATTGACCAGCTCACGGAGCTTATCCGGATGCTCGCCGGCCAGATCGTGCAGCTCGGCGCGGTCGGTGTCGGTGTGGTACAGCTCCCAGGTGTCGTCGTTGAAGTCGCTCCACCCGGACAGGGTCGGATGCGTGGTGACCGCCTTCCACCCGTCGTGCCAGATCCCGCGGGAGCCGAGCATGGAGTAGAACTGGGTCTTGCGCGCCGACGGCGCGGACGGATCGTCCACGCTGTAACGCATGCTGACCCCGTCGAAGCGGCTCTGCACGTGGCCCTTGATCGTGGCCGGGGCCTGCACCCCGAGGGTGTCCAGGATGGTCGGCACGATGTCGATGGCGTGGTGGTACTGGTGGCGCAGTTCACCTCTGCCACCGTTGCCTGCCGTGGCCGAGGGCCAGGAGATGATGCACGGGTCGGCGGTGCCGCCGTTGAACTCATACCGCTTCCACATCTTGAACGGCGTGTTGAACGCCATCGCCCACCCGTTCGGGTAGTGGTTGTAGGTCCTGGTCCCGCCGAGCTCGTCGATCATCGCCAGGTTGGCCTGGATGTTGTCGGGGATGCCGTTCGCGAACAGCATCTCGTTGACCGAGCCGTCGGGACCGCCTTCGCCGCTGGCCCCGTTGTCGGACACCAGGATCACCAGCGTGTTCTCCCGCTGCCCGGACTCCTCCAGGTAGTCCAGCAGCCGGCCGATGTGGTGGTCGGCGTGCGCCAGGAACCCCGCATACACCTCGGCCATCCGGCAGAACAGCCGCTTCTCCTCCGCCGACAGCGTGTCCCACGGCCGGGTGACATCCAGCGGCGGGAACGGCTGCCCCTTGGGCCCCGTGCGGGTCTCCGGCGTGCCGATCGGGTTGACCGGCGGCAGCTCGGTCTCGGCCGGGACGATGTCGAGCTCCTTCTGCCGGGCCAGGGTCTGCTCGCGGATCGCCTCATACCCCATGTCGAAGCGGCCCTTGAACTTGTCGGCCCATTCCTTCGAGACGTGATGCGGCGCATGGGCCGCGCCGGGCGCGTAGTACAGGAAGAACGGCTTGTCCGGCGCGACCGTCTTGGCGTCCTTGATGAACTCCAGCGCCTTGTCGGTCAGGTCCTCGGTGAGGTGATAGCCCTCGGCCGGGGACTTCGGCTGGTCCACCGGATGATTGTCATAGATCAGGTCCGGGTACCACTGGTTCGTCTCGGCGCCGAGGAACCCGTAGAACCGCTCGAACCCGCGGCCGGTGGGCCAGTTCCGCCGGGTCGAGGCGAGGTTCATCTCGTCGGTCGGGCACAGGTGCCACTTGCCGACGATGTAGGTGTTCCAGCCCAGCTCGCCCAGGATCTCCGGCAGCATGCCGTTCTCCGGCGGGATGGTCCCGCTGGCGTTCGGGAAGCCACTAGCCGCCTCGGTGATGCAGGCCATCGAGTTGCGGGTGTGGTTGCGCCCGGTGAGCAGGCAGGAGCGGGTCGGTGAGCACAGCGCCGTGGTGTGCCACTGCGTGTACCGCACCCCGCCGGCGGCGATCCGGTCGATGTTCGGCGTCTCGATCGGCCCGCCGTAGCAGCTCATGGCGGAGAACCCCACGTCGTCGAGCACGATGTACACCACGTTCGGCGCACCGTCGGGCGCCTTCGGCGGCTCGAACGGGGTCCAGTCGGGCACCGAGTCCCGGATGTCGACGTTGACCGTTCCTTTGAAGGGCTCGCTCACCGCACACCTCTTTCGCCGGTCGCCGACCGGCCCACGTGCTTTCATGCCTGCGGGGGACAGCGTTACCCAGAACCGGGCGCCGCGCATCCCTCCCACGGGGTGAGCGTTACGGCCGCATGCCTACGGCGGCGGGGCCGGGCCCGGAAGCCACGGCCGCGGCGAGCATCCGTTCTGCAGCATCGGGGTCAGCGTCACGCGTGCCGCCACCGGCGCAGGAACGGAGATCTCCCGCCAGCGGGCCGCAGCGGCACCCCGGCGGCGTGCAGGAGCTTGCGGACGCAGTCGGCGGGCTGGCCGGTCAGCAGCTCGATGTGGTGCACGCCGATCCCGCACGAGACATACAGTTCCCCGGCCAGGCCCGGGCTGAGCCGGGCGGGGACCGGGAACCGCTGCCAGACCGGCCCGCCGGGCGGCACCGTGGGCAGGCCGTGCCGGGCGAGCACCCGCCGCACGTGCGGGTCGGCGTACAGGGCCGCGATGAGTTCGATCTCGGCCGGCCCGCGCGCTGGCGGCGGGCCGCCTATCCGCACCGGCAGGCCCTCGTCGTGGGCGGTGCGCAGCACCACCCGGCGGGACACGCCGAGCAGCCTGCCGACCTCGCCGGAGGACAGCCCGGCGCGCAGGTACAGCTCGGCCAGCACGTCCGGGTCCACGGTGAGCCTGTCCTCCCGGTTGAACCGGCCCCGGGTTCTCAGCGCGACGCCGTCGGCGCGCAGCCGGTCCCGGACGGTCCGGGCCGGGATCTGGGTCAGCTGCGATATCTGGGCGCAGGTGAGCCGGTGACGCAGGTACAGCTCGGCCAGCAGCGTGCCGGGCACGCCCGCGCCGGCGCCGCGGGGAAGCCGGCGCCGGCCGTTGCCCTGGGCCTTGACCGGCACCCCGGCCCGGTGCAGCATGCGGGTCACCCGCTGGCGGCTGATGCCCACCACGTCCCCGATGCGGTAGGTGGACAGCCCCTGGCACACGTACAGGTGGGCGACCCGCTCTGGCAGCGCCGCCCCGGGCACGTCCGGCGGGCAGCCGGGCGCGCCGCCGCCGCCAGCGACGGACGGGACGGGATCGCCGCCCGCGTGCGGGCAGCAGCCCGCCGGGCACCTGTGGGACACGCCATCGGCCTTCCGGTACTGGCAGGGACCGTTGGCGGCATCTCCGCAGGCTTACGGCGAGCCCCTCCGCCGCTGAGTCATGGCAGGTGGGTCATAGCGCGCCGATCAGGTAGGCGAGCAGGATCACCACGAAGACGTAGAGCAGGTAGAGATTGACGTCCCCGGACTGGATCGGGCGCACCGTGTCGGCGAGCCATTCCACGGCGCGGATCACCGGCCGGTACAGGTACCGCAGGAAGACCGGGGTCACCTCGGTCTCGTAGTGCACGGGCCCGGACCGGCCGGCCGGGTCGTCCGACGCCCGGCGCAGCGACACCGACGGCCGGTACAGGGCGTCGAAGGTGACCCGGGTGGGCGCGGAGAACGTCATGGCCGAGTACTGCATCCGGGGCCGGAACGCGACCATCCCGCCGTCCCAGACCGGCACGGTGACCGAGTCCGCGCGCGGCCGGCCCGCGAGGTAGATCAGCACCGGCACCACGGTCACGGCGATCAGGAACACCGCGAGGTAGGTGGGCGAGAACGCGGAGAAGTCGGTGTGCGCCGGGATGACAGTCAGGTTCCCCGGCAGCAGCAGCGGGCGCAGCGCCACGCCGGTGACGGTGCGGACGGCCCGGGACAGCGCCAGCAGCACCAGCGGCGCGCCGACGGCCAGCGCCACGCAGGCGGCGGCGAGCAGCCCCGGCCCGGCGGTCGGCTGGCCGCGCTCGCTGGCCGCGGCGGCCTGGCGGGTGCGCGGCATTCCCAGGAACGGGATGCCGTACCCGCGGACGAACGCGTAGATGGCCAGCCCGCTGGTCAGCCCCAGGGTCGCCGCGGCGAGCACGATCAGGATGCCGATCAGATGGCTGCCGGTCCGGAACCCCTGGAACAGCCCCTGGAAGATCAGCCACTCGCTGACGAAGCCGTTCAGGGGCGGCAGCGCGGCGATGCCCAGCGTCCCCACCAGCGTGATCACCGCGCTGCGGGGAAGCCGGTGGATCAGGCCGCCCAGCCGGTCCATGTCCCTGGTGCCGGCCGCGTGCTCGACCACCCCGGCCTCCAGGAACAGCAGCGACTTGTAGGTGCCGTGGTTGGCGACGTGGTAGAGGCCGGCCAGCAGCAGGAACGCCCACAGGTCCCGCCGGCCGTAGGAGCCGAACACCATGGCCGCGCCGAAGGCGATGACGATGATCCCGGTGTTCTCGATGGTGGAGAAGGCGAGGAACCGCTTGAGGTCGCGCTCGTTCAGGGCGTAGAGGATGCCGATGGCCGCGGTGACCGCCCCGGCGGCCAGGGTGAGCAGCCCCAGCCAGGCCGCCCCGATGGGCAGCAACCGGAACGCGAACAGCGCGATGCCGTAGGCGCCGAGCTTGACCACCAGCCCGGACAGGAACGCCGACCCGTCGGCGGGCGCGACCGGGTGCGCCTCGGGCAGCCACACGTGCAGCGGGACCAGGCCCGCCTTGAAGCCGAACCCGGTCAGCGCGAGCAGGTACGCCGCGTCCCGCCAGCCGGCGGGCACCAGGTGCGCGCGCGCCGCGATCACATCCAGCTGCATCGAGTGCGCCTGGGTGGCCAGGATCACGAAGGCGGCGATGATCAGCACGAACCCGGTCTCGGACAGCGCCAGGAACCAGAACGCCCCGCTGGCGACGGTGTCGCGGCGTGGGTGCCGCAGGATCAGCAGGTAGCACAGCAGCGCCACCGACTCCCACGCGACCAGGAAGGTCACCACGTTCGCGGCGGTGAACACCGCGAGCG
Source organism: Streptosporangiaceae bacterium (assembly GCA_035518495.1). GTDB lineage: Bacteria > Actinomycetota > Actinomycetes > Streptosporangiales > Streptosporangiaceae > UBA9676. Next base: position 14,993 of record DATIXO010000335.1, read on the forward strand.
CCGCGACCAGTGTCAGGTTGTAGACGGCCAGGTACACCGCCGAGCCGGCGCCCGCCTCGTGGTAGCGGGGCGCGTAGGCCGCCAGCGCGACCGCGACCAGCCCGAGCAGGGCCGTGAACACCCCGGCCAGGCTGCTGGCCTGCAGCTGCATCGTGCCCACGACCACCGCGCCGCCCAGCGAGATGACGCGGGAGTTGCCCCACAGCAGCGACGACACCCCGCCCGCGACGGCGGCGGCACCGCCGAGCGCCGACAGCACGCACGCCGCCCGCAGCGCGCCCTTGACTGTGCCACGAGCGGCGCCAGGGGCGCTGCCGCCCAGCAGCGCCACGGCCGCGGCCAGCCCCCAGCCGGCGGTGGCGGCGTAGAACCAGGTCAGGGAGTTCATTGGGGCACCTCTCCCGGCTGGGCACCGGCGATGAAGGTCAGGCCGGCCACCTTCTCGGCCAGCCGGTCCACGGCCACCAGCAGGCCCTGCAGCAGGGCCAGCGGGCTGGGCGGGCAGCCGGGAATCCACACGTCCACCGGCAGAACCTCGCCGACCCCGCCGTGGGTGAACGCGTCCGCCGGGTAGACGCCGCCCAGCGCGCACGCGCCGGTGGCGACGACGATCTTGGGGCCGGGCATGGCGTCGAAGGTCTTGCGGGCGGCAACGCCGAACGCCCGGATCATCGGCCCGGTCACCATCAGCAGGTCCGCGTGCCGGGGGGCGGGGGTGAAGAAGAAGCCGAGCCGGTGCAGGTCGTAATGGGGGGCGGCGAGCAGCCGAATCTCCTGCTCGCACACGGCGCACGACCCGGTGTCCAGGGTGCGGATGTGCAGGCTGCGGCCGAACTGGCGGGCGACCCGCGCCCGCAGCTCCGCCGCCACCCGCTGTTCCTGGCCGGCCTCCCCGGCACGGCCGCCCAGCGCCGGGCCCGTTGCCGGCCCGGCGCCTCCGCTGGCGGCCATGTCGTTGCCGCTCACGGCCGGGCCTCCGCCAGCGGGATGCGCTTGACCAGGTGGCCGCGCGCGGTGGCGGCGAGCTCGAACTCCCCGCTCGCGGTGACCGCCCCGGGGGCCGCCTCCTGGCACCGGCCGCAGGCGGTGCAGGCGCCCACGTCGAAGACCAGCACATCCCCACCCGCCTCCCCGTCCCCCTTCACCAGGCGCAACGCCCGGCTGGGGCACAGCTCGCAGAGACGATCGGCGAGTGCGGCGTCGATTCGTTGCGCATCGAATGCGGGTGGGGTGGGCAGCCCGGCGGCCGATGGCTCGGGCCGCGCGGGGTACCGGGTGGTGACGATCCCGCGGCGCAGGCCCCGGGCAAACCACATCGGCATCTGTGATCACCTCGCCTCAGCGTGCTGTCCCGGCCACGGTCAGCCAGAAGCTGGCCTCGATGATGGGGATGTCGGTGAAGACGTTCTGCGACCGGCAGGCGTCGTCGAACCCGCGCCAGTTGCGGAC
>DATIXO010000336.1:0-13084 GCA_035518495.1 Streptosporangiaceae bacterium
TCGCGGGAGGCCCAGCCGAGCAGCAGCGGGTCGAAGGCGCCCAGCAGCCGCACGTCCGGCACTGCCGGGCACTCCCCCGCCTGACCCTCCTGGTCCTCCTGGCCGGCCAGGCTGGCCAGGCCGTCGTCGCGGTCAGCGAGCCCGGAGGCGATCGCCGCCAGCCCGCGCCGCGCGTCACCGAGCGGCAGGCCGGCCCATTTGGCCAGGTCCCGGTCGGTGGCCGGGCCGTGCCCGGCGAGGTAGCGGCGGGCGAGCAGGCCGAGGGCCAGCTCCCGGGGCAGCGGCGGGGGCGGCGCGCCCAGCCAGTCGCGGACCAGCACAAACGCCTGCTCTGTGCCGCCCACCGGGCCGCGCACCGGGCCCCGCACCGTCAGCCCGCGCAGGGTGGCGAGGGCCAGCAGGTGGACCATCGCCTGCCCCTCGGTGCGCACGCCCGCCCGGGCGACCCGCTCCCGCAGCTCGGCCCTGGTAAGCGGCCCGTCGCTGGCCAGGGCACGCTCGATCACCCCGGCCGCTCGTTCGGCATCCGCGGGCGGGACGCCTTCCTGCGCGAGCCGCCGCGCGATACCGGTGGCCAGCTGCGGGGTGGTGAGCTGGTGCAGCCACCAGTAGTCCTCGGCCAGCACCAGGTGCAGCGTGCCGCGGTTGAGCCAGCTGACCACCACCGAGCGGTCGGCTGTGAGCGCCGCATCGACGTCGGCGGCGCGCAGGCCGGACGTCCGCGCCCGGACGGCGAGCCGCGCCCCGCGCGGGTCCTGCGCCTGGATGGCGAGCAGGTGGCCGGTCACCCCGGTGACCGTGCGGGCCGGGGCGCCGGACAGCAGCTGTGCCCGCAGCCGCTGCGCGGCCAGGGCGGACGGCGCGGGGCGGCCGGTGGTGGTCACGGGCCCGATCCTTTCACCGTGCCCGGACAGTCCAGGCCCGGCCCGGCAGGACCAGACCAGGCCGGGCCGGGACAGGGCCGCTAGGGTTCGAGCAGCTCCAGCGACTGCACGTGGGCCTCCTGCACCCGCAGGATCGCCTCCGGGCCGCGGAACAGCACGACCCAGCCGTCCTCCCGTTCCACGCCGGTGATGTTCTCGTACGTCTCCCTCACGACCTGCTCATCGTCCCCGTAGACCATCCGGTAGGTAGCCATCGGCGATACTCCCGAATCCTCGTGGCGCCGGCCCTCACGGGCCCTGGCCAGCGGTGTGTCCCTGCCCATTCGCCAGGTACGGTAACAGGCCCCGCCAGCCGGTCAGGCGCCCAGGTAGGCCTGGCGGACCCGGTCGCTGGCCAGCAGCTCCGCGGCCGGGCCCTGCAGGTCGATGGCGCCGCCCGCGAGCACGATGCCCCATTGGGCCAGCCGCAGCGCCATGGTCGCGTTCTGCTCCACCAGCAGGATCGTGGTCCCCTCCCGGTTGATCTCCACCAGGGTGGCGAACACCCGCTCGGCCGTCATGGGGGCCAGCCCGAGGCTCGGCTCGTCGAGCAGCAGCAGCCGCGGCCGGGTCATGATCGCCCGGGCGATCGCCAGCATCTGCTGCTCGCCGCCTGACAGCAGGCCGCCGGGCCGGTCGAGCATGCGGCCCAGCACCGGGAACACCGACAGCGCCCGGTCCACCGCGCTGGCGAGTTCGGCGCGCCCGAGCCGGTGACCGCCCAGCCGGAGGTTCTCCCGCACGGTGAGGCCCGTGAAGATCCGGCGCCCTTCCGGGCAGTGGCTGATGCCCAGGCCGACCCGGCGGGAGGTGGGCAGGCTGGTGATGTCCCGGCCCTCCAGCACGATGGCCCCACGCACCGGGCGGACCAGCCCGGAGACGGCCTTGAGCGTGGTGCTCTTCCCGGCGCCGTTGGCGCCCAGCACACAGACGATCGAGCCCGCCTCGACCTCGAAGGACGCGTCCCGCACGGCGAGCACCGGGCCGTACCCGCAGGTGAGGTCAGCGACCGTCAGCAGCACCGTCCGCGCTCCCTCCCAGGTAGGCGGCGACCACGGCCGGGTCGGCCCGCACCTGGTCGGGCGTCCCCTCGGCGATCTTGCGGCCGAAGTCCATCACGATCACCTTGCTGGACACCCCCATCACCACCCGCATGTCGTGGTCGATCACCAGCACGGCCGCACCGAACTCGGCCGGGATGCGGCTGAGCACTTCCGCCAGCCACGCCTTCTGGCCCTCGGCCAGCCCGGAGGCCGGCTCGTCGAGCAGCACCATCCGGGGGCGGCCGATGAGCGCCCGGCCGAGGTCGACGAGCTTGCGCTCGCCGAAGCCGAGCTCGTCGGCGCGGCGCCGGGCGATGGCGGTGATCCCCAGGAACTCGAGCACCTCGGCCGCCCGCTGGCGGGCCGCCCGCTCGTGGGCCAGCACCGCCGGGGTGTGGAGCAGGTCCCGCAGGAACCCGGCCCGGCTGCGGTGGTCGTAGCCCACGATCAGGTTGTCGGTCACGCTGAGCCCGCCGAACAGCGCCACGTTCTGGAAGCTGCGGGTGATCCCCTGCTGGATCACCCGGTACGGCGGCAGGGCGAGCAGGTCGAGCCCGTCGTGCAGCACCCGGCCCCGCTGCGGCCGGAAGAACCCGCTGACGACGTTGAGCACCGACGTCTTCCCGGCGCCGTTGGGGCCGATCAGCGCCGTGATGGTGCCGTCGGGCACGGTGAGGTTCAGGCCGTCGATGGCGTGCACCCCGCCGAAGGACAGCGAAAGATCCTCGATCTGGAGCATCTCAGGCCGTGTCCCGCAGATCTTGGCCGTCGCGAGCGGCCGTCATGAAGGGGGATGGGGAGGCGGGTGGGGGGCCGCAAGGCGGCAACGCCGCGGGACGCCCTCCGGTGGACGCGCAGCGGGCTGAAGATCTATGGGACATGGCCTAACCCTCCCGTGACGCGCCCGCTGGCGACGATGGCGCTGACGGCTTGCCCGGCAGGCCGCCGCCGCCCGGCCCGGCGGCCGCCGGGCGCCGGGCGACGCGCAGCCCGGCGATCGCGTCGCGCGTGCGGCGGGCCACGGCGGCCAGCCCGCCGGGCACCAGGAGCAGGACGATGACCACCGCAACCCCGAGGATCGCCTCAGAGAAGCCGCCCAGGGACACCGCTTCCTGCTGGATGACGACCAGCAGCGCCGCCCCGATCAGCGAGCCCCACATGGATCCCAGGCCGCCCACGATGACCGCCGCGAAGAAGAACAGCGACAGCGAGAAATCGAACGAGGAGTACTCCACGATGCTGTTGTTCAGCGCGAACAGATAGCCGGCGAGCCCGCAGAAGAACGCGCTGAGGGTGAACAGGACCACCTTGGTCCGCCCGGTGTTGATGCCCATCGCCGGAGCGGTGTCCTGGCTGTCCCGCACCGCCATGAAACGCCGGCCGGTGGGGCTGGCAAGGACGCTGCGGATGGCCACGGCGGAGACCAGCAGCACAGCCAGCGCCAGGTAGTACAGGGGGACGGGATTATTGAGCATCACCGGGCCGAGGGACTGGGGCGGGACGATCAGCCCGGTGTACCCGCCGGTCAGGCTGCCGCCGTTGAGCGCGATCTCGGGCACGGCCAGGCCGAAGCCCAGCGTGGCGACGGCGAGGTAGTGGCCGCGCAGCCGGCGCGCGGGCAGGCCGAGCACCAGTCCCACCCCCGCGGTGACCAGCCCGGCCAGCGCGAGCACCACGATGAACGGCAGCCCGCCGAAGTGGGTGGCCACGATGGCCGTCGTGTAGGCGCCCACCGCGAGGAAGCCTCCCTGCCCGACGGAGACCTGCCCCCCGTAGCCCATGAGCAGGTTGAGCGACATGGTGACCAGGCCATAGGTGAGGGCCTCGCTGGCCAGCCCCATGACCGTGGTGTTCGCACCCTCGAACCGAGGGAATACCAGCGCCGCCACCAGCACCACCAGCGTGGCCAGCACCGGCACCCTCGCCGCGGAACGCGCCGCCCCGGCCCGGTCGCGCCAGCCGCCCCGCTGGCGGCTCACTGGCGGACCTGCGCGGCTTGGCCGAAAAGCCCCTGCGGCCGCAGGTAGAGCACGGCCACGATGAGGGCGAAGACCACGGTCAGCTGCAGGTTGGTCGAGACATAGCCCGCGATGAGATCCGACAGGATGCCCACGGCGAAGCCGCCGACCAGCGCACCGGTGATGGATCCGAGCCCGCCGAGCACCGCCCCGGCGAAGGCGAAGACGGCGATGTCGTCCATCATCGTGGGGGTGAGGCTGACCGCTGGCGCGGCCAGGGTGGCCGCGACACCGGTGAGGGCCACCCCGACCGCCCAGGACAGCGCGAGCACCCGCCGCCGGGACACGCCCATCAGCGAGGCCACCTCCGGGTCCTCGGCGACCGCGCGGACCGCGAGCCCCAGCCGGGTCCGCTGGTAGAACAGCTGCAGCGCGAGCGTGACCGCCACCGCGAGCGCGGCGACGAACAGGTCGTTGCGGTCCACCGACACCTGGCCGATCGTGATGCTGGGGCCGGAGATGACCGTGGGCACCGTCTTGGGCCCGTAGCCCCAGATCACGCCCGCCAGCCCCTCCACCAGCAGCAGCAGCCCGATCGTCATCACGATGCTGACGATCGGCGGGGTTCCCTCGACGCGCCGCATGAAGCCGCCTTCGGTGGCGCCGCCGATGACGGCGCCACCGAGGATCGCCAGGATCCAGGCGGCCGCGGTGGGCAGGCCGAGGCTCGTGTGAGCCGTCCAGACGAGCAGGGCCACCACCGTGGCCATCGCCCCGTAGGCGAAGTTGACCACGTTGGAGGTCTTGAAAATGATGTTGAGCCCGAGCGCGGCCAGCGCGTAGATGCCGCCGAACCCCAGCGCCGAGACGACAAGCTGCGCGAACTCAGTCATGGGCGGGTGTCCTCCTGGGCGGCGCTCAGCTCGCGATCGGCACCCGCTGGCCTCCTACGGCCTTGACCATGAACATGTGCGTGATGCCACCGTGCGAGGTGCTGGAGTAATTGATGACGCCGCCCAGGGTGGTCAGGTTGGTCAGTGAGTTCAGCGCGGCCTCGTAGCTGTCGCGGGTGATCGGTCCCTTGATCGCTTTCAGGCCGGCCACCGCCACCTGCGCCTCGGTCCATCCCCAGGCGGCGAACACCGACGGCGGCTTGCCCGGCTGATAGGTCGACATGCCGGTGAGGAACGCCTTCACCTGGGGGTTGCTGGTGTCCTGGAGCGGCGGGATGAAGGCGCCGGAGTAGCTGCCCGGGAACTCCTGCGGCGCGGTCTGGAACTCCTGCGGGATCGCGGAGACCTGGCTCATGATCCGGACCGGCTTGAAGTTGACGGCGTTCATCGCGTTGAGGAAGTCGGTGGTCGGCCCGGGGATCGCCAGGATGACCACCCCGCCCACGTGCGCCGCCTTGAACTGGGCCGCCTGCGGCGAGAAGTCGGTCTGGGTGGGGTCGTACGGGATCGCCAGCGCCGGCTTCAGCCCGGAGTTCTCCAGGCCCTGGAGCAGGCTCTTGCCGAAGTCGTCGTTCTGGTAGAGCACGCCGACCTTGGCCAGGTGCTGTGACTGGGCGAAGGTCCCCAGCATCTTGCCCTCGATCAGGTACGACGGCCAGACGTTGTACAGGTTCTTGCGCAGCGTGCCGGCGAACACGGTGGCGCCGGTCTGCGGGCCGACCAGCGGCACGTTGTTCGGGTCGAGCACGGTGATGTTGGCCTCGGTGGCGGCGGTGCCGTTGACCGCGACCTCGGCGAAGACGTGGTCGGTGTAGACGAGGGTCTTGGTGTCCTGCAGGGCGATCGGGGGCTCGTACTGGTCGTTGAGGCTGATGAACTTGATCTTGCGGCCGTTGACCCCGCCGTGGGCGTTGACGTAGTCGAAGTACGCCTGCACGCCTGCGGTGGACTCGCCGTAGAGGGCGGCGGGACCGGTCTTGGGCACCGTCTGGCCGAACAGGATCGAGGTGGACGTCACGCCGGGCGCCGACGCCCCGCTCGCGGATGAGCTGCTGCTACTGCTGGAGCAGGCCGCGAGCAGCAGCGCCGGGACCGCCAATAAGACTCCGGCCGCCGCCAGCCTGGTGCGCCCGGATGTGCTGACCCTCACCGTCCGACGTGACATGTGCCTGTCCCCTTTGTTCTGCTGTATCCGCTCCTGATGGCAAGCGCGCCGCACTATCACTTAGCTAATAGTGTAACGGAGTGTAACATATAGGGACACTTCGTAGGCTAGGCCAGGCAGGGTAAACAGCCGGTCAGGCAGGACAAAAGGGCAGGTCAGGCGGGGCGGCTGGCGGCTCAGCGAGCGGCCAGGCCGGCCAGCAGCCCGTCCACCACCCGCTCCGGGTACCCGGGCGGGACCACCTGCTGCTCGGGCCCGCGCCGGGCAACCACCGCCCCGACCAGCATGAACAGCGCCGCCTCGACGTCGAGGCCGGGCCGCAGCTCGCCGGTGGCCACGCCCCGGCGCAGGACCGCCCGGACCACCTCCCGGCGCGGCTCCAGCACCGTCTCCACGTACCGCGCCATCAGCCGCGGGTACTTGGCGCCCTCCCCCAGCAGCAGCGCGAACTCCCGGGCCTGCCGCGGGTCGGCGGCCTCCTGGCACATGGCGCCGAGCAGGATCACCAGGTCCTCCCGGACCGACCGGCCGGCCGGCTCCGGCAGCGGTGCCTTCAGCGCCGCGATCGCGTCGAGCAGCAGGTCTTCCTTGCCGGGCCAGCGGCGGTAGATGGTGGCCTTCCCCACTCCCGCCCGGGCCGCGACCCTCTCGATGCACAGGCCTTCGGGCCCCGACTCGGCGAACAGGCTGAGCGCGGCGTCGATGATGGCCTTGTCGGCCCGTTCGCTGCGCGGCCGCCCGGGGCGGCGGCCGGCGGCCCCGCCATCTGTGGCCCCGGCGGCGGCCGCGGCGGATGCGGCCCCGGCGGATGCGGCGGATGCGGCGCTCACCGGCTCAGCCTTCCGCCCGGACGGCTGCCTGGACCGGCTCGGCTGCCGCCACCGGCTCGGCTGCCCGGGCCGGCTCCGCGGCACCTGCGGCCGTCCCGGCCACGGTCTCCTGTGCGGGGCTCGCGCTGCGGCCGGGCATCCAGATCACGACCACCAGCGCGCCGAGCAGCGTGATCGCCGCCGAGATGAAGGTGGTGATGTGCATGGCATGCACGAAGGCGTGATCGGCGAACGCGGCCAGGTCCCGCCCGGCCGGGCTGCCCGGCCCCAGCTTGGCCGCCACCGCCTGGGTGCCCGCGATCGACCCCGCCGCGGTTCCCCTGGCCTGCTCCGGCAGCCCGGTCAGGTGCGGGCTGAGCTGGCCCCGGTAGGCCTGGGCGAGGATCGAGCCGAGCACCGCCACCCCCAGCGCCCCCGACACCTGCCGGGCGACGTTGGTGAGCGCCGAGCCAGCGCCCGCCCGCTCCCTGGGCACCACCGACATCACCGCCTCGGTGGCCGGTGGCATGACGGTGCCCATCCCGGCGCCCTGGATGAAGAACATGGCCGCGAGCACCCAGATCGGGGTGACGGTGCCGAGCAGCTGGTAGCCGGCCAGCGCCACCGTGACCACCAGCAGGCCGGACGCGACGACCGCCTTGGTGCCGAACCGCCGCACCAGGGCGGCGCTGCGCGGGGCCATCAGCAGCTGCCCGGCCGCGAACGGGAGCGAGAGCAGGCCCGCGTGCAGCGGGCTGTAGCCGCGCACGCTCTGCAGGTAGAAGCTGAGGAAGAACAGCGCCCCCATCATGCCGAAGAACACCAGGGCCAGCGCGCCGATCGCGGACGACAGGCGGGGGTTGCGGAACAGGTTGACGTCCAGCGACGGGTAACGCAGCCTGCGCTCGTACCAGGTGAAGAAGGCGAGGATCGCGAGCCCGGCGAGGATCGGGCCGAGCACGCCGGCGTGCACCCAGGAGCCCTTCTCCCCGCCCTGGATGATGCCGTAGACCAGCAGCACCAGGCCCGCGATGGACGCCAGCACACCGACGTAGTCGATGGTGCCCGGGTCCGGGTTCCTCGACTCCGGGACGACCAGGGCGACGGCGGCCGCGCCCGCGGCCGTGAACGGCACGTTCAGCAGGAACACCGAGCCCCACCAGAAGTGGGCGAGCAGCACTCCGCCCACCACCGGGCCGATCGCCACCCCGATGCCGACCGCCATGGCCCAGATGCCGATGGCGCGCGGCCGCTCCGCCGGGTCGAACACGTTGGAGATGATGGACAGCGTCTGCGGCATGACGGCCGCGGCGGCCAGGCCCATCGCCGCCCGCGCCCAGATCAGCTGATCCGGTGTCTGCGCGTACGCGGTCACCAGTGAGAAGACGCCGAACGCCACCAGCCCGATGATCAGCATCCGCTTGCGGCCGATCCGGTCGCCGATCACCCCGAACGTGAACAGCAGCCCGGCGAACACCAGCGTGTAGGAGTTGATCCCCCACTCCAGCTGGCTCTGGCTGGCGCCGAGCCCGGCCCCCGGCTCGGCGATCGTCTTGAGCGCCACGTTCAGCACGGTGTTGTCGAGCACGATCGCCATCAGGCTGGTGATCAGCACGCCGAGGATGAGCCAGCGGCGGCGGTAGATCCTGTCCTCCGGCCCGGCGATGGCGGCCGGCCGGGAAGCACTGCGCGATTCCATGATGTCCTTCAGGTCGCAGGGATGGCACCCGCCGCTGCCGGCGTTGTGCCGGGTGAGCCGGGGCGGCGCGGCCGACCCGGGAAGCTATCGATACGGAACGCGCCCGTATCGCAAAACATTCCGGCTGCCCGCCTTCAGCCGGCGGGCACCCCATGCGATGATCAAACCGTCCGGGGACGCCACCGCGGCGCCACGAGACATGGAGGATCCCCATGACCGCACAGCCCAGTGATTCCGGCGCGGCCGCGACACCTGCGCGGACCCCAGATCCCCTCTACGGGGGCAGCGCCAGCCGGCGGGTCACCATCCGCGACCTGACGGCGGCCAAGGCCCGGGGCGAGAAGTGGCCCATGCTGACCGCCTACGACGCGCTCACGGCCGCCGTCTTCGACGAGGCAGGCATCCCCGTGCTGCTGGTGGGCGACTCGGCCGGGATGGTCGTGTTCGGCCACGACACCACCCTCCCGGTGACCGTGGACGACCTGCTCCCGCTGACCGCCGCGGTGGTCCGCGGCACCCGGCGCGCGCTGATCGTCGCCGACCTCCCGTTCGGCTCCTACCAGGTGTCACCGGCGCAGGCGCTGGCCGCCGCCACCCGGTTCCTCAAGGAAGCGGGGGCGCACGCGGTCAAGCTGGAGGGCGGCCAGCGGGTCGCCCGGCAGGTGGAGGAGCTCGTCGCGGCCGGCATCCCGGTGATGGCGCACCTGGGGCTCACCCCGCAGTCGGTCAATGTGCTCGGCGGGTACCGGGTGCAGGGCCGGGGCGAGGCCGGCGACCGGCTGCTGCATGACGCCAAGGTGCTGGAGGCGGCCGGCGCCTTCTCGGTGGTGCTCGAAGCCGTCCCGGCCGAGCTGGCCGCCCGGATCACCGACGCGGTGAACATCCCGACCATCGGGATCGGCGCCGGGCCCGGCTGCGACGCGCAGGTGCTGGTGTGGCAGGACATGGCCGGGCTGTCCGCGCGGACGCCGAAATTCGTCAAGCGCTACGCCGACGTCGCGGGGACGCTCCGCCAGGCGGCCCGCTCGTTCGGGCAGGAGGTCGTGGCCGGCCAGTTCCCGGCGCCCGAACACGAGTACCACTAGGGCACGAGTACCACCAGGGGCCAGCGGCGGCCTGACGCTGGCCGGGCCGGGCCGGGCCGGGCTGGCCTGGCCGGGCTGGGCGGAGTGTGCGGCATGGCCTGCCGGGCCAGAATTGGGGTGTGCCTGCAGACATGCTTGTCGGGCGGCGGCTGGTCATCGGTGCGCTGTGCTCGGCTGTCGATGCCGCTGCCGGGGGCGCGGGCGGGGTCGTGCTGCTTGCGGGCGAGGCCGGCATGGGCAAGACCGCGCTCGCCTCCGAGGCGGTCGCCTACGCAAAGGCGCACGGCGCGGCCGCCGCGTGGGGAACATGCTGGGAGGGCGACGGCGCTCCGGGCTTCTGGCCGTGGATCCAGGTGGTGCGCGGCCTGGCCCGGGACGGCGGCGATACGGGCCAGGCCGTGCTGGCCGAACTCACCGGCGCCACCGAAGCCAGGGCCGGCACCCTGGGCGATGAGTCCGCGGTCCGCTTCCGCACCTACGACGCGGCGGCGATGTATCTGCGGGAGCGAGCGGCGCAGCGGCCGCTGGTCGCCGTCGTCGACGACCTGCACTGGGCGGACGCGTCGTCGCTGCGGCTGCTGGTCTTCCTCGCCCGCCAGCTGCATGACGCCGCTGTCCTGGTCATCGGGACGTACCGCGACGTCGAGGTGGCGGCCGGGGATCAGCCCGCGCGCCGGCTGCTGGCCGAGCTGGCCGGGCAGGCCGAGCTGCTGCAGCTCACCGGCCTGACGGCCGATGAAGTGGGCCAGCTGGTCGAAAAGGTGTGCGGTGAGCACCCGCCAGCGGCGCTGGTCCGGGCCGTGCACGACCGCACCGCCGGGAACCCGTTCTTCGCCCAGCAGATCGCGCGGCTGCTCGCGTCGCAGGGCGCGCCGCTTGACCGGGCCCCGGTGACCGGTGTCCCGCCCGCGGTGGGCGACGTGCTGGCCCGCCGCCTCGCCCGGCTGCCCGGTGAGGTCGTCGACCTGCTCGCGGTCGCCGCAGTGGCCGGCCAGCGCTTCCCGGCCGCGATGGTCGCCGCCATCGCCGGCATGGCCACCGGGACAGCGGTGCGGCTGGTCGACCGCGCCGTCCGCGCCGCGGTTCTGGAGCACGACGAACCCGGCTGGGCCCGGTTCAGCCACGACCTGTTCCGCGAGGTCCTTTACGACGGGCTGCCAGCGGCACGGCGGTCGGAGCTTCACCTTGCGCTGGCCGGGCTGCTCGAGCAGCGCGCTGGCGCGGGGGCGGCCGTGGCGGAGATCGCCCACCACCGCAGCATGGCGTGGCCGCTGGGCGACCGCGACCGCGCGATCGCCGCACTGACCAGGGCAGGCCGGGAAGCGACGGCCGCCGCGGCCTTCGACGAGGCGGCCGCCCACCTTCGCCGCGCCGTCGACGTCGCCGGTGGCGCGGCATCGGCCGGCCTGGCGACGCTGTGCGAGTACGGGGATGCGCTGCGCCGGGCCGGCCGCGGCGAGGACGCGCGAGCGGTGTTCTTCGCGGTGGCGGCGCGCGCCCGTGCGGCCGGCGACGGCGCCGTGTTCGCCCGGGCGGCTTTCGGCGCCCACCGGGTAGCCACGGTCACCGAGTCGCCGCGGTCCGGGGTGATCGCTCTGCTGGAGGAGGCGCTCGCCGCGCCCGGCGGTGACGCCCGGGCCGGCGCCGGCGCAACGCGGTGGCTGCTGCCCGCGGCGCTGGCGCGCGAGCTCGCCGACGGTCCCGACCGTGATCTCCCCCGCGCGGTGCGGCTCGCCCACGCCGCGGTCGACGGCGCCCGGGCGGCTGGGGACGCGGGCCCGCTCGCCTACGCGCTGTTCGCGCTGGGCGACGTGCGCTGGGCGCCGGGCACCGCGACCGAACGGCTGGGGATCGCCGGGGAGCTGGCGGCGGCCGCGGCCGCCGCCGGTGAGACCGAGCTGGTCCTGGAAGCGCACCTGTCCAGGCTCGCCGCGCTGCTCGAGCTCGGCGATCCGTCCTTCCCGGTACAGCTCGCCACCTTCACCAGGCTTGCCGAGCGGGCGGCGATCCCGCGGTACCTGTACCTGGCGCGCTCACGGCAGGCCACCGGCGCGTCCCTCACCGGCCCGCTGGAGGCTGCCGATGAGCTGATCGAATCCGCTGCCGCCTACGGCGAGCGGATCGGCGAGCCGGACGCCTGGAGCGTGCAAGCCAGCCAGCTCGTCGGCCTGGCGTTCATCCGCCATGACTGGACCCGGCTGAGCCACCTGGCCACCGCGCGCGGCCTGGCGCTCACACCACCCGAATTCACCGTGCACGAGCGGGCGTGGCTGCTCATCGAGGCCGGGGACCGGGACGCGGCCGCGGCCCTGGCCGCCTCCCTGCCCGAGCGCCCGGCGGCCTACCGGTGGCGTCACACCGCGCTGCTGGCCACCGACGCCGAGCTCGCCGCGGCCGTGGCGGACCGCCGCCGGTGCGAGGCGCTGTATGAGCAGCTGCTGCCGATGGCGGACGGGTTCGCCGTGGTCGCCGCGGCGGTGTTCACGACCGGGCCGGTCACGCTCCAGCTGGGCCTGCTCGCCGCCGCGCTGGAGCGCTGGGACGACGCGGTGGCCCACCTCGATGATGCGGCCCGCCGGTGCGATCTTCTCGGCGCCCGGCTGCTGGCGGCCCGGGCCCGGGCGGAGCTGGCCCGCGTCGTGGCGGCGCGGGACCGTCCCCCGCCGGGTAACGGCGGCAACGCGTTCCGCCGTGACGGTGACGTGTGGACGCTCGCCTTCAACGGCCGCACCGCAGCGCTGCGTGACGCGAAAGGCCTGCGCGACCTCGCCGTCCTGCTCGCCGCCCCGGGCCGGGAAGTGGCCGTCACCGAGCTGGCCGCGGGCGTTCCCGGCGGCCAGGCGGCCGCGGTCGCCGCGCTCGGCGCCGACCCGGTCCTCGACGACCGGGCCCGGACCGCCTACCGGGCCCGGCTGGCCGGGCTCGACGGCGAGCTGGCCGAGGCCGACGCCCATCACGACATGCAGCGGTCGGCCCGGCTGGCTGCCGAGCGCGACGCGCTGATCGGCGAGCTCGCCCGCGCCACCGGTCTTGGCGGGCGGCGCCGGCGGCTGGGGGATGCCACCGAACGGGCGCGCACCACGGTCACGGCCCGGATCCGTGCTGCCATCGGCCGCATCGAGCGGGCCCATCCCGAGCTCGGCCAGCACCTGCGGGCCAGCATCGTGACCGGCGCCCGCTGTGGCTACCGGCCGGCCGAGACCGTGCGGTGGGACATCTCACAATCGTGAGGCGCGATCTCACGCCATCAGGACAGAGTCCCGAACCCACACAGGAGGTCCTGATGGCTACCGGCGAGAACAAGGCGGAAGAAGCGGCTGGGCAAGTTTGCGTCACCCGCGACAACGGCCTCACGGTGTTCGACGCCTGCCCCACCAAGGCGATCTACGAGCAGTTCACCGGGAGCGACACGTTTCTCGGCGCAGTCGCCGAGGCGGGGCTGCCCGCGC
>DATIXO010000337.1:0-3487 GCA_035518495.1 Streptosporangiaceae bacterium
CCTGACCGGCGAGCTGCAGGGCTCGCACGACCCGTCCGGGATCGTGTTCACCGTGCTCGCCGCGCTGTCGGGAATGGAGCGCGAGTACATCCGCGACCGCACCCTGGAGGGCCGCGAGTCGGCCCGCGCCCGCGGCAAGGCGATCGGTGGTGCGGCCGTCACCGACGATGCCATGCTCGCCGTGGCGCTCCACCTGCGCGGGCAGGAGCTGAGCCTGCGCGACATCGCCGCCCGGCTCGTCATCGCCGCGGGCAAGAAGAAAGGCCAGCACCCGTCCCCGGCGACTGTGCTGCGCATGCTCCGCGACCACGACCAGGAGACCGCCGCGGCGGCCGCGGTCGCCTGACCGTCACCTGCTGACTCGCTCCCCCTGCCGCCCGGCACTACGTCCCCGATGCGCCCTGACGCCGATTTTCAGCACGGTCATTGCTTCCCGCGGCGCGGCAAGACGATGATCTTGAAGTGCCGGGTGGCCGTTCCCGAGGTATTGGCGGCGGTGATGGTGACCGGGTACCGGCCGCCGCCGCTGTCGGGGTCCGGGGTCCCGGCGATGACGGCGGTCCCGTTCCCGTTATCGGTAAAGGTCAGCCCGCCGGGCCGACGGCACCGGCGCCTGCGCGCTGCGCGCCACCGCCGTCCGGATCGTCTGCGCCAACACCTTCCGCGCCGCCGAGCTCGAAGGCGAGCGCACCGGCGCCACCTTCTCCTTCATCCACAAATCCAGCTGGCGCAACCGGATCGAGGAAGCCCAGCGCGCCGTCACCGGCGCCCGCCGGGAAATGCGCCGCTACTGCGAACTCGCCGCCGAGCTCCTCGCCATCACCGTCACCCCGCGGCAGCGGGAACTGTTCATCACCGAGTTCATCCCCATGCCACCTCAGGGCCTGGTCACCGACCGGGTGGCCCGCAACGTCGACGAGGCCCGCAGCGCGCTGCGGCTGCTGTTCGACGCCGCCACCAACGAGCAGATCGCCGGAACCGGCTACGGCCTCGTCCAGGCCGCCGGCGAGTACCTCGATCACGTCCGCGCCGCCCGCAGCTGGGAAACCCGGCTCAACCGGACCCTGATCCGGCCCGAACCGCTCAAGCACCGGGCACTGTGCCTCGTCCGGGAGATCACCGCAGCATGACGGTCCCGGCCGTCTCTCTCCCCCCCGGGCCACAAGACGGCCTGGGGGCGGGGGCATCAGCCGGAGCCGTCCTCGAGCTAGCCGCCCGCGACGGCTTCCACCGCTGGGAACACCAGCTCGCCGCCACCGGCCACTGCGCCAGCCCGATCCGCCTGTCGGGCCGGATCGACGCCATCGACCGGGCCACCGGGCAGGCCCGCGTCCTGTACGACACCGCCGGCGAGCCCGGCGGCGTGCTGCGGATCGCCTGCGGCAACCGGCGCGAGCATGTCTGCCCCGGCTGCTCGCAGGTGTACAAGAACGACGCCCGGCAGATCATCGGCTCCGGCCTGACCGGCGGCAAGGGCATCCCCGGCACCGTCGCCGCGCACCCGTGCGTGTTCGCCACCCTCACCGCACCCGGCTTCGGGCCCGTCCACACCACCCGCACCGACCGGCGCGGACGCAAGCTGCCGTGCCGTCCCCGCCGCGACGCCAGCCAGCGGCGCTGCCCGCACGGCCGCGACATCTCCTGCCCCCGCCCGCACCACGACGACGACCCGCGGCTCGGCCAGCCGCTGTGCCCGGACTGCTACGACTACGCCGGGCACGTCCTGTTCAACGCGTGCGGCCCGGACCTGTGGCGCCGGTTCACCATCTACCTGCCCCGCCAGCTGGCCCGGCTGACCGGCGTCACCCAGAAGCAGCTGCGCAGCCAGGTCAGGGCCCGGTTCGTCAAGGTCGCCGAATACCAGGCCCGCGGCGTCATCCACTATCACGCTGTCATCCGGCTCGACGCCCCCGGCCACGACTATCGGCCGCCACCGGCCCGGTACACCGCCGCGCTGCTGTCTGAGGCCATCCGGCGGGCCGCCGCAGCGGTGTCCCTCGCCACCGTCGCCCATCTGTCCCAGGCCGCCCGCCGCGTCGCCGGCGCCGAGCCCGGCGACACCACCGCCGTTCCCGTCACCGACCCCGACCTGCGGCGTATCCTGCGGTTCGGGACCCAGGTCGACACCCGGACCATCTGCCCGGCGGGCGACCTGCCCGGAACCGGCAGCGCGCTGTCTGCCCGGGCCGTGGCGAACTACATCGCCAAATACGCCACCAAGACGATCAGCGCCCCGGGCCTGCCCGACCGGCCCGTGCCAGGCCCCGACGCCATCGCCGCCCTGCGCTGCGGCGCCCACTACAAGCGGCTCATCTCAGCGTGCTGGGAACTGGGAAAGCGCCCCGCCGCCGCCCCGCTCGGGCTGAACCGGTGGACCCACATGCTCGGCTACCGCGGCCACTTCCTCACTAAATCCCGCCGCTACTCCGTCACCTTCACCCAGCTCCGCCAGGCCCGCACCACGCACCGGCGCACCGAGCGGCGCCCCGACGGCGAGAAAGACCCCTGGGGCCGCGACCTCGACGAGCACACCGTCCTGATCATCTCCGCCTGGCAGGACGCCGGAACCGGCCACGCCACCGCCGCCGAACGCCAATTGGCTCTCGCCGCCGCCGCGCGCGCCCGCGAGCACCGCCGGGTCGCGCGAGAGGAAATCGCTGCCGTCCGGTGAGAACGAAAGGAGGCCCGGACTTGATGGGACAGCTCACATACGGGACCAGGGAGACGACCGGAGGGCTTCGCGCTGCTCCGGCGGCCGCTGGCCCTGCACCGCCAGCGGAAACGCCGCCGCGCCTGCTGCTGACGGTCGAGGAGGCCGCGGAGCGCGTTGGCATCTGCCGGTCCAGCATGTTCAAGCTCATCCGCCAGGGCGAGGTCGAGTCCGTGAAGGTCGGGCGGCTGCGCCGCGTGACTCCCGCCGCCCTGGAGGACTTCGTCCGGCGGCTGAGCGCCAGAGAAGACCCGGCAGCCTGATGGCCCGGCAGAAGACCACCCGAGAGGCCAACCTCAGGTCGACCATCTACCGAGGGGACGACGGCTACTGGCATGGCCGCGTCACGATGGGCGCACGCGATGACGGGACCCCTGACCGCCGCCACGTCATGTCGAAGGACAAGGCCAAAGTCACCGCGAAGGTACGCCAGCTCGAACGCCAGCGCGACGACGGCGCAGTCATCAGGCCCGGCCGGGCCTGGACGGCCGAGAAATGGCTAACTCACTGGCTTGAGAACGTTGCGAAGCCATCGGTGCGCTACAAGCCCTACATCGGTTACCGCACTGCCGTGTACCGGCACCTGATACCCGGCCTCGGCGCCCATCGGATAGACCGCATTCAGCCGGAGCACTTCGAGAAGCTCTATGCCCGCATGCAGGACAGCGGGCTCAAGCCGGGCACAGCGCATCAAGTGCACCGAACTGCACGCACCGCCTTCGGCGAGGCATCCAAGCGCGGCTACATCACCCGCAATCCCGTGGCCCTGGCGAAGCC
>DATIXO010000338.1:0-2957 GCA_035518495.1 Streptosporangiaceae bacterium
CGTGTGCGAGCACTGCGCCTCCGGCTGCCGGCAGCGCACCGACATCAGGCGCGGCCGGGTGCTGCGCCGGCTGGCCGGCGAGGACCCGGCCGTCAACGAGGAGTGGAACTGCGACAAGGGCCGGTGGGCGTTCACCTACGCGACCCGGCCGGATCGGCTGACCACCCCGCTGGTCCGGGACGAGGCTGGGGTACTGGTCCCGGCGTCCTGGCCGCACGCGCTGGCGGTGGCCGCGGCCGGCCTGGTGATGGCGCGCGACGCCGACCCCGGCACCCAGGCCGCGCGCGGCGCCGGCGTGCTGGCCGGCGGGCGGCTGACCCTCGAGGACGCCTACGCCTACGCGAAGTTCGCCAGGGTCGCCCTGGACACCAACGACGTCGACATGCGGGCGCGCCCGCACTCGGCCGAGGAAGAGCAGTTCCTGGCCGCCTGCGTGGCCGGGCGCGACATCGGCGTCAGCTACGCGGACCTGGAGCAGGCGCCCGCCGTGCTGCTGGCCGGATTCGAGCCAGAGGACGAGTCGCCCGTCGTCTTCCTGCGGCTGCGCAAGGCGGTCCGGCGCCGTCACCTCCAGGTGTTCTCCGTCGCGGCGCTGGCCAGCCCGGGGCTGGCCAAGCTGTCCGGCGAGCTGCTGGCCACCCTGCCCGGGGAGGAGCCAGCCGCGCTGACCGCGCTGGCGGCGGGCAGTTCCTCGGCTGGCCGGGTCTCCGGGGCGGACCCGGACGACGGCCGCTGGCAGCGGGCCAGCCAGGCGCTCGGCGCGCCGGGCGCGGTGATCCTGGCCGGCGAGCGGCTCGCGGAGGTGCCAGGCGCGCTCGCGGCCGTGGCCATCCTCGCCGCCGCGTCCGGCGCGCGGCTCGCCTGGGTGCCGCGGCGGGCCGGCGAGCGGGGCGCCGTCGAGGCGGGAGCCCTGCCCGGGCTGCTGCCCATCGGCCGCCCGGTGACCGATGCCGCGGCGCGCGCCGAGGTGGCCAGGGCCTGGGGCAAGAGCTCGCTGCCCGAAGACGCCGGGCGCGATACCGCGGCGATGCTCGCCGCCGCGGCGAACGGCGAACTCGGCGCCCTGGTGATAGCCGGGGTCGACCCCGTGGACCTGCCCGATCCGCAGGCCGCGCTGGCCGCGATCGAGATGGCGCCCTTCGTCGTCAGCCTGGAGCTGCGGGCGAGCGCGGTCACCGACCGCGCCGACGTGGTCTTCCCCGTCGCCGCCGTCGCGGAGAAGCCCGGGACGTTCGTGAACTGGGAGGGGCGCGGCGGCTCGTTCGAGGCCGCGCTGCATGTTCCCGAGGTGCGCACGGACCTGTACGTGCTCGGCGCGATCGCCGACCAGATGGACGTGCACCTCGGCCTGCCCGACGCGGCGGCCGCCCGGGCCGAGCTCGCCGGGCTCGGCAGCTGGCGCGGCACCCGTCCCGAGCCCCCGCGTCTGGCCGAGGTTTCCCCCCCCAGGGGGGTCTGGGGGGGCGGGCCGCCCCCCCATGAGCAGGGGGGGTCTGGGGGGGATCGTCCCCCCGAGGAAACAGGGTCTGGGGGGGATCGCTCCCCCCGGGACAACACAGCACTGCTGGCGACCTGGCACCAGCTGCTGGACAGCGGCCGGATGCAGGACGGCGAGCCGGCCCTGGCCGGTACCGCCCGGCCGGCCGTGGCCAGGATGTCCGCGGCGACCGCGGCCGAGGCCGGCGTGGCCGATGGCGATAAGGTGACCGTGGCCACCGACCGAGGGTCGGTGACGGTCCCCGCCGAGGTCGTGCCGATGGCGGATCACGTGGTCTGGCTCCCGGCGGCGGGCCTGGCCCCGGGGAGCGCGGTACCGGAAACCGGGCCTACCATCCGCGCCCAGCTCGGCGTGGGGCACGGTGCCACGGTCACGCTGAGGAGGCCGGAATGACCGATCAGGCGGTGCTGCTGCAGCATGTGCTCGCGGTGCCCGCGACAGACCCCACGCTCCTGGACTTCTACCCGCTCATCTGGTGGATGGTGCTGCTGAAGGTCGCGGCCGTCTTCCTGTTCCTGCTGCTGACGACCATGTTCATGATCTGGGCGGAGCGCCGGGTCATCGGCCGGATGCAGAACCGGCCGGGCCCGAACCGGGCCGGGCCCTACGGCCTGCTGCAGCCGATCGCCGACGCGCTCAAGCTGCCGCTGAAGGAAGACATCATCCCCCTGGGCTCGGACAAGGCGGTGTTCATCGCCGCGCCGCTGATCTCGGCGACCTGCGCCTTCGTCGGCTTCGCGATCATCCCGGTCGGCCCGATCGTCTCGATCTTCCATCACCGGACCCCGCTGCAGCTCGCCGACCTGCCGGTGGCGGTGCTGCTCGTGCTGGCCATGAGCTCGATCGGCGTGTACGGGATCGTGCTGGCCGGCTGGTCCTCCGGGTCGCCGTACTCGCTGCTCGGCGCGCTGCGGTCCGCGGCCCAGGTGATCAGCTACGAGATCGCGATGGCGCTCGCCTTCGTGGCCGTGTTCCTGTACGCGGGCTCGCTGTCCACCACCGCGATCGTCACCGCGCAGCAGCACGAGTGGTACGCCTGGCTGCTGCCGGTCTCGTTCGTCATCTACCTGTTCACCATGGTGGGCGAGACCAACCGGCTGCCGTTCGACCTGCCCGAGGGCGAAGGCGAGCTGGTCGCCGGGTACCACACCGAGTACTCGTCGATGAAGTTCGCGATGTTCTACCTGGCCGAGTACATCAACATGACGACGGTCGCCGCGCTGGCCACCACGCTGTTCCTCGGCGGCTGGCGGGCGCCGTGGCCGCTGTCCATCTGGTCGGGCGCGAACAGCGGCTGGTGGCCGGTGCTGTGGTTCGTGATCAAGGTCTACATCTTCCTGTTCTGCTACATCTGGCTGCGCGGCACCCTGCCCCGGGTCCGGTACGACCAGCTCATGGCGATCGGCTGGAAGCTGCTGATCCCGGTCTCCATCGTCTGGATCCTGCTGATCGCGACGGT
>DATIXO010000339.1:0-2015 GCA_035518495.1 Streptosporangiaceae bacterium
TCGTCGCGGCCGGGAGGGAACTAGCCATGGCGATGACGACCGGTGGCGGCGGCAGCAGCATGAACTCCAACATCAACATCACGCCGCTGATCGACGTGCTGCTGGTGCTGCTGGTGATCTTCATGATCACCCTGCCGCTGGCGCGGAAGGCGCTCGACATCCAGGTGCCCCGCGAGGAGAAGACCAAGAACGCGGCCAACTCCAACCAGATCATCCTGGAGATCAAGGCCGACGGCTCGATGGCCATCAACACCCAGCCGGTGGATTCCGCCGGCCTGGCGCAGCGGCTGTACGACATCTACAACATCCGGCCCGACAAGCTGCTGTTCATCAAGGCGGACGACTCGCGGCCGTACTCGCAGGTGATCAACGTGATCGACGTCGCCCGCGGCGCCGGCGTGCAGGTGTTCGGTCTCGCGCCGGGCAACGCGCAGGCCGCGGCGGCGGCAGCGGGAGGCTCGTAAGCCCACCGCCGCTTCGGGCGGTGGAACATCGGTGGCTCGCGGGGCGTAGGGACGCAGACGATGCCTAGCGAGCACGGGGCGATGCGACGGGTTCCGCTCGCCACACCATTCGGCCGGCTGGCGCACGAGCGCGGGGGCATCCGCGGCGTGCTCCTGTCGGCCGCGGTGCATCTGGGCGTGGTGGCCCTGCTGCTGTGGGGCGGCAGCCGCTTCGTGCTGGCCGACCGCGCGCCGGGTCCCGGGCACGGCCGCGGGGGCGGAGGGGGCGGCGGCAACCGCACGCTCGTCCTGCTGGTAGCGCCCCCGCCGCCCGTGGCGCAGCCCGCGCCGCCCGCGCCCGAGCCGCAAGTCATCCTCCCCACACAGCTCGCCGTCGTCGTCCCGGCGCCGCAGCCCGACACCGTCCCGCACCCGCCGGCCGGCGGGCAGCCGGCCGCCGGACCGGGCGCCGGGTCGGGGCTGGGGCCCGGCACCGGGCCGGGCTCCGGCACGGGCAGCGGCGGCGGCAGCGGCTCCGGCGTCGGCCCCGGCACCGGCCCGGACTCCGGCGGCGGCGGGACGATCTTCCAGGCACAGCCCCAGGGCATCATCATGCCGCCGGTCCATCCGCCGTCGTCGCTGCGGGGCACCGCCATCACCGCTGTTTTCGAGATCTCCGAGAGCGGCGAGGTCGTGCACGTCGCGCTGGATCCCATGCCCAGGGACCACAAGTTCGCCAGCGATTTCCTCGACCGGCTGCGCCGCTACACCTTCTCGCCGGCCCACACGGTGGACGGCCGGCCCGTGCCCGCCCTGTTCCGGATCACCTTCACGTTGTGAATCGGCTCTCCCGCCGCTACTTTTCGCGGCTCTTGGCAGTCCGAATCCGACACCCGCTGACCCCGGAATCCAATGATCATCGGTCTCGTCCTGGTCGTGAGCGTCCTGGCGCTCCTCGTGGCCCTCGGCCTGGCCCGCTGGGTCCTCAAGATGGACAACGGCACGCCGGAGATGCGGACCATCTCCGACGCGATCCAGGAGGGCGCTGAAGCCTTCCTGAAGCGGCAGTACCGGACCATCGCCACGCTGTCGGTGGTGGTCGGGCTCATCATCTTCCTGATCTACCAGTTCGTGCGCACGCCGAGCCCGAACGATCCCGGCGAGGTGTCGCGGCTGTGGCTCACGCTGGCCACGACGGCGTCGTTCTTCTTCGGCGCCCTGTGCTCGGGCATCGCGGGCTACGTCGGGATGTTCGTCTCGATCCGCTCGAACATCCGGGCGGCGAGCGCGGCGCGCACGAGCCTCAACCGCGCGCTGCAGGCGGCCCTCCGGGGCGGCGCGGTATCGGGCCTGTTCGTGGTGGCGATGAGCCTGCTGGGCGTGGGCGGCCTGTACTTCCTGGTCCACACCTTCACCCTGATCCCGATCACGAAGATCCCGCTGATCATCGTCGGCTACGGCTTCGGCGCGTCGTTCGTGGCGCTGTTCGCGCAGCTGGGCGGCGGCATCTACACCAAGGCCGCCGACGTGGGCGCGGACCTGGTGGGGAAGGTGGAGGCCGGCATCCCGGAG
>DATIXO010000340.1:0-12594 GCA_035518495.1 Streptosporangiaceae bacterium
GAAGCCCTCGATCGGCCGTGACTGGTTCATGTCGAGCGCGATGCCCTCGGGCTTGCCTTCGATGATGTCGGTGAGGACCACCTCATCGAAGATGTCGTACTCGGCGAGCCGCTGCGCGGTGGTCGAGCCGTAGAACCCGGCCCCGACGACGCTCACCTTCCCCTTACGGGCCATGTCGGTGCTCTCCTTCGGTATGAGTCTGCGCCCGGAACCCGCCTCAGGCGGCTGTCGCCGCCCGGAGGTTGTCGTCGAGCACGGCCAGGAACTCCTCGGTGGACAGGAACGGCGTATTGGCGCCGACCAGCAGCGCGAGGTCCTTGGTCATCTTGCCGCTTTCCACCGTCTGGACGCAGACCTTCTCCAGCGTCTCGGCGAAGACGGTGACCTCCGGGGTACCGTCGAGCGTGCCGCGGTGGGCGAGGCCGCGGGTCCAGGCGAAGATGGAGGCGATCGGGTTCGTCGAGGTGGGCTTGCCCTGCTGGTGCATGCGGTAGTGCCGGGTGACGGTGCCGTGCGCCGCCTCCGCCTCCACCGTCCGGCCGTCCGGCGTCATCAGCACGCTGGTCATCAGGCCCAGTGAGCCGAACCCCTGTGCGACCACATCGGACTCCACGTCCCCGTCGTAGTTCTTGCACGCCCACACCAGGCCGCCCTCGCCCTTGAGCACCTGGGCGACCATGTCGTCGATGAGGCGGTGGTCGTAGCTGAGGCCGGCCGCCTCGAAATCGGCCTTGAACTCGGACTCGAAGATCTCCTCGAACAGGTCCTTGAAGCGCCCGTCGTAGGCCTTGAGGATGGTGTTCTTGGTGGACAGGTAGAGCGGGTAGCCGCGGTTGAGCGCGTAACGCATCGTGGCCCGGGCGAAGTCGCGGATCGAGTCGTCGAAGTTGTACATGCCCATCGCCACGCCGCCGCCGGGGAAGACGGCCACCTCGCGCTCGAACCGCTCCGCCGGGGTGCCCCCGTCGGGCTCATACGAGATCATCACCCGGCCCGGGCCGGGCACCACGAAGTCCGTCGCCCGGTACTGGTCGGCGTGCGCGTGGCGGCCGATGATGATCGGCTTGACCCAGCCGGGCACGAACCGCGGGACGCTGTGCACCACGATGGGCTCGCGGAACACCACCCCGCCGAGGATGTTGCGGATCGTGCCGTTCGGCGACCGCCACATCTTCTTCAGCCCGAACTCGGCCACCCTGGCCTCGTCCGGGGTGATGGTGGCGCATTTGACCCCCACCCCGTAGCGCTTGATCGCGTTCGCCGCGTCCACGGTGACCTGGTCATCGGTCGCGTCACGATGGGTGATGGACAGGTCGTAGTACTTCAGGTCTATATCCAGATAGGGCAGGATCAGCTGGTCTTTGATGAAGCTCCAGATGATCCGCGTCATCTCGTCGCCGTCGATCTCGACGACGGGGTTGGCTACCTTGATCTTGGGCATGCCAGCGTCTTCCTCTCCTCCACGCCTTCAGTCTTCTCCTCGGGTGCGATCCGGCCGTGAAACCGGCGGGGCGCAGGCGGGAGCCCTGGTCACGACGGCACCGGCAGCACCAGGCCGGCGGCCAGCAGGCCGATGGCCAGGGCGGCCAGCGCCACCACGTCGACGAGGCGCCGCCGGGAAGCGAGCATGCCTGCCCGCGCTTCCGGCAGCACCAGCCTGGCCAGCGCGCCGATGAACATCGCGCCTGCCAAGGCCAACGTACCTTCTCTGGCCCGCTGAACGCCGCCTTGCCACATCCACGCCAGCCCGCCGATGGCGATCGCCAGCACGAGCAGGTAGGGAAGCTGGGCCAGCCGGGGCGGCTTTGCCCTCGGGGCGCGCGCTCCCCGGCCGGCGGCCGCGCCCCGCCTGCGGGCCGGAGCGGTGACGGCCGGCCCCGCGGCGGCCCGCCTGGTTCCCCGGGGGGCACTGCCCGCGGCCCCGCTCACCGCTCGTCCAGTGGCGTCCAGGTGAGGCCGTGCTCACCGGTGTATTCGCTGTCCGGCCGGATGAGCCGGTTGTCGGCGTGCTGCTCCATGACGTGGGCCGTCCAGCCGGCCATCCGGCTCACCGAGAAGACCGGGGTGAACAGGTCGGCGGGGATCTGCAGGTAGTGGTAGACGGTGGCGGCGAAGAAGTCCACGTTCGGGTAGAGGCCCTTCTCTGCCAGCACGATCTCCTCCATCCGCCGCGACATCCGGTAGTAGGTATCGTCACCGGCGGCCGCGGCGAGCTCACCCGACATCTGGCGCAGATGGGTGGCGCGTGGGTCCTCGGTCTTGTAGACACGGTGGCCGAATCCCATGATCTTCTCACCCCGGGCCAGCCGGTCGCGCACTTCTCGCTCCACCGCGCCCACCGGGTCATCGGGTGCCGCGGTCCTGATGTCCACCAGCGTGCGCATGACCTGCTCGTTCGCCCCGCCGTGCAGCGGCCCCTTGAGGGTGCCGATCGCCGCCACCACCGCCGAATGCATATCGGACAGGGTGGCCGCGCAGACCCGGGCGGCGAACGTCGACGCGTTCATCGTGTGGTCGGCGTGCAGCACCAGGCAGGTGTCGAAGATCTCCGCCTCGCGCGGGGCCGGCGGCGCGCCCCGCAACTGCAGCAGGAAGTTGGCGGCCAGCCCCAGCCCCGGCTCGGCCGGGCTGACCTTTCCCCCTTCCCGCGCGGCGTGATAGGCGGCGACCAGGACCGGCTGCTGCGCGGTGAGCCGGGCGGCCTTGCCGATGTTCGCCTCGGCGGAGTTGGAGCCGGCGTCCGGGTCGCCGGCGCTCGCCAGCGAGACCAGGCTGCGCATCGCCTCCATCGGCGACTGCCGGGCCGCCACGTCGGGCAGGCAGTCGGTCACCAGCGGGCCGAGCGCGCGGCCGGCGGCGATCTCCTCCGCGTAGCCCGTCAATTCGGCGCGGCTGGGCGGATGGCCACGCTGCAGGAGATAGGCGATTTCCTCGAAGGTCGCCGCCCCCGCCAGCTGATGAATGTCGTACCCGCGGTAGAACAGCAGGCCAGCCCGGCCATCGATATCGCTCAACGCTGTTGACGCGGCGATGACGTCCGCCAGGCCCTTGGAGGTCGTGTCCGCCATTGTCGTGCTTCCTCCGGGAGGGCTCGCTCGGCAGTGTACTTCTGCCCGCCGCTCCTGTCGGTCCCGGCCGGCGCCCCCTGGGCACCGGGGCAGGCGGGCAGCTCAGGCCCTCCGGCCTGGCGGGCGAACCCGTGCCCGTGAAAGTGGTACGACCCGCCCGGGTAGGGGTAACTGGACCGTAAGGCCACAGTGGCGACTCAGCCAGCCCAGGAGGACCTTGTGGAGGGGCCCTACATCCGCATTGAGGAAACGGGAGCGGTCATCCCGCTGTCCGGCACAGTCACCACGATCGGGCGCGGCGGCGCGGTCGACGTGCGTCTGGGTGATCCGAGCGTTTCCCGCCTTCATGCCGAGATCGTCCGGCATGGGCCCTACGCCTACGTCGCGGACCTCGGTTTATCACGCAACGGCACCCGGGTGAACGGGCGGCTGGTTGCCCGGCGGGTGCTCGAGGACGGCGACGTGCTCAGCTTCGGCGCCGCCCGCTGCCGGATCGGCGGCATCCCGAAGGAGGACATCGCCGCCGAGGTGGAGCTCCGGCGCTCGGCGAGCCCGGAGCTGACCCGCCGTGAGCTCGACGTGCTGACGTCGCTGTGCCGGCCCGCCCTGTCCGACGAGGCGTTCGTCGCGCCCGCCACCGCGCGGGAGATCGCCACCGACCTGGTGGTCACCGAGGCCGCCGTCAAACAGCATCTCCTGCGCCTCTACCAGAAGTTCCGGATCCCGGAGGGCGCGAACCGGCGGGTCCGGCTGGCCAACGAGGTGGTCGCGCTCGGCCTGGTCAGGCCCCTCCCGCCGACCGGGCGCCCGGAGCCGCAGCCCGGGCTCAGGCCTCCGGCCGACCGGCCGGAGACGGTGACGTCACGGCCGGAGACGGTGACGTCGCGGCCGGACCGGCAGGCCAGCTAAGCCCAGGCAGGTGTGAGCCCTGGCCGCGGGCGCGCTATCTCAGCCGCTGTGCAGGCGAGCCGCTGTGCAGGCGGTCCAGCAGGAACCGGCCCGCCAGGCCCAGCTGCCGGACCGGCCCGAGGTGCACGACCGGCCCCACGTGGGCCATGCCGAAATGCCAGACCCCGCCGGGCGCCCCGGCCGGCCAGTACAGGGAAGGCCATGAGGCCGCGGCCGCGAGCGCGGCGAGCGCGAACGCGGTCATTCCGGCCAGCGCCAGCGCCTGCACCGCCCGGGTGGTGGCCACGGCGCCGTAGATCCGGCTGAGCTGCCGCCGCGGCCTCGCCGATCCCGGGCCGAACCCGTAGAAGGCGACGATCGTCCCGGCGGCGGCCGCGACCGCACGGGGAAGATGATGACCGGGCGAGACCGAGATCGCCACCCCGCCCACCACCACGGCGGCGGCCAGCGCGAACGGCGCGAGCAGCAGGCAGCCGAGCACCGACCGCAGCAGGTACCAGGGGACGAGGGCCGTCAGCACGGCCCGGTCGCTGGGCCTGGCACCGCGCGCCGAGCGCCGCTGCACGGCCCGCTCCCGGACCAGTTCGGCGGAACGCAGCAAGACGATGAGCGCCAGTGATCCCAGTGCGCCGACCACCGGCAGGATCACGCTGATGCCCACCGCGGCCACGATCGTCACGGCCACCATGGCCGAGGGCCAGCGCGCCTTCCGGGCCCCATCCGGCTGCGGGCCAGCAGGGGCGAACGGGTTCCGGCGCGGGGGCGGGTCAGGCACCGGCGGCGGGCTGGGCCTGGGCGGCCGGGCTGGGCCGGGCCCGTACTGCACCGGCGGCAGCACGTCGGCGAAGTCCGCGGGCGGGAGCCAGCCGGCCGGGGCCGCCGACCCGTTGCCGCCATTCGCCACCCCGTTGCCGGCGCCCGCCAGCCCGTTGCCGGCGCCCGCCACCCCGTTACCGGCGCCGGCCACGCCGTTACCAGCTCCCGGCAGCCCATTTCCGGCACCCTCCGGCCCACCAGCGCCCGCCAGGCCCGGGATGAGGCCGGGAGCCTGATCGGCGCTGGTTGCCGGGACCGCGGTGACGGTGCTGAGCCCAGGGCCCGCTGCCCCGGCGATCCCGCGGGGATCGAGCGCCGCGGCCCGGGCACTGAGCCGCGCCGCCAGCGGGCGCTGCCCCGGGTCCCTGGACAGGGCCGCCTTCAGCAGCGGCAGCAGGGATGACGGGGCCCCGGTGAGGTCGGGCTGCCCGTTCACGATCCGGTAGAAAATGGTCTCGTAGGCGCCGGTCCCGAACGGCGGGTGGCCGGTGGCGGCGAAGGCAACGGTCGCGCCCCAGGCATGGACGTCGGAGGCCTCGCTGCTCTGCTGTCCCTCGATCACCTCTGGCGCGAGGTAGCCGGGCGTTCCCATGAACATCCCGGTCATGGTCAGCCGGGTCGCGTCCGGGCCCTGCGCGATGCCGAAGTCGATGACGACCGGCAGCTCCCCGAGCAGCATCACGTTGCTGGGCTTGAGGTCACGGTGCACCACCCCCGCGGCGTGCACCGCGGCGAGCGCGTCGGCGAGTCCGCAGGCCAGCCGCAGCAGGGCGGACGGCGGCAGCGGCCCGGCCTCGGTGACCACCTGGTCCAGGGTCCGGCCGGGCACGTAACGGGTGACGATATAGGGCATGTCACCCGCCAGGTCGGCGTCGATGACTTCCGCGACATAAGGGCTGCGCACCCGGCGCATGGTCTCGACCTCACGCGCCAGCCGCTGCCGTGCCGTCGGCTCCTCGGCCACGGCCGAGCGCAGGACCTTGAGCGCGACCGTCTGGCCGCTGGCGTCGCGGGCCAGGAAGACGACGCCCATCCCGCCCTCGCCGATCCGCCCGAGCAGGCTGTAGGGCCCGAGCCTGGCCGGCATCTGGTCCTCAGCAGTCATGGCAGTCCCCACAGACGAGGCTCACTCCCGAGCACCGCACCGCTTGCCCCCAAACGGCGAGTCAGCCGCTCCCTTCCCAGAGCCTGTCGCGCCGGCCCGGCACAGATCCACCCGACACGCCTACGGTCCCGCCACCAGCTTACGCAGCGCCTGGGCAGCCTGGGCGTTCTGTTCGGCATGGGACACCAGTGCCCTGGCGAGCTCGCCGGTCCACTGCTGGATGCCGACCGGCTGACGTGACAGGACGACACCCCGGACCTCCCGGCAGATCTCGGCGGACGGCTCCCGGCCGGGCTCGACCCCGAGCGACAGCACCTGCTCGCCCAGCCGGACGGTGATCTTCGATACCTGTCCCGGGCGCCCGTGCATGCGGTCGGACATGGTCCTGGACCGGTCGATCGTCACGCAGCCGGGCGGCAGCGCCCCGCCGAGCGACTCGGTCAGCACCCGGGCGTAGATGGCCACGTCCGCGCTGTCGGCGCGGAGCGCGGCGGTGACCATGTCCAGCGACAGGCCGTCGGCTGGCTCGCTCATGCCGGGCATGCCCTCCTGGTGATCGGGTGCATGGGCTCTGCTGCTCCTTGCGCCGCGCCGGGTGGGACCGGACACCGGAGCGCTCGCGCAGGCGCGTCAGCGTCCCGTGAAGGTGGCCTTCCCAGGGCCATTCTCGATGAAACTGCGCATTCCCGCGCGCTGATCCTCGGTCGCGAACAGCCCCGCGAAGTGCGGCCGCCCGATCTCCAGGCCGGTGCCGGGGCCGGTTTCCAGGCCGTCGTCGATCGCCTGTTTCGCGGCCCGCAGGGCCAGCGCGGGACCCGCCGCGTAGCGCGCCACCAGCGGGCTACCCGATGCGCCCCGCCCCTGACGCCTGCCCGGCCCCGGCCAGGAAGGCGTGGATCTCGGCCTCGCTGTAGCGGCGATGGCCACCCAGCGTCCTGATCGAGGAGAACTTGCCCTGCTCCGCCCACCGGGTGACCGTCTTGGGGTCGACCCGCAGCAGCGCCGCCACCTCTGCCGGGGTCAGGAGGCGCTCGGACTGCACGTCTGCCCTCGCCATCGCTGTCATCCTTTCACCTGCATATCGCCTGGGCCTAGGCCGTGTCTGGTAGATCTATGCCGTCGCGAGCGGTGCCATGAAGGGGGATGGGGAGGCGGGTGGGGATCGCAAGGCACACGCGGCGAGACGCCCGTCCGGCGGACGCGCAGCAGGCTGGAGACCTACGAGACATGGCCTAAGGAAGACGCCTCACTCACAGCAACGGTTCACATCCGAGCGGTAGCACAATTGGCCGCCCGCCCGGCCGGCCCGGGTCAGCGCAGATCGCCGTTGGTCATCCCGGCGGGCACCTCGGGGAAGGTCACCAGCCCCATCTCCGCGCTGCTGGCCAGCAGCGGATGGCGGGGCACCACCCGGACGGTGTAGCCGAACGGCCCGGGCCTGCCGAGATCGGCCTGCCCCGCATAGCGGGCGATGCCCGCGTCGCTGCCGCTCTCGTCGAGCGACATCCCGCTGACCACCGGCTCGGCGATCTCGTCGTCATCGCCTACCCGGCCGCAGACGACCTCGACCTCGACGTCCGCGGCAGACAGCTTGCCCAGCGCGACGCTCGCCCGGACCTGGAGACTGCCCCCTGGGCCGCGCTGGCCGTCCTCCGCCTCGACGTGCTCGATCCGGACGCCGTCCCAGGCCGTGCTCAGCTTGTGCTTCCAGGCGGCGAGCTCGCGGGCGGCGGCGAAGGGCTGCCCCTCCCGCTCCCCGGCGAGCAGGCGTGACGCCTGTGCCGCGGGCACGTACAGGCCGGTCACATAGTCGCGGACCATCCGCGACGCCTGCACCAGCGGTCCCAGTGTCCGGAAGGTGTGCGCGACCATCTCCAGCCACCGGCCCGGCAGCCCGTCGCCGCCAGCGTCGTAGAACAGCGGGGCCACCGCGGTCTCGATCACGTCATACAGGGCGGCCGACTCCAGCTCATCCCGGCGCTCGGTGTCCTCCACCCCGTCCGCCGACGGGATCTGCCAGCCGTTCTCGCCGTCGTACCACTCGTCCCACCAGCCGTCCTTGATCGACAGGTTCAGCCCGCCGTTCAGCGCCGACTTCATCCCGGAGGTGCCGCACGCCTCCAGCGGCCGGAGCGGGTTGTTCAGCCACACATCGCAGCCCTGCACCAGGGCATGCGCCAGTTCCATGTCGTAGTCGGGCAGGAACACGATCCGGTGCCGCACCGCCTCCTCGTCGGCGAACCGGACCATCTGCTGGATGAGCTGCTTGCCACTCTCGTCCGCGGGGTGGGCCTTGCCCGCGATCACGATCTGGACCGGGCGCTGCGGGTGCAGCAGCAGCGAGCGCAGCCGCTCCTGGTCGTGCAGCATCAGGGTCAGCCGCTTGTAGGAAGGAACCCGGCGGGCGAAGCCGATCGTCAGCACGCCGGGGTCGAGAACCTCCTGGGTCCAGCCAAGCCCGGCGTCGGAGGCGCCGCGCTGCCGCCAGGATGCGCGGAGCCGCTGCCGCGCCTGATCCACCAGCCGCTGCCGCAGCAGGCGGCGGATCTCCCAGATCCGGGCCGGTCCGGTCGCCGCGACCTGCTCCCAGGCCTCGCCGTCCCCGGCCGGTTCCGTACCGGAGGAACCGCCGTCGCCGGCCGCCAGCGCCAGGATCTCCGGCGCCACCCAGGTGGCGGCGTGCACCCCGTTGGTGATCGAGGAGATGGGCACCTCGTCCGGGTCGAACCCGGGCCACAGGCCCGCGAACATCGCCCGGCTCACCCGCCCGTGCAGCTGGCTCACCCCGTTCACCCGCTGCGCCAGCCGCATCCCCATCACGGCCATGTTGAACACCGCCGGGTCGCCGCCGGAATAGGTCTCCGCGCCCAGCGCGAGAACCCGGTCGCAGGGCAGCGCGGGATCGGCGGCGGGCCCGCTGAAATGCTCCTCGACCAGCGTGCGGGGGAAGCGGTCAATGCCGGCCGCCACCGGGGTATGGGTGGTGAACACCGTGCCCGCCCGGCACACCTCGATCGCCTCGTCGAAGCTGAGCCCCGCCTGCGCGTACTCGCGGATCCGCTCCAGGCCGAGGAAGCCCGCATGGCCCTCGTTGGTGTGGAAGACCTCCGGCTGCGGATGCCCGGCCAGCGCGCAGAACGCCCGCACCGCCCGCACCCCGCCGATCCCGAGCAGCAGTTCCTGCCGGAGCCGGTGCTCGGTCCCGCCGCCGTAGAGCCGGTCGGTGACCTCCCGCAGGGCGGGCTCGTTCTCCTCCACGTACGAGTCGAGCAGCAGCAGCGGCACCCGGCCCACCTGGGCGAGCCAGACGTGCGCGGCCAGCACCCGGCCCTCGGCCAGCGTGACGCCGACCCGGATCGGGGCCCCGCCCTCGTCGCGCAGCATCGTCAGCGGCAGCCCGTTCGGGTCGGCCCCCGGGTAGCGTTCCAGCTGCCAGCCCTCCGCGGACAGCGACTGGCTGAAGTAGCCGTGCCGGTACAGCAGGCCCACCCCGATCAGCGGCACGCCCAGGTCGCTGGTGGCCTTGAGGTGGTCACCGGCCAGGATGCCGAGCCCGCCGGAATACTGGGGCAGGGCGCTGGCGATCCCGTACTCCGGCGAGAAGTACGCGACCGCCGCTGGCGCGCTGGCGAGCTCATCCGCGCACCGCTGGTACCAGTGCGGCCCGGTCAGGTACTCCTGCAGGTCCTCGGCCATCTCGCCGAGGCGGCCCAGGTATCCCCGGTCGGCGGCGAGCTGGGCCAGGTGCTCCGGCGGCACCTCGCCGAGCAGGGCGATCGGGTCACGGCCGGCCTCCGCCCGGCCGGCCGGATCGATCGCGGCGAACAGCTCCCGCGCGCCAGCGTGCCAGGACCAGCGGAGGTTCAGCATCAGCACGCGCAGCGCCGCGAGCGGCTCCGGCAGCGTGGCCCGGATGGTGAAACAGCGGATGGCTCTCACGCACCGTGACCTTAACGTGCGCCGCCCGGTGCTGCGAACCCGGCTGCCGTGGACCCGGCTGCGATGGACCCGGGTACCGCCTGATACGCCGGCCCGGTAAGTGGGTAGCGTTCAGAGGTGATCGGACGCATACCCATCCTGGATGTGCAGCCTGTCCTGGAATGCGGGCGGCGCCCCGCCAAAGCGGTGGCTGGCGAGACCTTCGAGGTCAGCGCCACCGTCTTCCGGGAAGGCCACGAAATGCTCGGCACCGCGGTGGTCCTGCGCACCCCCGGCGGCGAGCGGCAGCCGCTGGTCGGCATGACCGAGCTCGCACCCGGCACCGACCGGTACGGGGCGCCGGTCACGGTGGGCTGCGAAGGCCGGTGGCAGTTCCAGGTCGAGGCGTGGGGGGACCCGATCGCGCACTGGCGCCACGACGCCGCCATCAAGGTCCCGCGCGGGCTGGACGTCGGCCTCATGATGGCCGAGGGCGCGCTGCTGTTCGAGCGGGCGGCCAGGGCCATCCGGCCTGCCGCGCCCGTCAGGGGCGCCGCACCCGGCCGTGCGGCCCCGCCGGGCACGCGCTGGGGTGACGCGGCCCGCGCCGCCCAGGCGGCGCGGGCCGCCCGTTCGGCGCTGATGGCGCTCGCCGCCCGGCTGCGGGACCCGGCGATCCCGCCCTGGGACCGGCTGGCCGCCGCCGATGACGAGGACATCGCGGCGATCCTCACCGCCTACCCGCTGCGCGAGCTGGTGACCCGGTCGGCGAGCTACCCGCTGGTGGTGCACAGGCAGCGCGCGCTCTACGGGGCGTGGTATGAGTTCTTCCCCCGCTCGGAGGGGGTGCGCACCGACCCGATGGGGCGCCGCGAGCCGGCCGGCGGGACCCTGCGCAGCGCCGCGTGCCGGCTGGAGAAGATCGCGGCCATGGGCTTCGACGTGGTCTACCTGCCGCCGGTCCACCCGATCGGGACGACCGCCCGCAAGGGGCGGAACAACGCGCTGGCGGCCGGCCCCGGCGACCCGGGCTCGCCGTGGGCGATCGGCTCAGCCGAGGGCGGTCACGACACCGTCCACCCCGAGCTCGGCACCCTGGCCGACTTCGACGCCTTCGTCCGCCAGGCCCGCCAGGCCGGGCTCGAGGTGGCGCTCGACTTCGCGCTGCAGGCGTCGCCGGACCACCCCTGGGTGACCCAGCACCCGGACTGGTTCGTCCACCGGGCCGACGGCGCGATCGCCTACGCGGAGAACCCGCCCAAGAGGTACCAGGACATCTACCCGCTCACCTTCGACGTCGATCCCGAGGGCCTCTACACGGAGGCGCTGCGGCTGCTGCGGCACTGGATGGATCACGGGGTCCGGATCTTCCGGGTGGACAACCCCCACACCAAGCCGCTGCCGTTCTGGGAGCGGCTGCTGGCGGAGGTGGACCGCACCGACCCGGATGTGATCTTCCTCGCGGAGGCGTTCACCCGTCCCGCCATGATGCACACCCTCGCCAAGATCGGCTTTCACCAGTCCTACACGTACTTCACCTGGCGGAACAACGCCGCCGAGCTCACCGACTACCTGCGCGAGCTTTCCGGCCCCGCCGCCGCGTACATGCGGCCCAACTTCTTCACCAACACCCCCGACATCCTGCACGAGTATCTCCAGCACGGCGGGCCGCCCGCCTTCCGGGTGCGCGCGGTGCTGGCCGCCATGCTGTCCCCGTCCTGGGGCATGTACTCGGGCTACGAGCTGTGCGAGAACACGCCCGTCCGGCCGGGCAGCGAGGAATACCTGGATTCGGAGAAGTACCAGTACCGGCCGCGCGACTGGGCGCGCGCGGAGCAGCCGCCGGACGGCATCGCGCCGTTCATCACCAGGCTCAACGCGATCAGAAAAGCCCACCCGGCGACCCACT
Organism: Streptosporangiaceae bacterium; assembly: GCA_035518495.1. Classification (GTDB taxonomy): domain Bacteria; phylum Actinomycetota; class Actinomycetes; order Streptosporangiales; family Streptosporangiaceae; genus UBA9676. The sequence continues at coordinate 11,726 of DATIXO010000340.1, forward strand.
GGTTGCGTAATCTACGCTTCCATCACGTCGACCAGCCGGACATGATGTGCTTCTCCAAACGCAGCCAGCGGGACGCCGACACGGTCCTGGTCGTGGTGAACCTCGATCCGCATGCACCACGCGAGGCCACGGTCTGGCTCGATATGCCCGCGCTGGATATGGATTACGGGTCGCAGTTCGTTGTCACAGACGAGCTGTCCGGGAACTCCTACCAGTGGGGGCAGGCGAACTACGTGCGCCTCGACCCGGCCATCGCGCCAGCCCATATCTTCACCGTGACGCCGCAGGTGGCCACCTGACGGTGCACCGCCCGTCCGCAGGAGAAGCACGTGGCCACTGAGCCTGACCGGAGCCCGCCCGGGCCGCCATCTCCCCTGCCCGCGCAGCCAGCGGGATTCGCCCCGCCGCCGGGAGAGCCGATTCCTGACCCGTTCTCGTTCGACACGCCGCGCGACCCGCAGTGGTACAAGCGCGCGGTTTTCTACGAGGTGCTGGTCCGCGGTTTCCACGACTCCAACGGCGACGGCACCGGCGACCTGCGCGGGCTCATCTCCCGGCTCGACTACCTGCAGTGGCTCGGCATCGACTGCATCTGGCTGCTGCCCATCTACGACTCGCCGCTGCGCGACGGCGGGTACGACATCTCCGACTTCACCAGGGTGCTGCCGGACTTCGGGCACATCGGGGATTTCATTGAGCTGGTCGACAACGCTCACGAGCGCGGCATCCGGGTGGTCGCCGACCTGGTGATGAACCACACCAGCGAGGACCACCCCTGGTTCCAGGAGTCCCGCGCCAACCCGGACGGGCCCTACGGCGACTTCTACGTCTGGTCCGACGGCGACCACGGCTACCCCGACGCCCGGGTC
>DATIXO010000341.1:0-2040 GCA_035518495.1 Streptosporangiaceae bacterium
CAGGCTTACCGTCGTAGCAGGTTACAGATCCGACGGGAGGCCACGATGGGACTGGGGGATCGGGCCCGCCGTCCCTCGGCGGGCGCGCGGCGGGCGGGCTACTGCGTCGCCATCGCGTTCAGCGCGGCGCTGTTGATCATCCTCAACGGCTCGCCCGGGTGGCAGGCGATACCGTTCCTCACCAGCGCTACGGACCAGGTGTTGTGGCTGGTCAACCTCTCGCTGGCGGCAGGGATAGCAGCCAACGTCGTGTACCTGGTCCATGATTCGCCGGGCGTGAAATTGCCTGGCGACCTGGTATCAACAGGGATCGGGCTGGTCACGGCGATCCGCATCTGGCAGGTGTTCCCCTTCGACCTGTCGTCCGGCTGGTCAACCGCCGTGCGGGTGCTGCTGGTCATCGGCATCGCGGGCTCCTGCGTCGCGCTGGCGGTCCAGATCGTGTCACTTGCACGCCGGCTCACCGGCCACACCCCGCATATGCGCACAGGACACTGATGGGGCGCCACGGGCTGGGCCTCGCATGACGGCGGTCGTTACGCCAGGCTGGCGGCGCAGGCGGCCTCGATAAGCCCGCACGCTGAAGGAGCGAACCATGTCCGACACCCGACCGAACCATGCAGGAGATGGCGGCAGGCCGGGCAGGCCCGAGGAGACGGCCCCGGGCGTGTACCGGGTGGAGACGGGCCGGGGGTTGACCGAGGCCAACGTGTACCTGGTGCGGTCCGGCCCGGGCTGGGTACTGATCGATACCGCGTGGCCCCATCGCGGGCAACTGATCAGGGCGGCGGCGGAGTCGCTGTTCGGGGCGGGCACCCGTCCTGAAGCGATCTTGCTGACCCACATCCATCCCGATCATGCCGGCTCGGCGCGGGAGCTGGCCGGGCTATGGGATCTCCCGGTACATGTGCACCCGGCCGAGCTGCCGCTGGCTGCAGGCCGGTACCTGCCGCAGTACGGCAACCCGCTCGACCGGTGGCTGATCGCCCCGCTGCTTGCGCTGATGCCGCGCCGGGCAGTGCGGGCGAGCGTGTCCCGCAGCAGCCTGGAGGGCATCGCCGTGCCGTTCGACCCGGCGGCCGGGGTGCCCGGCCTGCCGGACTGGCGAGCCGTGCCCACGCCCGGCCACACCCCGGGCCACGTGGCGTTCTTCCGCAGCCAGGACCGGGTCCTGATCACCGGCGACGCGGTTCTGACCGTGAACCTCAACTCGGTGCCCGATCTGCTGATCGGCAAGCACCGGGTCGCCGGGCCGCCGTACATCTCCACCTGGGACTGGCCAGCGGCGAAGGAGTCCGTCGCCGCGCTCGCCGGGCTCAAGCCTGATGTGCTGGCCTGCGGCCACGGCCGGCCCATGACCGGTGCCCGGGCCGCGACGGGTCTGGCGTCGTTCTCTGCCCGCCTCTGCACGCAGGCCCCCGCGCGCCGTTCCCGCGCGGGCGGGGAAACCACCGCGGGAGGATCCCGGGAGCAGGGTGGCCGAGCCCGGCCGTCCGCACGGGTTGCGTGGCGGGCCACCGCAGAAGAACGAGCGATGCCGCTTCCGGGAGACGATCTCGTGCCATCTCCGACCGCCCAGACCACCCACGCCGTGACGATCAACGCGCCGCCGCAGCAGCTATGGCGCTGGCTCGTACAGATCGGCCAGGGACGGGCCGGGTTCTATTCGGATTCGAAGTTCTGGGACCGATGCGTGGACTGGTATTACCGGCGCCTGTCCCGTCACCAGCCCGCGGCGAAACCAACCGCCGGCTATCACGTCGCCGACGACAGCCGGATCGTCGCTGCCTGGCAGCACCCGCAGGTGGGAGATATCGTCGCCGACGGGCCACCAGGAACGGCCTATTACGTGGTGCGGCAGGCCGAGCCCGGCAAGTCCTTCGTCCTGTTCACCGATACCCATTTGCGGTACCTGCTGCCCGCGTGGCTCAGGGACAGCCCCCGGCTCGGCGCCTTCGGCGAACTCAGCAGCAGTTACCTGCTGACAGAGCCAGAACCCGGCACTACCCGGCTGATCCGCCGCATGCGGATACGCTGCGC
>DATIXO010000342.1:0-66970 GCA_035518495.1 Streptosporangiaceae bacterium
ACACGTGCACCAGGCCGTCCACGCCACCCAGGTCGACGAACGCCCCGAAGTTGACGATGGACGACACCACGCCCTTGCGGATCTGGCCCTTCTGCAGCGTGTTGAGGAAGTTCTGCCGGACCTCGGACTGGGTCTGCTCCAGCCAGGCGCGGCGGGACAGGACCACGTTGTTGCGGTTCTTGTCCAGCTCGATGATCTTCGCCTCGATCTCCCGGCCCACATACGGCTGCAGGTCGCGGACCCGGCGCATCTCCACCAGCGAGGCGGGCAGGAAGCCACGCAGGCCGATGTCGAGGATGAGGCCGCCCTTGACGACCTCGATCACGGTGCCGGTGACGACACCGTCCTCCTCCTTGATCTTCTCGATCGTGCCCCAGGCGCGCTCGTACTGCGCCCGCTTCTTGGACAGGATCAGCCGGCCTTCCTTGTCCTCCTTCTGCAGGACAAGAGCCTCGATGTGCTCGCCGGTCTTGACTACCTCATGCGGGTCGATGTCGTGTTTGATCGACAGCTCGCGGGAGGGGATGACCCCTTCGGTCTTGTACCCGATGTCGAGCAAGACTTCGTCTCGATCGACCTTGACGATGGTTCCCTCGACGATGTCACCGTCGTTGAAGTACTTGATGGTCTCATCGATCGCGGCGAGGAAGGCCTCCTCGGACCCGATGTCGTTGACCGCTACCTTGGGGGTCGGACTGGCCTCAGTGCTGCTCGTCATGTGTAGGTTGGCTCCGGCGGACAGGGTTGTGGATGGTCAGGACGCGCGTGCACGGCTAAGCCCGCCACACGGGCCTACAGGTCTACTGGACTTGCCTGGCCGACCTGACCAGCCACGGATAACCCTCACCCGCGGCTGTGCCTGGCCATGGCGGACCGCACCGGAACACAGCGCAGCGTTCAGAATATGAGAGCCTGGCTGGCCGGTCAATTGAAGCCACCAACCTGTGACCTCCCGCCCGTTCGAGGCCGGGCCGGCGGGCGCTCAGTGCCCCGCATCCTCCCAGGTGCGCCCGGTGCCGAAGGAAACGGCCAGCGGGACCGTGAGATCGGCCGCCCCGCACATCGTCTCGCTCACGAGTGCGCGCAGGTCGCCGAGCTCGCCGCTGGCGACCTCGAACAGCAGCTCGTCATGCACCTGGAGCAGCATCCGCGACGCCAGGCCCCGCTCGCGGAGCGCGCGGTCCACGCTGAGCATGGCCACCTTGATGATGTCGGCGGCCGATCCCTGGATCGGCGCGTTGAGCGCCATCCGCTCGGCCATCTCCCTGCGCTGCCGGTTGTCGGAGGTCAGGTCGGGCAGGTAGCGGCGGCGGCCGAGGATGGTCTGGGTGTAGCCGTCCTTGCGGGCCTGGCCCACCACCTCATAGAGATAGTCACGCACCCCGCCGAACTGCTGGAAGTACCCCTCCATCAGCTCCCGCGCCTCGTCGGGGGTGATGCGCAGCTGCTGGGACAGGCCGTAGGCGGACAAGCCGTACGCGAGCCCGTAGTTCATCGCCTTGATCTTGCTGCGCAGCTCGACAGTGATCTCGTCCGGCGGCAGCCCGAACACGCGGGAGGCGGTCTCGGCGTGGAAGTCGTGCCCGGTGGCGAACGCCTCCGCCAGCGCGGCGTCGCCCGACAGGTCGGCCATGATGCGCAGCTCGATCTGGCTGTAGTCGGCGGTGAGCAGGCACTCATAGCCGCTGCCGACCACGAAGCCCTGCCGGATCCGCCGCCCCTCCTCGGTCCGGATCGGGATGTTCTGCAGGTTGGGGTCGGTCGATGACAGCCGGCCGGTGGCGGCGATCATCTGGTTGTAGGTGGTGTGGATGCGGCCGTCCTCGCCGGCCATCGGGATCAGCGAGTCCACGATGCTCTTGAGCCTGGCGACGTCGCGGTGCCGCAGCAGGAATACCAGCACCGGGTGCTCGGTCTGGGCGAGCAGCCCGGTCAGCGCCTCGGAGTCGGTCGTGTAGCCGGTCTTGATCCGTTTGGTCTTGGGCAGGCCGAGCTCGGTGAAGAGCACCTCCTGCAGCTGCTTGGGCGAGCCCAGGTTGAACTCCCGGCCCACCACCGCGTAGGCGGACTGCTCGGCCGACTTCACCTCGCCGCCGAGGGTCGCCGACATGGCGGCGAAATGGTCGGTGTCGGCGGCGATCCCCGCCCGCTCCATCCCGGCGAGCACCTCGATCAGCGGCAGCTCCACCTCGTGCAGCAGCCTGGTCGCGCCCCGCCGCTCCAGGTCCGCATCCAGCGCGTCGCCGAGCTCCGCGATGGCGCGTGCCTGCAGGACGAGGGCGGTCGCGACCTGTGCCTCGCCATCGTCTTCGCCGTCTTCGGAGCCGGAAAGGTCGAGCGCGAGCTGCCCGGTGGCGATCTCGTCGGCGGGCTTCAGCTCCTTGCCCAGATAGCGCAGGACCAGGTCGGCCAAGTCGAAGGAGCGCTGGCCGGGCAGGGCGAGATAGGCCGCGAGCGCGGTGTCGGTGGTCAGCCCGGCCAGCGTGAGGCCGTGCGCGGCCAGGGCGTGGATCGGGCCCTTGGCGTCGTGCATCGCCTTGGGCCTGGTGGGGCCGGCCAGCCAGTCCGCCAGCGCCCGCTCGTCGTCCTCGGTGAGCGTGGCCGGGTCGAGGTAGGCGCCGGCCCCGTCGGGGGTGGCCAGCGCCAGCCCGGCCAGGGTCCCGGTGCCTCTCCCCCAGGTGCCGCTGACCGCCACGCCGGTCCTGCCGTCGCCCGCCCCGTGCTCGGCCAGCCAGCCCGCCACTTCCTCGGGCCCGGGCAGCGCGATCTCCACGTCGAACGCCCCATCGGCCTCGTCGCCGGGGCCGGCAACGGCGGTCACCTCGCCTATTCCGTTAGGCAACGTTGAATAGAGCCGGTCGCGCAGGACGCGGAACTGGAGGGTGTCGAACAGCTGGTGGATCTGTTCCCGGTCCCATGCGACGGGGCGCAGGTCGGCCGGCCCGACCTCCAGCGGCACGTCGCGGGCGAGCTCGGTCAGCTGCCGGTTGCGCAGCACGTCGGGCAGGTGCTCCCGGAGATTGTCCCCGGCCCTGCCCTTGACCTCGTCCACCCGGTCCACCAGCTCGGCCAGCGAGCCGAACTCGGCGACCCACTTGGCCGCGGTCTTCTCCCCGACCCCCGGGATGCTCGGCAGGTTGTCGCTCGGGTCGCCGCGCAGCGCGGCATAGTCGGGGTACTGGGCCGGGGTGAGGCCGTACTTGGCGGTGACCTCCTCCGGCGTGAACCGGGTCATGTCGCTGATGCCGCGCCGGGTCATGAGCGCGGTGGTGCGGTCGTCGACGAGCTGCAGCACGTCCCGGTCGCCGGTCACGATCAGCACGTCGAAGCCGGCCTGCTCGGCCTGGGTGGTGAGGGTGGCGATGATGTCGTCGGCCTCATACCCGGGCACCGACAGCCGCTGGATGCCCAGCGCGTCGAGCACCTCGAAGATGAGGCTGAGCTGGCTGCGGAAGTCGGCCGGGGTCTCCCGCCGGTTCGCCTTGTACTCGACCCACTGCTCATGCCGGAAGGTCGGCTCGCCGCGGTCGAAGGCGACGGCCACGTGGGTCGGCGTCTCATCGCGCAGCAGGTTGATGAGCATCGCGGTGAAGCCGTAGACGGCGTTGGTCGGCTGGCCGGTCAGGGTGGAGAAGTTCTCCAGCGGGAGCGCGAAGAACGCCCGGTAGGCCAGGGAGTGGCCATCCAGCAGCAGCAGCCGGTTCCGCTGCTCGCCCGCGGCCGGGATCTCGGACTTGGTCACCACGGGTGGATTCTAGTGGCCGGTGCCGACGGCGCCAGAGCAAGCCCGGACGGCGGCCGGGCAGGCACCCACCCGGAGCGCCTGCCCGTCCGCGGTCAGCTGGTCAGGATGCGGTCCCGCCGGTCAGGACGAGAACTGGTAGATGGTTGTCGAGTTGAACACCTGCCCGACCTTCAGCTCCGTGGAGGGGAAGTTCGGCTGGTTCGGCGAGTTCGGGAAGTGCTGGGTCTCGAACGTGTAGCCCGCGCTCTGCCGGTAGGTGTGACCGCTGATGCCCACCAGCGTGCCGTTGAGGAAGTTGCCGCTGTAGAACTGCACACCCGGCTGGTCGGTCCAGACGGTCAGCTCACGCCCGCTGCGCGGGTCGAACGCACGCGCGGCGAGGTTGAGCCCGAGCGGGCCGGTGGTGGCGGGGGTCTGCTTGTTCAGCACCCAGTTGTGGTCGTAGCCCTGGGCGATCAGCAGCTGATGGAACCCGCCGCCGTTGTCAGGGGCGCTGACATCGTCGATCCGGGAACCGATCGTGTGCGGCCTGGTGAAGTCGAACGGCGTGCCCGCGACCGGAGCCTCCACGCCGGTCGGGATCTGGGTCGTGTCGGTCGGCGTGTACCTGTTCGCGTTGATCATGACGAACTGGCCGTAGGCAGAGCCAGGAGCCGAGGCTTCACCAGCCAGGTTGAAGTAGTTGTGATTGGTGAAGTTGATCACCGTGTTCAGGCCCTTGACCGTCGCGTGGTAGTGCATCGCGAGCTGGTTGGCGTTGTTCAGGGTGAAAGTGACGGTCAGGGTGAGCGTGCCCGGGTAGCCGGTGCAGTTGCAGCTGGGCTCGAACGCCGAGCCCTCGTCGCCGTTCGGGCTGACCAGCGTCATGGCCACGCCAACCGCGTGCGGGACCTTGACGATGTGCGCCGACCAGATGTGGTTGCCGAAACCGACGAAGCCGCCGTGCAGGCTGTTGCCATTGTTGTTGATCGGCAGCGTGTAGGTCTGCAATCCATTGCTCTGCTGCAGCTGGAATGTGCCCTTGGCGATCCGGTTGCCGTAACGGCCGATGGTCTCGCCGAAGTAGGGGCCACCGGTGGCCGGCGGCGGCGGGCTGTCGAAGTTGACGTAGTCCGCCAGCGTCTTGAAGCCGAGGATGACGTCGGCCTTGCGGCCGTTGCGGCCCGGCACGGTGATCGACTGCTGGGTAGCACCGTAGGTGATGATCTTGACCTGCATGCCGCGGCAGCTGGTGAGCGTGTAGCGGAACACCGGGGTCAGCTTGCCGGTATAGGGCTCGATAGCCTTGCCGAAAAACTGCTTGGAGATGGTCGGACTGCACTGGTTCCCACCGCCGGGGGCGGCTGGCGCCTGGCGCATGCCGAGCGAGCCCGCCAGGCCGAGCACAAGCACGCCGGCCACCGCGATCCCGGTGACCGGACGCTTGCGGAGGCGGGCTCCTCTCTGCATGAGCGACCTGGCGTGCGCCTTGACTACTAACAGTGAACGCATGAGCACTCCCTCCACGTGGTGCGTGTGCCCGCAATGCTGATCCATTTCAGCCCATAAGTCAGGCACTTCCGCACAGAATCCTTAGTGATTTTTGTGCGTTCCTGTTCAGTTGTCTATAGGCCAGACGTCCCGGCTTGCCGCCTTAAGCTTCCTCCTGCGGTGACAGGAACCCGGAACCGGAGGTGGCGGTGGAGGACGACAGCGCGCGGCAGATCACGGAGGCGTACCTGGCCGGGAGCAAGGGCACGCTCATCGACCGGATGGGGATCACCATCCTGGAGGCGACCGCGCAGCGGGTCGTCGGCACCATGCCCGTGGCCGGCAACACCCAGCCGTACGGTCTCCTGCACGGCGGGGCGTCGTGCGTGCTCGCGGAGACGCTCGGCTCGCTGGGCTCGGCCCTGCACGCGGGCCCGGGCCGGGTCACGGTCGGGATCGAGATCAGCGCGACCCACCATCGCGCGGCGTCCGCCGGGCAGGTGACCGCGGTCGCCACCCTGCTCCACGGTGGCCGCAGCACCACCACCTACGAGATCGTCATCAGCGACGACCAGGAGCGGCGGGTCTGCACGTCGCGGCTCACCTGCCTGCTCATCAGCCGCGTGCCGGGCCAGGGCGGCGACGGCGCGCGATGACCGGGCAGCGGCGCGCGATGACCGCCACCGCCGGTCGCGCACGCCGCCTGCCAGCGGGATAACTGTCCGTGCCGCCGCGCATCCGGAGCGCCACAAGGCGAACCAAGCACGACCGGACGTTTACGGCATTCCGACGGGGGAATGAGCGTGCCTTTGCGTTGCGCGCCCACCGGTCGCTACGGTGGTGCGGAGGACCCGGGGAAGCCGAGTAGAGAACATGTCGGCCCGGGGAAGGTCGACACGGCACCAAAGGCTCCCCCGGGTTCCCCCCTGTCTGCGGCTCTGTCTGCGGCGCGGCCGGGTCACCGGCTGCCGTCGGCCTCCGCCGCCGTCCCGCCGTCGGCCGCCCGCTCGTCGCCGGTCGCCCCCGGCGCCGTCTTGCCGCCGGCCGGGTCCTGCGGGAGATCCCCGGCCAGCACCTCCTCGGCCACGGCCCGCATGGTCACCCGCCGGTTCATCGAGGTCTTCTGGATCCACCGGAACGCCTCCGGCTCGGAGAGCCCGCGTTCCGACTGCAGCAGGCCCTTGGCCCGGTCCAGCACCTTGCGCACCTCGAGCCGGTCCCGCAGCGTGCCCACTTCGGCGCCCAGGGCCGACATCTCCTGGAAACGGCTGACCGCGATCTCGATGGCGGGTATCAGGTCCGCCTTGGTGAACGGCTTGACCACGTAGGCCATGGCCCCGGCGTCGCGCGCCCGTTCCACCAGCTCGCGCTGGGAGAACGCGGTCAGGATCACCACCGGGGCGAGCTGCTGCGCCGCGATCTGCTCGGCGGCCGAGATCCCGTCCAGCACGGGCATCTTGATGTCGAGGATCACCAGGTCCGGTTTCAGCGCCGAGGCGAGCTCCATCGCCTGCTCGCCGTCGGCCGCCTCGCCCGCCACCTCGTAGCCCTCTTCCTCCAGCATTTCCTTCAGGTCGAGCCGGATCAGTGCCTCGTCTTCGGCGATGACCACGCGCAGGGGTGTCTGGCTCACAGGCAGAGCGTACCGAAAATAGCCAGATTGACACCGGCTGCGCCGCTCCCCCGATTCGCAGCGACCTGATATCGCCCCAGCCCGCCGCAGGCAGATCAGCACGCCTACCGCTGCCCGCACGACCCGCACGGCAGCGAGGCAGCTCATGCGTGGGGTCTAATACTTGGGCCCGACGAACTCGTCCAGCCTAGCCACGGCCGCGCGCCGGGCTACCGAGATCGTGCTCGGCCTGGAGAATCGCCACTCCACTCCCAGCCGGTCCAGCGCCTGACCGCAGAGCCGGTGAATGTCGGCCGACCGGTTCTCGAACAGATAACGCGGATACTCATACCACCGGTCGCCGTCCTTGAGCGGTCGCCGGACCCGATTGAACCCACGGCATCCGTCGGAGTGAAAGAGACCGCGCGCGAAGTCGCCGGGATACTTCGACACGATCTCCTCTTGCCACGGCTCAAGCTCGATCTTGCGCTCATGCTTCCGCCCGGGGCCATGCTGGGGAAACAGGCACGGCCAGTGCCTCGAAACGCTCTGCACGTACGTGCAGGCAGCCGTTTTCCTTGAGGTGCAGAAAACCGCGGACGACGGCATGACGAGCGCGGTCGCCTGACGAGCCTGCTGGAGCAGGCCAGGCCATGCATCCGCACAGGCCAGCCACAACATATACGTGCTCGGTTTAGTGGTGATGTGACCGTCTCCGAGATAAAGACCGAGCAGATATGCATAGGCCTTTTCGTCAAGGGGCCGCCCATGGCATCGCGGGCAGTTTGGCGGCGATTCCCGTACTCTGCGACGCCCTTCGCGCCGAGCTCGGCGATCACCGTACCGCCAGTGCCGGATAGACCGGATGGACACGCCACAGATCAGTGCGTTTTCCCGGTCTAAGATGCCAAGATCAGAAAGTTGCCGGGCAATGTCGACTGTTGATTGTGGATACATGAGAGTAGCTTCTCATAGGCCACTGACATTCTAGTGACCCGTTTGCATTGTGCCCCGGGTGGGATTCGAACCCACACTGAATGGATTTTGAGCCCATTATCTCTGCCGTTGGATTACCGGGGCCAGATGGACCACAGTGTGGTCCATCTGGATGCCAATGTACCGGTTGAAGCTGGCTTATTCCACGGCAGACAGCATCAGCGTGCGGGCCTCGGTCAGCTCAATGGGCGGGCGGTGGGGGGGATCGGGGCGGGCAGCGACGTCTCGCCCATCAGGTAGGCGTCCACGGCGGCCGCGGCCGACCGGCCCTCGGCGATCGCCCACACGATCAGCGACTGGCCGCGGCCCATGTCGCCGGCCACGAACACGCCCGGCGCCGAGGTGGCGTACGAGGCGTCGCGGGCCACGTTCCCGCGCGCGTCCAGCGCCACGCCAAGGCCGTCGACGAGGCCGCCGCGCTCGGCGCCGGTGAAGCCCATCGCCAGCAGCACCAGGTCGCACCGCAGCTCGCGCCCGGTGCCGGGCACCGGCTCGAAGCGGCCGCCGGAGAACTCCACATCGGCCAGCCGCAGCGCCCGCACCCGGCCGGCCGCATCGCCGAGGAACTCCTGGGTGGAGACGGCGTACACCCGCTCGCCGCCCTCCTCGTGCGCGCTGGACACCCGGAAGATCATCGGGTAGGTGGGCCACGGCTGGCTCTCCGGCCGCCCGGCGGGCGGGCGCGGCATGATCTCCAGCTGGGTGACCGAGGCGGCGCCCTGCCGGTGCGCGGTGCCCAGGCAGTCGGCACCGGTGTCGCCGCCCCCGATGATCACCACGTGCCGCCCGCGGGCGCTGATGGCCGGGTCGCCGGGGGCCGCGGGGGGCCCCGCACCGCCGTTATGCATGCTGGCGGTGACGGCGCGGTTGGCCAGCGGCAGGTATTCCATCGCCTGGTGGACGCCGTCCAGGCCGGCGCCGGGCACCGGCAGGCCGCGCGGCACCCGGGCGCCGCCCGCGAGCACGATCGCGTCACAGTCCGCCCGCAGCGCCGCGGCGGGCACGTCCACCCCGGCGTTGACCCCGCACACGAACCCGGTGCCCTCCGCCCGCATCTGGGCCAGCCGCCGGTCCAGGTGCCGCTTCTCCATCTTGAACTCGGGGATCCCGTACCGCAGCAGGCCGCCGGGGGCCTCGTCCCGCTCGTACACCACCACCGTGTGGCCGGCCCGGGTGAGCTGCTGGGCGGCAGCCAGCCCGGCGGGCCCGGACCCGACCACGGCGACCTTCTTCCCGGTCAGCGCGGCCTGGCCGGGCGGGCGCGGCGTCACCCATCCCTCCGCCCACGCCCGGTCGATGATCTCCACCTCGACCTGCTTGATCGTCACCGGGTCGCCCGTGCTATTGGGCAGAGGGATGCCGAGCACGCACGCGCTCTCGCACGGCGCCGGGCACAGCCGCCCGGTGACCTCGGGGAAGTTGTTGGTGGCGTGCAGCCGGTCCGCCGCCTCCCGCCAGTCCTGCCGCCAGACCAGGTCGTTCCACTCCGGGATCAGGTTCCCCAGCGGGCAGCCGGAGTGGCAGAACGGGATGCCGCAGTCCATGCAGCGGCCGGCCTGGCGCTCCAGCGCGGCGGCGCCGAACTCGGTGTAGACCTCGCGCCAGTCGCCGATCCGCACGTCCACCGGGCGGCGGGCGGGCGTCTCGCGCCGCGTGGTGAGGAATCCCTTCGGGTCAGCCATGCCGCTCCCTCACCCGTGCGCCGCGGCCATGACCGCCTCGTTGACGTCCCGGCCCTCCTGCTCGGCGCGGCTGGCCGCGTCCAGCACCCGCTTGTAATCCTTCGGCATGATTTTGACGAAACGGGCGAGCGCGCCATCCCAGTCCGCCAGCAGCCGCCCTGCCACCGCGGACCCGGTTTCCTCCCGGTGCCGCTGCACCAGCTCGCGGAGCAGGGCAGCGTCACCGGCGCCGGGTGACTCCAGGTCGACCATCTGCGTGTTGACCCGGCCCAGATCGGGTCCGAGCAGGTAGGCGACGCCACCGGACATGCCGGCCGCGAAGTTGCGGCCGATCGGGCCCAGCACCACCACGGTGCCGCCGGTCATGTACTCGCAGCCGTGGTCGCCGGTGCCCTCGGCGACGGCGGTGGCGCCGGAGTTCCGCACGCAGAACCGCTCGCCGACGATGCCACGCAGGAACATCTCGCCGCCGGTGGCGCCGTAGCCGATCACGTTGCCCGCGATGATCTGCTCCTCGGCCGTGAACGGCGCCGCAGGGTCCGGCGCCACGATCAGCCGGCCGCCGGACAGGCCCTTGCCGAGATAGTCGTTGGCGTCCCCGGCCAGCCGCAGGGTGATACCCGCGGGCAGGAACGCGCCGAACGACTGCCCGGCGGACCCGGTGAACCGGACGTGGATCGTGCCGGGGGGCAGGCCCTTGGCGCCCCAGCGCCGGGTCACCTCGTACCCGAGCATGGTGCCGACCGTCCGGTTCACGTTCCGGACCGGGAGGTCGAGCACGACCGGCGTGCCGTCGGCCAGCGCGCCCTCGGCGAGCTGGATGAGGGTGTTGTCGAGGGCACGCTCGAGCCCGTGGTCCTGGCTGGTCGTCTGGTGCCGGGCGGCGCCGGAGGGCAGGTCGGGGACGTGCAGCACCGGCGCCAGGTCGAGCCCGGCGGCCTTCCAGTGCCCGGCCGCCCGCTCGGTGTCCAGCAGGTCGGCCCGGCCGATCGCCTCGTCCAGTGTGCGGAAGCCGAGCGCCGCCAGGTACTCGCGCACCTCGCGGGCGATGAACTCGAAGAAATTCACCACGAACTCGGGCTTGCCGGTGAACCGTTTGCGCAGCTCCGGGTTTTGCGTGGCCACTCCGACCGGGCAGGTGTCGAGGTGGCAGACCCGCATCATGACGCAGCCGGAGACCACCAGCGGCGCGCTGGCGAAGCCGAACTCCTCCGCGCCGAGCAGGGCGGCGATGATGACGTCGCGGCCGGTCTTGAGCTGGCCGTCGGCCTGCACCACGATGCGGTCCCGCAGGCCGTTGCGCAGCAGCGTCTGCTGGGTCTCGGCGAGCCCGAGCTCCCACGGCGCACCGGCGTGCTTGATGGAGGTCAGCGGCGCTGCGCCGGTGCCGCCGTCGTGCCCGGAGATGAGCACCACGTCAGCGTGCGCCTTGGACACCCCGGCCGCCACCGTGCCCACCCCGACCTCGGCGACCAGCTTGACGTGGACCCGGGCGGCGGGGTTGGCGTTCTTCAGGTCGTGGATCAGCTGGGCGAGGTCCTCGATGGAGTAGATGTCGTGATGCGGCGGCGGCGAGATCAGGCCGACGCCCGGCGTGGAGTACCGGGTCCTGGCGATCCACGGGTACACCTTGTGCCCGGGCAGCTGGCCACCCTCCCCCGGCTTGGCGCCCTGGGCCATCTTGATCTGCAGGTCATCGGCGTTGACCAGGTACTCGCTGGTCACGCCGAAGCGGCCGCTGGCCACCTGCTTGACCGCGGACCGGCGCAGGTCGCCGTTGGCGTCGGGGAGGAAGCGCTCCGGGTCCTCGCCGCCCTCACCGGTGTTGGACCGGCCGCCGAGCCGGTTCATCGCGATGGCCAGCGTCTCGTGCGCCTCGGCCGAGATGGAGCCGTAGGACATGGCGCCGGTGGAGAACCGGCGCAAGATCGCCGCGGCCGGCTCGACCTCCTCGACCGGGATCGGCGGGCGCTGGCCGCCGCCCGGCCCGTCAGGTGCACCGGCCGGGCCGGGAGCGCCGGGCCCACCGGCCGCGGGTGCGTCCACCCCGCGGATCCGCAGCAGCCCGCGCAGCGTCATCAGCCGCTCCGAGGAGTCGTCGACCAGCCGGGTGTACTCCTTGAAGATCTCGTACCGGCGGCTGCGGGTGGCGTGCTGCAGCTTGAACACGGTCTCGGGGCTGAACAGGTGCGGCTCGCCCTCGCGGCGCCACTGGTACTCGCCGCCGGTCTCCAGCCGCCGGTGCGCGGGGGACGCGCCGCGGGGCGGGAACGCGCGGGCGTGGCGGCGTGCGACCTCGGCGGCGAGCACGTCGAACCCGACCCCGCCGAGCTGGGAGGTGGTGCCGGTGAAGCAGCTCTCGACGACCTCGGCGCCGAGGCCGATCGCCTCGAAGATCTGCGCGCCGGTGTAGGAGGCGGCCGTGGACACCCCCATCTTGGACATGATCTTGAGCAGCCCCTTGCCGAGCGCCTTGATCAGGTTGGCTGCGGCCCGGTGCGCGGACAGGTTCTCCAGTCCCCCGCGGCGCACCATGTCCTGCACGGACTCCAGCGCCAGGTACGGGTTCACCGCGGCCGCGCCGTACCCGATGAGCAGCGCGATGTGATGGGCCTCGCGGGCGTCGCCGCACTCCACCACCAGGCCGACGCTGGTCCGCGTCCGTTCCCGGATCAGGTGGTGGTGGACGGCGCCGGTGAGCAGCAGGGACGGGATCGGGGCCAGGCTGGGATCCCAGCCGCCAGGGCTGGCCGCCGGGGGGATCTGGAGGGGTCGTCCCCGCTGGCTGGCCGCCGGGGGGGTCTGGGGGGGTCGTCCCCCCTGGCTGGTACAGCCGCGGTCGGACAGGACGATGAACCGGGCGCCGGCCGTGATCGCCGCCGACACCTCGGCGCAGATCGCTGCCAGCCGCTCGCGCAGCGCGGCCCCGCCGCCGGCGACGCGGAAGCGCCCGTCCACCACGTGCGCGGCGAACCCGGGCAGGTCCCCGTCGTCGTTGACGTGGACGATCTTGGCGAGGTCGCTGTCGCTCATCACCGGATACGGCAGCACGATCTGCCGGCAGGACGCCGGCCCCGGCTGCAGCAGGTTCCCCTCCGGCCCGGTGGCGCACGACAGCGAGGTGACCAGCTCTTCCCTGATCGCGTCCAGCGGCGGGTTGGTGACCTGGGCGAACAGCTGCGTGAAGTAGTCGAAGATCAGCCGTGGGCGGCCGGACAGGACCGCGATGGGCGTGTCGGTCCCCATCGACCCGACCGGCTCGGCGCCGGCCCGGGC
Organism: Streptosporangiaceae bacterium; assembly: GCA_035518495.1. Taxonomy (GTDB): domain Bacteria; phylum Actinomycetota; class Actinomycetes; order Streptosporangiales; family Streptosporangiaceae; genus UBA9676. The sequence goes on from DATIXO010000342.1 coordinate 12,782, forward strand.
CATCGGGGCCAGCAGCACCCGCAGTTCCTCCTCGGTGTACCCGGCCAGCCGGTGCAAGGTGGTGAGCTCGTCGGTGCCCGGCAGCTCACGTTCCCGGTCCGGCAGGTCGTCCAGGTGCAGCAGGCCAGCGTGCAGCCAGTCCTGGTAGGGATGCTCGGCGGCCAGCGCCGCCTTCACGTCGCCGTCTTCGAGGATCCGGTGGCTGGCGGTGTCGGCCAGGAAGATCCGGCCCGGCTGCAGGCGGCCCTTGCGCACGACGTTGGCCGGGTCGATGTCGAGCACCCCCACCTCGCTGGCCAGGATGACCAGGCCGTCATGGGTCACCCAGTACCGGCTGGGGCGCAGCCCGTTCCGGTCGAGGACCGCGCCGATCAGGGTCCCGTCGGTGAACGCGACACAGGCCGGGCCGTCCCACGGCTCCATCACGGTGCTGTGGAACTGGTAGAACGCCCGCCGGCCGCGGTCCATCTCCTCGTGGTTCTCCCACGGCTCCGGGATCATCATGAGGATGGCGTGCGGCAGCGAGCGGCCGCCCAGGTGCAGCAGTTCCAGGCACTCGTCGAAGCTGGCCGAGTCGCTGGCGTCGGGGTCCAGGATGGGCAGCAGCCGCTCCAGCCCCGCGCCGTCCGCCGCCGGGATGAGGTCGCTGGCCAGCATCGCCTCCCGGGCCCGCATCCAGTTGCGATTGCCGCGCACGGTGTTGATCTCGCCGTTGTGCGCGATGTACCGGTAGGGGTGGGCCAGCGGCCAGGACGGGAAGGTGTTGGTGGAGAACCGGGAGTGCACCATGGCCAGGGCCGAGGCGTACCCGGGGTCGGTCAGGTCGGGGAAGAACGGCTCCAGCTGGAGCGCGGTCAGCATGCCCTTGTAGACGATCGTCCGCGCGGACAGGCTGGCGAAGTAGAGCCCGGCCTCATGCTCGGCGCGCTTGCGCAGGCAGAACGCCCGCCGGTCCAGGGCGAGCCCGCTCTCGGCTGCCTGCCTCCCCCGCGGTGCGTCGCGCTGGAGGCGCGCCAGCTGGCCCTTCGCTGGCATCGGGAGGCTGGTCCCCGGCAGCGGGACACCGCTCCGGCCAGCGGCCTGCGCGGCGTTCGGCCCGCTGCCTGCGGCACTGTCAGCTGGGGCACTGGCGACGAACAGCTGGGTCAGCCGCGGCAGCACCGCCAGCGAGCCCCGGCCGCAGGACGCGGGGTCATGCGGGACCTCGCGCCAGCCGAGGACGGCCAGGCCCTCGGCCGCGGCGATCCGCTCCACCGTGGCCATCGCCTGCGCGGCGGCGGGCCCGCCGGTGGGCAGGAAGGCCAGGCCGGCCGCGTAATGGCCGGCGGCAGGCAGGGCGAAGCCGCAGGCCGTGCGGAAGAAGGCATCGGGGATCTGGGTGAGGATGCCTGCCCCGTCGCCGGTGTCCGGGTCGCTGCCCTTCGCGCCGCGGTGGTCGAGGTTGCGCAGGACGGTGAGCGCCTGGGCGACCGTGTCATGGGTGCGCCGCCCGGACAGGTCGGCGACAAAGCCGACGCCGCAGGCGTCGTGCTCGTGGCGGCTGTCGTACAGCCCCTGGTTGCCGGTGGTGTTCCCCGCTGAGGAGGCAGCCGCCATCGACTCTCCCGTCGTCTCGTCCGTCTACGCGTCCTTGCATGCGTGCGGTCGGGACGACACTGGCCCTGCCGCGGAGCGGCATGAAAATGCCGCCACCGGCTCGCCGGGCTGCTGCCCGGAGGTACATGCCGATTGCGTTACCCGTGCATACCCGCTAGGCACGGGTGCCGAAACGCCCTAAATGTGGCAGGACTGGCGGGCCGCCGGGCCGGCCCGGCCCGGCCGGCGTTCCTGCTGGCGGGACCACCCCCGCCTGCGGGCCGGAGGCCAGGCGCCGCGGGCCGCCCGCCGGGCCGGGCGCGGCAGCCGGGCGGCCTGGGCCAACGGGGCTGGCTGGGCCAGCCGGGCCGACCGGGCCAGCCGCGGCGGCGGCGGGCCGGGCGGGCTGCCAGCTGCGGGTCAGGTACAGGTAGCCGACCGCCCCGGCGAAGACCAGCGCCATCACCCACTGGTTGATCCGCAGCCCGAACAGGTGGTGCGCGGAGCCGACGGTCAGCGACTCCGCGCCGTACCTGCCCACCGCGAAGGCGGCCAGCCACACGGCGAAAGCGCGGTCCCCGGTGAGCGCGAACCGCCGCGCCGCCCAGATCACCAGCAGGCCGGTCAGCACGTACCAGCCGCACTCGTATCCGAACGCGGGCTGGAACGTGGCGTAGTTCTCATATCCCGGGACGCGGTGCGCAGGGGCGATCACCACCGCCCAGGGCAGCGAGGACGGCCAGCCGTACAGTTGCTGCCCGAACCAGTTCCCCCAGCTCCCGAGCGCCAGGCCGAACGCCAGGCCGGGCGCGGCGGCGCCGGCCACCGGGGCCAGGGCGATGCCGGCCCGGCGGCAGGCGAACCAGGCCCCGGCCGACCCGGCGGCGAGCGCGCCCGGGAAGCCGAGCGTGCCGTCGGACACCGCGGCGATCCCGAGCAGGTCGTGGCCGGACCCGAAGTACCGCCCGTAGTCGGTGGCCACGATATAAAGGCGGCCGCCCACCAGGCCGCACGGCACCGCCCAGGCCGCGATGTCGAGGATCACGCCCGGCTGGCCGCCTGCTCGCGTGTACCGGCGGCTGGCCACCCACACGCCCAGCACGATGCCTGCCGCCAGGCACAGGGCGTAGGCCCGCACCGGGAGCGGCCCCAGATGCCACACCGCCCGCGCCGGGCTGGGGAGGTAGGCCAGCATGCCTGCTCAGGCTTTCTGCCGGGGCGGCCGCGTGGCCTGCGCGCCCGCCCGGACACCGGCCGCGAGCTCGCCGGCCAGCTCCCGTACGGCGCTGACACCGGCCGCCAGGCCGGGCGCCTCCAGCAGCCGCTGGACGAACGCCGAGCCGACGATGACGCCGTCGGCGAAGCTGGCCACCTCGGCCGCCTGTGCGCCGTCCCGGACACCGAGGCCCACCCCGACCGGCAGTGGTGTGCACGCGCGCACCCGTGCCACCAGGCCGGCCGCGTCGCCGCTCACGGTGTCGCGGGCGCCGGTGATGCCCATCAGCGACGCCGCGTAGACGAACCCGCCGCACATGCCCGTGATCAGCTCGATGCGCTCCGGTGTGGAACTGGGTGCCACCAGGAAGACCGGGTCCAGCCGGTGCGCCGCCGCCGCTGCCAGCCACGGGCCGGCCTCCTCTGGCGACAGGTCGGGGGTGATCATCCCGGACCCGCCCGCCGCCGCGAGGTCGCGGGCGAACGTGTCCACGCCGTAGTGGTCGACCGGGTTCCAGTAGGTCATGACGAGCGCCGGCACCCCGGCTGCCGCGACCGCCTCGACCGTGTGCAGCACGTCACGGACGTGGGTGCCGCCGGTGAGCGCGCGGTGCACGGCCTGCTGGATGACCGGGCCGTCGATCAGCGGGTCGGAGTACGGCAGCCCGATCTCCAGGATGTCGGCGCCGGACTCGGCCATCGCCAGCGCCGCCGTTATCGCGCCCTCCACGGTGGGGAACCCGGCGGGCAGGTAGCCGATGAGGACCGCCCGGCCATCCGCCGCGGCCCGCTCGAAGGCGTCCCCGGCCATGCTCACGGGGCGGCCTCCGGCTGGGTGGCCTCACCGGGCAGGTGGCCCAGCCACCGGGACGCGGTGGCCACATCCTTGTCCCCGCGCCCGGACAGGTTCACCAGCAGCAGCGCATCGGGGCCCAGCTCCGGCCCGGCCTGCAGCGCCCCGGCGAGCGCGTGCGCGGACTCCAGCGCCGGTATGATCCCCTCGGTCCGGCACAGCAGCGAGAACGCCTCCATCGCCTGGGTGTCGGTGATGGACCGGTAGCTCGCGCGGCCGGTGTCCTTGAGCCAGGCGTGTTCCGGGCCGACCCCCGGGTAGTCGAGGCCAGCCGAGATGGAGTGGGTGGCCAGCGTCTGGCCCTCGGCGTCCTGCAGCACGTAGGTGCGCATGCCGTGCAGCACGCCGGCCGAGCCGGCCACCAGCGTGGCGGCGTGGCGGCCGGTGGCGATCCCGTCGCCGCCCGCCTCGCACCCGATGAGCCTCACCTGCGGGTCGCCGATGAACTCATGGAAGATGCCGATCGCGTTGGACCCGCCGCCCACGCAGGCGACCACCGCGTCCGGCAGCCGGCCCGCGATCTGCTGCACCTGGCGGCGGGCCTCCACCCCGATGACCCGCTGGAAGTCCCTGACCATCATCGGGAACGGATGCGGCCCGCCCACCGACCCGATGCAGTAGTGGGTGGTGGCGACAGAGGCGACCCAGTCGCGGAACGCCTCGTTCATGGCGTCCTTCAGGGTGGCCGCGCCGATGCGCACGGGGATGACCTCGGCGCCGAGCATGCGCATCCGGGCCACGTTCAGCGCCTGGCGCCGGGTGTCCTCCTCCCCCATGTACACCACGCAGTCGAGGCCGAAGAGCGCGCAGGCCGTCGCGGTGGCGACGCCGTGCTGCCCGGCGCCGGTCTCGGCGATGATCCGCCGCTTGCCCATCCGCCTGGCGAGCAGCACCTGGCCAAGGACGTTGTTGATCTTGTGGGAGCCGGTGTGGGCGAGGTCCTCCCGCTTGAGCAGGACCGTGCAGCCCGCGTGCTCGGAGAACCGGTGCGCCTGCGAGAGCAGGGTCGGCCTGCCCGCGTAGCCGCGGAGCAGGTCATCGAGCTCGGCGGTGAACCGTGGGTCGGCCTTGGCCGCCAGGTACTGCTCGGTCAGCTCGGCCAGGGCCGCCATGAGCGCCTCGGGCGCGAACCGGCCGCCATAGATGCCGAAGTGGCCGCCCGCGTCGGGCAGCGGCACGGGCCCGGCCGGCGCCGCCGCGACGGAGGTGTCCGGGCTCATGGGCGGTCGCCGCGCAGCGCGGGATGGGAACCCGCGGTCACCAGGTCGGCGACGGCCGAGCGCGGGTCCTTCCCGGTGACCAGGCTCTCCCCGACCAGCACCGCGTCCGCCCCGGCCGCGGCGTAGGCGAGCAGATCACGCGGGCCGCGCACGCCGGACTCGGCGATCTTGATGACGTCGGGGGGCATGAGCGGGGCGAGCCGCCCGAAGATCCCCCGGTCGATCTCGAGTGTGCCCAGGTCGCGGGCGTTGACGCCGATCACCTTCGCCCCGGCCTCGAGCGCCCGGGTGACCTCGGCCTCGCTGTGCGCCTCGACCAGCGGCACCAGCCCGATCGACAGTGCCCGCTCAGCCAGCGAGACCAGCGCGTTCTGGTCCAGCGCCGCCGCGATCAGCAGCACCATGTCGGCCCCGTGGGCACGCGCCTCCCACAGCTGGTAGGAGCTGATCACGAAGTCCTTGCGCAGCAGCGGCACCGACACCGCGCTCCTGACCGCTGCCAGGTCCTCCAGGCTGCCGCCGAAGCGCCGCGGCTCGGTGAGCACGCTGATGATGGCGGCACCGCCCGCCTGGTAGTCGCGTGCGAGCGCGGCCGGGTCGTCGATGGCCGCCAGCTCGCCCCGGGACGGGCTGGAGCGCTTCACCTCGGCGATGATGGCCACGTCCGGCCGCCTGAGCGGCCCCATCACATCGCGCGGCGGGGCGGCTCCCTTGGCGGCCTCCTTGAGCCGGTCCAGCGGTGTATGGTCCTGCCGGACGGCGAGATCGGCACGAACGCCTTCTAGGATCTCGTCGAGCACGCTCACGCGGTTTCGTAATCTCCTCGGTCGGGTTCCATGCGCCCTGATGGTAGCGAGCCGGCTGCGGTGGGCCGGCAGCCGCCTCCCCGGCTGGCAGGCCTGTCCCATCGGCATGGGATCAGCCCACGTCGGGCCCGCCCGGCGGAGCTGGCTCCGCCCCGGGCATATCCGGAGGCCCCCCCGCCTGACATGACGTCCCTATTTTAGTCCGGCCGGTCTTGCGGCGGGCAGCTTCACTTTGCCGGGCCGGCCGGCCCGTCTCCGCAGCCGTGTGACGGCCGCCGGCCACTAACCCAGGATCTGGCCGCCGTAGGCGTCCCCGGCTGCGTCAGTAACGCCGAGCTCGGCCGGCGGCTCCTGCGGTGCGCGCAGCGGCTTCACGGCGTAGGCCCGCGCGACAGCCGGATGGGCCAGGGTGCCAGCGGTGATGATGGCGAACAGGGTCCCGCCCACATAGCGCTCGGTGAAGAACCGGGACAGGCCGAAGGCGATGAAGGCCACCTCGAAGCCGACCGCTATCAGCCACGCCGTCTTGGTGCTCGAGCGGACGATGACGGCCAGCACGCACAGCGCCGCCACCATGGCGAGGGTGATGAGGACCGAGGAAAGCTGCCGCTTGCTGAACGGCAGGCCGACCGCGGCGGCGGCGACCGCCTGCGCGACCACCAGCCGCGTGACGAGGCGTACCAGTACCCGCCCCTGCTCCTGCGGTGCCGGGCCGGGCGGGCGGCGGCCACCCTGCGTTCCCGCTGCCTTCACCGCCCACCTCCAGGCTCGCGCGCCAGCCAGGCAACTGCCGCCGACCGTACCTATGAGCCTAACGGCCGGCCGGCCTGGTCAGGCTGCTCGGTAGGATCCACGCCCCTGCTCAGAGACTCCCACAGGGCCGCTGTGTCCGCCACCGGCGGCGGCGGATCGCCACCGCCGGTGCGGCTGTACCTGCTGGACAGGGCCGGCCACCGGGGGCCACGCCAGGCCACCACGATCCCGGCCGTCAGCACCGCCAGCCCGCCCACGACGGCCAGCGGCCGCCACGGGAAGGCCACCAGCACGACATGGACGGCGCCCACCCCGGGCGGGCTCGCGCCGCTAACGGCGCCGGCCCCGGTGCCCGTCCCGCCGCCCGCGGTCGCCGATCCGGCCTGGGAGACCGGGGTCGCGCGCGCCGCGGCGAGCACGCCGGCGGTGCTCACGTGGGCGCTCACCAGCAGGACAGTGAGCGCCCCGGACACCGCGAGGAACACCCCCACCAGCCGCCGGGCCAGGCCGCGGGTGGCGATGACCGCCGCCAGGCCGGCCAGCGAGGCCAGCGCCAGCGCCCCCGCCACCGGCACCAGGTCCTGCCCGCTGACCGGCACCGTGGCGCTGGGCAGCGGGGCCGGGGCGGCGGTGACCACCCGCGCCCACCCCTGCCGGACCGACACCAGCACCAGCAGGGCGCCGGCCGCCGCCGTGGCGAGCACGAGCGCGTACTCCCGCGGCCGGCCCCGGGCCACGGTGCCGCCGGCCAGCGGGCCGCCGGACAGCGGGCGCCCGGTCACGGGACGCTCAGGGCGAGCAGGCCGGCGGCGAAACAGGTCCGGTCGCCGGTGTGGCAGGCGCCGCCGGACTGGTCCACCTGCACCAGCACCGCGTCCCCGTCGCAGTCGAGCGCCACCGAGACCACCCGCTGCACATGACCCGAGGTGTCCCCCTTTACCCAGTACTCCTGCCGGCTGCGGGACCAGTAGGTGCACCGCCCGGTGGTCAGCGTGCGGTGCAGCGCCTCATCGTCCATCCAGCCCAGCATCAGCACCTCGCCGGTGTCGTGCTGCTGGGCGATGGCCGCGACCAGCCCGGCGGGGTCGCGCTTGAGCCGGGCCGCGATCTCGGGATCGAGCTGCGAAGGCCGCGCTGGCTGGCTCATCGCGGGGTCCATCCGGTTCGCATGCCCCAATCCTACGGAGCCGTCCACTGGCCGCTCGCCGTAGCGGGCGAACGGCAGTTGGCTGAAGCAGATCAGGGCGGCTGACGGATCGGTTACCGGCCGGGGTGAGCGGCAGGGCGTACCATCGCGGGGTGAGCTTCGCCCGCGATGAGCGTGCCGCCCTGTGCGCGCTGCTGGATGAGACCGGCCCCCGGGCGCCCACCTTGTGTGCGGGCTGGCAGACCCTGGACCTGGCCGCTCACCTGGTGCTCCGGGAACGCAGGCCCGACGCGGCGATGGGCATCATGGGCGGCCCGCTGGCCGGCCACACCGAACGGGTGCGGCGCACGCTCGTCGCCCGCACCCCCTACCGGCAGCTGGTGGAGGAGATCCGCAACGGCCCGCCCGCCCTGTCGGTCTTCAGCATCCCCGGCATGGACGAGCGCCTCAACGCGGTGGAGTTCTTCGTCCATCACGAGGACGTCCGGCGCGGTGGGGACGGCTGGGAGCCACGTGACATCGGCGCGGGCCTGGCCGAACTGCTGTGGCAGCGGCTGCGGGGCGCCAGGTACATCTTCCGCAAGGCGCCGGTCGGGATCGAGCTGGTGCGCGACGACCTGCCGGCCGGTCCCGGCCGCCAGCGCGTACGGATCACCGCGAAGGCACGCGCGCCGATGGTCACCGTCACCGGCGCCCCGGCGGAGCTGACCCTGTGGGCAATGGGCCGGACGACGGCCGCCCGGGTCCGGCTCGACGGCAGTGAGCCTGACGTGCGCAAGCTGGCGCACGCCACCTGGCGCGTCTGACCGCCCGCGCGGGCGTTGGCCGCGGCGCCATCTGGTTGACCGCTACCGGTGAGGCCTGTGTCATCAAGCGTTCCCAGAGCTGACCGGAATGCTTCACGAGCACGCCCGTTGCCGATCAGGCACTAGTCACGTATCGGACATCCCGGCTCGTCACGATGCACGCGTCAACTGCCCCGGGGTGCCGCCAGGCGGCCCGGTGGTCTTCGGTTCGGAGGGGATAAGCACGTGCCCACAAGAAAACTGTTCATCGCCGCGGCCGCGGTCAGCGGCGTGGTGCTCGCAGCCGGCTGCAGCAGCTCGTCCTCGAGCGGGTCGGGCGGCGGAACCGCAGTCAACGCCGCCAAGGCCACCTCGGTGGCCGCCTTCGGCGGCATGAACGGCCTGGTCGCCGCCTGCAAGAAGGAGGGGACGCTCAACGTCATCACCCTCCCGGCGAACTGGGCCAACTACGGCACGATCATGAAGGATTTCACCGCCAAGTACGGCATCAAGATCAACGACGCCAACCCGGACGGCTCAAGCCAGGACGAGATCAACGCGATGGAGCAGCTCAAGGGCCAGAGCCGGGCGCCGGACGTGCTGGACATGGGCACCTCCTTCGCGATCAAGGCCGACCAGTCGGGCCTGCTCGCCCCCTACAAGGTGGCGACGTGGTCCGCCATCCCGGCGAACTCCAGGGCGTCCGACGCCAGCTGGTATGACGACTACGGCGGCTACGTGGCGATCGGCTACGACTCCTCCAAGGTCAAGGTCCCGCCGACCTCGTTCGCGGACCTGCTGAAGCCCATCTACAAGAACCAGGTCGCCATCAACGGCAACCCGACCCAGGCCAGCGCCGCCTTCTCCGCCGTCTACGCGTCCGCGCTGGCGAACGGCGGCTCGCTGTCCAACATCGAGCCGGGCATCCAGTTCTTCAAGAAGCTGCACCAGGCCGGCAACTTCGTGCCGGTCACGGCCGGCCCGACGACCGTGCAGAGCGGCCAGACCCCGATCGTGATCTGGTGGGACTACCTGCTCGCCTCCGAGATCTCGAGCGCGGTCCCCACCTTCAAGATCGTGATCCCGACCGACGCGCACTATGCGGCCTACTACAGCCAGGCGATCAGCAAGACCGCCCCCAACCCGGCCTGCGCCAGGCTCTGGGAGGAATACCTGTACTCGACCACCGGCCAGAACCTGTGGCTGCAGGGCAAGGCACGGCCGATCGAGCTGCAGACGCTCATCAAGGACGGCACGGTCGACCAGGCGGCCAATGCGGCGCTGCCAGCGGCCCCGGCGGGCGGGCTCAGCTTCCCGACCCAGGCGCAGGAGTCCGCCGCAGAGGCCACGGTCGCCCAGCAGTGGTCGAGCGTGATCGGCTAGCCGGGTGACAGCGAAAGCCGCTCCGGCGGCGGCCCCGGGGTCCACCTCGGATCCCGGGGCCGGGCCGCGGCGGGGCTTGCCACCTGCGCTGCGCCGGGCCTGGACCCTGGCCGGGGTCGTCCCGTTCTTCCTCTACATCCTGCTCTTCCTGGGCATCCCCGCGGCCGCGATCGCGTACGGCGCCTTCCAGGACCCTGCCACGGGCCAGTTCACCCTCAGCAACATCCAGACCGCGGCCCACGGCATCTACCTGCACGGCTTCCTCATCACGACAGAGCTGTCGGTGATCACCGCGGTGGTGCCGGGCGTCCTCGGGCTCTTCATCGGCTATGCGATCTACACCGCCCGCCGCGGCGCGCTGCTGCGGCGGATCGCCATCACGGCCTCGGGGGTCTTCGCCAACTTCGGCGGGGTCCCGCTGGCGTTCCTGTTCATCGCCACGCTGGGCACGACCGGCATCGCCACCCGCTGGCTCACCGACATCGGCTTCAATCCCTACACCAACGGATTCAACCTTTACGACCTCGGCGGTGTGGCGCTGGTCTACCTGTACTTCCAGATCCCGCTGATGGTGCTGATCATCCTGCCGGCGTTCGAGGGGCTGCGGCCAGCCTGGCGCGAGGCCGCGGAAAACATGGGCGCGGGAACGTGGCAGTACTGGCGGCGCATCGGCGGGCCGGTGCTGATGCCGTCGTTCCTCGGGTGCCTGCTGCTGCTGTTCGGCAGCGCGTTCTCCGCCTACGCCACGGCAGAGGCACTGACCAGCGGGACCATCCCGCTGACGGCCATCCAGATCGGGTCCTTCCTCAACGGCAATGTGCTGGCCGGCCAGCAGAACGTCGGCAAGGCGCTTGGCCTGGGCATGGTGCTCATCATCGCGGTCCTCATGGTGTTCTACGCCCTGCTGCAGCGGCGGGCGGCGCGATGGCTGCAATAATCAGCGACGAGCTGGCCGACGAGGCGGCTCCCCCGCGCCCCCACCGCAAGCGGCGGTCCTACCCGGTCTGGCGCTGGATCATCCTGGCGCTCACCTGCGTCTACTTCCTGATCCCGCTCTACGCCGCGCTGCGCTTCGCGGGCTTCGCCAGCTTCGGCCAGGTGGTGCACCAGACCGGTTTCTCCGATGCCCTGATCCTGTCGCTGAAGCTCGCGGTCATCACCACGACGGCGACCATGGCCCTCATGGTGCCGACGACGATCTACGTGCACCTGCGGCTGCCGGGGCTGCGCCGCCTGCTCGAATCCATCACCATCCTGCCGATCGTCATCCCGCCGGTCGTGCTCATCGTCGGCGTGCTGCAGGTGGCCCCGGGCTACCTCAAGAGCACCCCCTACCTGCTGGGCCTGGTGTACGTGATCCTGGCGATGCCGTTCGCCTACCGGTCGCTCGACGCCGGGCTGCGGGCCCTGGAGCTGCGCACCCTGGTCGACGCGGCCAGCTCGCTCGGCGCTGGGTGGCTGTCCACGCTGTGGCGGGTGATCCTGCCGAACCTGCGCACGGCCCTGCTGTCGGCCACGGTCCTCACGGTCGCGCTCGTGCTCGGCGAGTTCACCATGGCCAGCCTCGACCTCTACCAGACGTTCCCGGTGTGGATCGTCGCCTTCGACCAGACCAGCGGCCCGGTCTCGACCGCCGCGTCGCTGCTGGCGCTGTTTGTGACCTGGCTCTTCCTGCTGCTGATCGTCACGGTCGGCAGCAGGCGCGCGCGCCGTACCGGCGGCGCCCAGGTCGACCTGATTTCCGTCACCCGGCGGGACACCGTTCGGTAAGGCATGGGGGAACCGTGGAGGCGACCAACATCAGCCCGGCTACCGCGGCCGGCGTCACCGGCCATGCCGGCAGCGGCGGCGCGCCGGTCAACCTGCAGCAAGTGAGCCGGTCGTTCGGCGCCGTGCGGGCGCTGAGAGAGCTGTCGCTGGAGATCGCGCCGGGTGAGCTCGTCGCGCTGCTCGGCCCGTCCGGCTGCGGCAAGACCACGGCGCTGCGGATCCTGGCCGGTTTCGAGACCGCGGACAGCGGCACGGTGACCGTGGACGGCAAGGACGTCGCGACGGTGCCGGCCGCCAAGCGCGACATGGGCATGGTGTTCCAGAGCTACAGCCTGTTCCCGAACATGTCCGCGCTGGAGAACGTCGGGTTCGGCCTGCGGATGCGCAAGATGAGCGGGGCCGGCCGGCGCCGGCGCGGCCACGAGCTGCTCGAGCTGGTCGGGCTGTCCGCGCAGGCCGCCCAGTTCCCGCACCAGCTGTCCGGGGGCCAGCAGCAGCGGGTCGCCCTGGCCCGGGCCCTGGCCATCGAGCCGCGGGTGCTGCTGCTCGACGAGCCGCTGTCCGCCCTCGACGCCAAGGTCCGGCTGCAGCTGCGGGAGCAGATCCGCTCGCTGCAGCAGCGGCTGGGCATCACCACCGTGTTCGTCACCCACGACCAGGAGGAGGCGCTGTCGATGGCCGACCGGGTCGGGGTGATGAAGGACGGCTCGCTGGAGCAGATCGCCGAGCCCTCCGAGCTGTACACCCACCCGGCCAGCGCGTTCGTCGCCGAGTTCGTGGGAACGACGAACCGGGTCCCCGGCGAGCTCACCGGCGGCGGCCAGGTCAGTGCGCTGGGCACGGTCACCGGCGTGCAGAGCGGCTGCGACGGCGTGCCGCCGGGCGCGGTGGACGTGCTGGTCCGGCCGGAGAACCTGCGGATCACCGCCATCGCCGGCGGCAACGGGATCGTCTCCCACCGGACCTTCCTGGGGTCGGTGAGCCGGATCAGCGTCCTGCTCTCCGGCGACGTGACCGTGCAGGTGGATGTGCCGAGCGCGACCGCCGCCGAGCTGGTGCCGGGGGCATCGGTCCAGGTCAGCCTGGATGGCTCGCCGGTGCAGGTGGCCGGGCGCGGGTGAGGGCGCGGCTGGCCCGCGGACGGTCGGTCACCCATTCCCCGGCGGGTCAGTCACCCAGACCGAGCAGCGGCGGCAGGCCGGCGATCGAGTCGAGGATCACCGGCGCCTCGGCCTCCTCCAGCTCCGCCCGGCTCGTCCGGCCGGTCAGCACACCCGCGACCAGCCCGGCGCCGGCCCGCCGGCCCGACTCGACGTCGCTCGGGGTGTCGCCGACGACGGCGAGCTCGCTGACGGCCCCGCCGCCCAGCCGGAGCAGGGCCGTCAGCGGCATGTCCGGCCACGGGCGGCCGCGCCCGGCATCGGCGGGTGACAGCAGCAGGTCGGCCAGCGGCCGCCAGCCGAGCGCGTCGATGACCGCGTCCCGGGTAGCCGGGGCGAACCCGGTGGCCAGGCACACCCGGATGCCCGCCTCGCGCAGCCGGCTCATCACCTCGGCCGCGCCGGGCACCGGCTCGACCTGACCCGCCGCGACGGCCGCCGCGTAGCACTCCTCGAACGCCGCGTTGGCGCGCTGCGCGTCGGCCTCACCGGTGAAGATCTGCCGGAACACCTCGATCTTGGACTGCCCCATGGTCACCTGGGCGGTCTGCATCGCCCGGTCGTGGGCGGGCGTCCCGCGGGCCAGCCCGCCGCGCTCGATCGCCGCCGCGAAGGCGGTGATCACCCCGTCGTCGTCGGCGACGGTGGTGCCGGCCATGTCCAGGCAAGCGATGGTGATCAGATCCATCGGTCCTCCCTCTCACAGACCGCTGGGGGCGGGGGCGCCGGGCAGGGCGGCCCGGGTGAATGTCTCCTCGGCGATGGCCGGCGCGCAGGTCATCCCGCGCCCGCCCGGGCCGGTGACCAGGGCCACGCCGGGTGCTGCCTGCGAGGCGTGGTAGAGGTCGTCACCGGTGACCATGCTGTAGACACCTGCCCAGCGCCGCTGGACCCGTGGCAGCGCCGTGCCCAGCAGGGCCTCAGCCCGTTCGCGCAGGTGGTCGTAGGCGTCCTCGTCCACGTCGAACGCGAACGGCTCGTCGTAGGCGTGGGTGTCACCGATGGTGAGCCCGCCGTCGAGGCGCTGCACCAGCAGCAGCTGTGCCCTGGTGGCGGCCGCGACCGGGGCCTGCGGGGCCAGCCTCGCCCGGCCGGGCAGGTCGTAGGCCGGGTAGTAGCGCAGCGAGTCGCCGTCGGCCAGCGAGGTCGTCAGGCGCGCCGGGAACGGCGCCGTCTGCATCATCTGCAGCCGTACCCGGCGCACCGGCGGGCGCGGCCAGGTCGCCAGGTGCGGCCCGGCGATCCCGGTGTGCACCGCGCCGGGGCACAGGACGACAAGGTCGCCGTGGTGCCAGGCGCCGGTGTGGTCGCGCACGGCGTGGGGGGCGAGCTCAACCGCCTCCCGGCCCGGCAGCCAGGTGTATCCGGCCGGGCTGGACGCCAGGTGGGCACGCAGCGACCCGAGCACCTGGCGGGGCTCGACGATCGCGTCGCGGGTGCCCAGCAGCCCGCCGGTGAACTCGCCGCAGAGCGCGGCGTTGACCGCCCGGCAGTCCTGCGGCGTGAGCAGCTCGTATCCTCTCGGGCCAGCGTCGGGCAGCGACGCAGCCTCCTTGAGCAGGCCCAGCTCGGCCTCGTCGGCGGCCAGGGTGAGCGACGGGATGGCGCGGAAACCGGTGCCGGGCACCTGCGCGGCGATCTGTGCCCAGCGTGCCCGGGCGCGCAGCGCGAGTTCCAGCTCGGCGCCGGGCGCGCGGCCGCTCACCCAGATCAGCCCGAAATTGCGGACGCTGGCGCCGCGGGCGACGGGCTCGCGCTCGATGTGGACGACATGGTGCCCGCGCTGCCGGGCTTCCAGCGCGTGCATCATCCCGAGCACGCCGCCCCCGACCACCACCACCCGTTCCACCTGCCACACCCTTCCTGGCCTGGGTCACGACAGTCAATCCGCCGCCGGTGACGCGGCCGTGAACGGCAGCCGCCGCCCAGCCCAATGCCCGGCGGCGGAGAACCTGGCCCGCGGCTGATTCACTATGGACGGGCCAGGCGTCCTGCGCACAGGACGATGATGGTCCGGACGGTACCCACGCGCGGCGGGAGTGTCAGGTGGACGTGCTCGGAATCGACATCGGGGGCTCGGGGATCAAGGCCGCACCGGTGGACGTCGCCAGGGGGACCTTCACCGCGGACCGGGTCAAGGTGCCCACCCCGCGGCCCGCGCAGCCCACCGCTGTCGCGGAGGCCGTCAAGGGCCTGGTGACCACCTTCGGCTGGTCCGGGCCGGTCGGCGTCACCTTCCCAGGGGTGGTGGCCGGAGGGGTCACGTGGACCGCCGCCAATCTCGATCCGGCCTGGATCGGCCTGGACGCGCGGGCATTGTTCAGCGGGGCGACCGGGCTGACCCTCAGCATGCTGAACGACGCTGACGCGGCCGGGCTGGCCGAGATGAAGTTCGGGGCCGGGGCCGGCGAGCGGGGAACAGTGCTCTTGCTGACCTTCGGCACCGGGATCGGCAGCGCGCTGTTCATCGACGGCCTGCTGGTGCCGAACACCGAGTTCGGCCACATCGAGATCCACGGCAAGGACGCCGAGGAGCGGGCCTCCGAGCGCGCGCGGGAGCTGCACGACCTGAGCTGGGACAAATGGGCAGGCCGCGTCGATGAGTACCTCACCCACATGGAAGCCCTGGTATGGCCCAGCCTGTTCATCATCGGCGGCGGCATCAGCCGGAAGGCGGACAAGTTCATCCCGCTGCTGGCCAGCGTGCGGGCCCGGATCGTGCCGGCCAAGCTGCACAACGACGCCGGGATCGTCGGCGCGGCCATGGCGGCGGTGGCCAGAGCTGACCGGCGGCCGCCGGCTACCTGACCGGCTGCCCGGCGGCGCGCAGGGCGTTTTTCACGTCGGGGATGCGCAGCTCGCCGAAGTGGAACACGCTGGCGGCGAGCACGGCATCGGCACCCGCCTCGACCGCGGGCGGGAAATGGGCGAGCCCGCCGGCCCCGCCGCTGGCGATGACCGGGACGGTGACGGCCGCCCGCACCGCCCGGATCAGCTCGAGGTCGAACCCGGCCTTGGTGCCGTCAGCGTCCATCGAGTTGAGCAGGATCTCACCGACGCCGAGCCCGGCCGCGCGGGCCGCCCACTCGACCGCGTCGATGCCGGTGCCCCGCCGGCCGCCGTGGGTGGTCACCTCGAACCCGCCGCGCCCGGCGGCACGGCGGGCATCCACCGACAGCACCACGCACTGCGAGCCGAACCTGTAGGCCGCCTCGGCGAGCAGCTCCGGCCGGGCGATGGCCGCGGTGTTCAGCGAGACCTTGTCCGCCCCGGCCCGCAGCAGCCGGTCCACGTCGGCGGCGCTGCGCACGCCGCCACCGACCGTGAGCGGGATGAACACCTGCTCGGCGGTGCGGCTCACCACCTCGTACATGGTCTCGCGGCCGCTGGATGAGGCGGTGATGTCCAGGAACACCAGCTCGTCGGCGCCGTCGGAGTCGTAGGCGGCGGCCAGTTCGACCGGGTCCCCGGCGTCGCGCAGCCCGCGGAAGTTGACCCCCTTGACCACCCGCCCGCCGTCCACGTCCAGGCAGGGAATGACCCGTACCGCGACGCTCACGGCGCCCCCGCGGCCGGTGCCGTCACGCGGTGCCGTCACGCGGTGCCGATCCCCGGCATGTAGGCGTCCGCCTCGACCTCGATCAGCATCCGGGGGTCGACCAGCGCCGCGACCTCGACCATCGTGGTGGCGGGCCGCACGTCCCCGAACGCCGCACCGTGTGCGCGGCCGTACTCCTCCCAGCGGGAGATGTCGGTGACGAACATCCGGGTCCGCACCACGTCTGCCAGGCCCGCGCCGAGGCGCTCCAGGGCCTGCGCCACGTTGGCGATCGCCTGGGTGGTCTGCGCGCCGGCGTCGCCCTCGTGCACGACCGCGCCGCCCGCCACCGAGGTGCAGCCGGCCACGAACGCGAAGTCGCCAGCGGCCACGGCCCGGCTGTAGCCCGCGACCGGCTCCCACGGAGTCCCGCTGGAGATCCGCCGCGTCATGACGCGACCGCCGCGAGCGCCTGCTCCAGCGTGAACGCGCCCGCATACAGCGCCTTGCCCACGATCGCCCCCTCCACCCCGAGCGGCGCCAGTGCCGCGATCGCCCGCAGGTCGGCCAGGCTGGCCACGCCGCCGCTGGCGATCACCGGCCGGCCGGTGGCCGCGCACACCCGGCGCAGCAGGCCCAGGTTCGGGCCGGTGAGCGTGCCGTCCCTGGTGACGTCGGTGACCACGAAACGGGCACAGCCGTCGGCGTCGAGCCGGGCGAGCGTCTCACCGAGATCTCCCCCCTCCTGCGTCCACCCCCGGGCGGCGAGCCGGTCCCCCCGCACGTCGAGCCCGACGGCGACTTTCTCGCCGAACTCGGCGATCACCGCCTGGACCCAGTCCGGCCGCTCCAGCGCGGCGGTGCCGATGTTGACGCGCGCGCAGCCGGTGGCCAGCGCGGCGGCGAGCGAGGCGTCGCCGCGGATGCCGCCGGACAGCTCGACCGCGATGTCGAGCCGGCCCACCACGTCGGCGAGCAGCTCCGCGTTGGAGCCACGGCCGAACGCGGCGTCCAGATCGACCAGGTGGATCCACCGCGCACCGGCCGCCTGCCAGGCCAGCGCGGCCTGCAGCGGGTCGCCGTAGCTGGTCTCGGTGCCCGCCGCCCCCTGGACCAGCCGGACCGCCTGCCCGCCGGCCACGTCCACCGCGGGCAGCAGGGTCAGGCTCATACCCCTGCCTCCCTCGCGGTGCGTCGCGCCGGAGGCGCGCCAGCCAGCACTTCGCTTGGTCGCGCCGGAGGCGCGCCAGCTAGCAGGGCGGGAGGCGGGTCCTCGGCGCCGGAAGCGCGCCACCTGGTGGCATGGCCCGGCGCCTGCGGCGATCCGGGCAGGTCCGAGTTTGACAGAAACGGCCTCATCGCAGCGTCTCCAGCCAGTTGGCCAGCAGGGCCGCGCCGGCGTCGCCGGACTTCTCGGGGTGGAACTGGGTCGCGCACAGCGGGCCGTTCTCGACCGCCGCGACGAACGGCTCGCCGTGGGTGGCCCAGGTCACCAGCGGCGGGGTCATGTGCGGGGACGGCTCCAGGCCGAACGCGCGGGCGGCGTAGGAGTGGACGAAGTAGAACCGCTCCCCCGCTATCCCGGCCAGCAGCCGCGAGCCCGCCGGGGCCTGCACGGTGTTCCAGCCCATGTGCGGCAGCACCGGGGCGGTGAGCCGCTCCACCGTGCCCGGCCACTGGCCGCATCCCTTGGTGTGCACGCCGTGCTCCACTCCCTCGCCGAACAGCACCTGCATGCCGACGCAGATACCCAGCACCGGCCGGGACCCGGCCAGCCGGCGGTCGATCAGCTGGTCGCCGCGGATCTCGGCCAGCCCGGCCATGCAGGCCGCGAACGCGCCCACGCCGGGCACCACCAGTCCATCGGCCGCCAGCGCAGCGTCGAAGTCCGCTGTCACGTCGGCGTCCGCGCCGGCCCGCGCCAGCGCCTTCTGCGCCGAACGCAGGTTCCCCGAACCGTAGTCCAGCACCACGACCCGTGGCCGGCGGGTCAAAGGACGCCCTTGGTGCTGGGCACGCCCGGCGCCCGGGGGTCCGGCGCCACCGCCGCACGCAGCGCCCGTGCCACCGCCTTGAACTGGGCCTCGACGATGTGGTGCGGGTTGCGCCCGGTCACGCTCAGGTGCAGGCAGATGCCGGCCGCCGCGGTCAGCGACTCGAAGAAGTGCCGGGTGAGCGTGGTGTCGTAGGTCCCGATGAGCGGGGCCATGCCGTCCGGTTCGGAGTGCACCAGGTAGGGCCGCCCGGACACGTCCACGGCCGCCCGGGCCAGCGTCTCATCCAGCGGCACCGCGGCGTCGCCGAACCTGCTGATGCCGGACTTGTCCCCCAGGGCCTCCCGCAGCGCCTGGCCGAGGGTGATCGCGGTGTCCTCGACCGTGTGGTGCGCGTCGATCTCGGTGTCGCCCTCGGCCGTGACCGCCAGATCGAGCAGGCCGTGCTTGGCGAGCTGGGCGAGCATGTGGTCGAAGAACGGCACGCCGGTGGCCACCCGGGCGGTGCCGGTGCCGTCGAGGTCAAGCTCGACCACCACCGAGGTCTCCTTGGTAACCCGCTCCAGCCGGGCAGAGCGGCTCATGGGCGTGCCTCCTCACGGGCGCTGGCGAGCACGGGCAGCAGCGCGGCGCGGAACGCGTCCATCTCGGCCGGTGTCCCGGCGCTCACCCGCAGCCAGCCGGGCGGGCCGATCTCCCGGACCAGCACCCCCCGTTCCAGCAGCGCCTGCCAGATCGCGTGTGCGTCACCGAACTCGCCGAACAGGGCGAAGTTCGCGTCGGAGTCCGCCACCGTGAGCCCCTGCCGCCGCAGCCAGCAGACCAGCAGGTCACGTTCGGCGCGCAGGGCCTGCACCGTGGCCAGCGGCTCGGCGGCGTGCGCGAGCGCGGCCCTGGCCACCGCCTGGGTGGGGGCGGACAGGTGATAGGGCAGCCGGACCAGCAGCAGCGCCTCGATCACCGCCGGGTCGGCGGCCAGATACCCCACCCGGGCGCCGGCCAGCGCGAACGCCTTGGACATGGTGCGGGTCACCACCAGCCGCGGATAGCGCGGCAGCAGCGAGAGCGTGGCCGGCGCCCCGTCCCGGGCGAACTCGGCGTACGCCTCGTCCACCACCACCATGCCCGGGGCGGCGTCGCACACGGCCCCGATGACGGCGAGCGGCAGCGCGCCGCCCGTCGGGTTGTTCGGCGAGGTGAGGAAGACCAGGTCCGGCCGCTGGTCGCGGATGGCCCGCACGGCACGGCCGGGGTCCAGGCCGAAGTCGCCGTCGCGGGCACCGCCGATCCAGGTGGTCGCGGTGGTGCGGGCGATGATCGGGTGCATCGAGTACGAGGGCTCGAACCCGATCGCGCTGCGGCCGGGGCCGCCGAAGGCCTGCAGCAGCTGCTGGATGACCTCGTTGGAGCCGTTGGCGGCCCACACCTGGCGCCAGCTGAGCCCATGGCCGAGGTAGGCGGCGAGGTCCGTGCGCAGCGCGACCGCATCCCGGTCGGGGTAGCGGTTGAGCGTGCCAGCGGCGGCCGCCACCGCGCTGGCGATGGCGCTGACCAGTGCGGGTGAGGGCGGGTAGGGGTTCTCGTTCGTGTTCAGCCGAACCGGCACGTCGAGCTGCGGCGCCCCGTAGGCGGTCCGGCCGGCCAGGTCCGGCCGGACCGGCAGCCAGTCAGGAACCGGCATCGCTTGCTCCCCCGTCGTGGGGCACGCGGGCGCGGACAGCGGCGGCGTGCGCGGGCAGGTCCTCGGCCCCGCCGAGCGCATCGATGTGCCCGGCGGCCGCGGCGAGCGCGGGGCCCGAGCATTCCACCACGTGGACGCCGCGCAGGAAGGACAGCACCGACAGCCCGCTGGTGTGCCGGGCGGTGCCGCCGGTGGGCAGCACGTGGTTCGAACCGGCGAGGTAGTCACCCAGCGACACCGGGGCAAAGGGGCCCACGAACACGGCGCCGGCGTTGCGGACGCGGGCCGCCAGGGCACTGGCGCCTTCGGCCTGGATTTCCAGGTGCTCCGGCGCCCAGGCGTCGGCGACGGCGAGCGCGGCGTCGAGGTCGTCCACGAGCACGCTCGCGGACTGGCCGGCCAGGGCCTGCTCTACCCGCTCACGGTGGCGGGTGGCGGCCAGCTGCGGGGCCAGCGCCGTCTCGGCCCGGTCGGGGAGGCGGGGGTCGGTGGTGATCAGCAGGCACGCGGCCAGCGGGTCGTGCTCCGCCTGGGCGATCAGGTCGGCGGCCACGAAGCGCGGCGCCGCGGTGTGGTCGGCGATGATCGCCACCTCGGTCGGGCCGGCCTCCGCGTCGGTGCCGACGGTTCCGCGCAGCAGCCGTTTGGCGGCCGCGACGTACACGTTGCCGGGGCCGGTGACGATGTCGGCGGGAGCGCAGCCGTCGGTGCCGTAGGCGAACATGGCCACCGCCTGCGCACCGCCGGCCGCGTGCACCTCCCCGACGCCGAGCAGGGCGCAGGCGGCGAGCACGGCCGGGGCCGGCAGCCCGCCGTGCGCGGCCTGCGGCGGCGAGGCCACGGCGATCTGGGCCACGCCGGCGACCTGGGCCGGGACGATGTTCATGACCACCGAGGACGGGTAGGTGACCAGGCCGCCGGGCACGTAGACGCCGGCCCGGTCCACCGGCACGTAGCGCTCGGTGACGGTGGCGCCCGGCGCCACGATGGTCACATGATCGTCCGGGCGCTGCGCCTTGTGCACCAGCCGGGCCCGCCGGATCGCCTCGGTCAGCGCGGCCCGGACGGCCGGGTCCAGGGCCGTGAGCGCATCGGCCAGGGCCTGCCCGGGGACCCGGGTGGTGGCCAGGTCAACCCCGTCGAACCGGGCGGTGTGCTCCCGGACCGCGGCGTCGCCGCGCTGGCGCACGTCCTCGCAGATGGGGCGGACCTCCGCGACCGCCGCCGCGACATCCAGTGCGGCGCGCGGCAGCACCGCGGCCAGCTTCTCCCTGCTCAGAGCGGCGGCCGGCTGCCCGCGAAGATCGATCCTGGAAAGCACCCGCCCAGTCTAAGAGGCCCTGGCAGTGGGGCGCTCCCCTGCTGCCAGGGCCTCTAAGGAGCACCCGGGCCGGGGGCCGCCAGCACTGGCCGGCCCGCACGGTCCCGGTGCTGGCCCCGGGTCGCGAACGCCTCCATGCCGCCGGCCGTCAGGCAGGCCGCGAGCGGCCAGAACGCCATCGCCCCGGTCGCCCGCAGCGTCAGCGGATCACGCAGGTGGCCGCCGGCCGGGAGGGTGGCCAGCAGGTGGTGGAAGCCGGCCAGCCCGGCCTGCTCACCGGCCCAGCGCGCGAGGAAGGCGGCGGCCAGCGCGCCGGCCAGCAGGCCGGCCATCGGCAGCGGGCCATACCTGCGCACCCCCAGCAGGTAGCCCAGTGCCCCTGAGATCACCCCGCCGGCCAGCGCGATCAGGCAGAAGATGAGGTCAGCGGCGATGAACGCGGTGGTCTCGGTCCGCACCAGGTCGGCCGCGCCGGGGCTGACCATCACCAGCAGCGCACGTGGCGCCGCCAGCGACCAGAGGTAACCGGCGGCGAGCCCGAGCAGCGCGGTGCCGGCGGCGATGGCCAGCGACACGCCGGCCGCGGCCGGGCTGGCGTCGAACGGCCGCACCGGGGCGGCTGCACCGCCAGGCCGCGCGGCTCCGGGAGAGGGGGGCAGCTCAGACATGGTCGCCAGCAGCGTACGCGACCTCCCTCCGGCCACGCACCGGAGCGCCACGCCGACCCGGTCGGGAAAGCTTGCTACCGTGTGTGCTGCCGCCGACGGGGACAGTCGCCTACGGGCAGGTTCACCGCAGCCAAGACGATCTCAGCAACGGCTTAATGCAAGCTCAACCGCGGGCCTGTACAACCTCACGTATGAGGGGATCCAGATGATCGAGGTACACGACCTCACCAAGCGGTACGGGGACAAGCTCGCTGTGGATCACCTGTCGTTCACGGTCGGGCCCGGCCGGGTGACGGGGTTCCTGGGCCCGAACGGGGCGGGCAAGTCGACCACGATGCGGCTGATCCTGGGCCTCGACCGGCCCCAGTCGGGCACCGCGACGATCGACGGGAAGCGTTATGACCAGCTGCCCCGCCCGCTGGCGGCGGTGGGCGCGCTGCTGGAGGCCAAGGCCATGCACACCGGCCGCAGCGCCTACAACCACCTGCTGTTCCTGGCCCAGAGCCAGGGCCTGCCCCGGCGTCGCGTGGACGAGGTCCTGGCGCTGGTCGGGCTCACCGAGGTGGCGAACAAGCGGACCGGCGGCTACTCGCTCGGCATGAGCCAGCGGGTCGGCATCGCCGCCGCCATGCTCGGCAATCCCCCGGCGCTGCTGCTGGACGAGCCGGTGAACGGGCTCGACCCGGAGGGGATCCGGTGGGTCAGGAACCTGATGAAGCAGCTGGCGGCCGAGGGGCGGACCATCTTCGTGTCCAGCCACCTCATGAACGAGATGGCGGTCACCGCCGACCACCTGATCGTGATCGGCAAGGGCAAGCTGATCGCCGACTGCCCGACCCAGGAGTTCATCGAGCGCAGTTCCGAGCGGTCGGTGCTGGTGCGCTCGCCGCAGGCGGACCGGCTCGGTGAGCTGATCACCACCGAGGGCGGCGTGGTGAAGCAGGACACCAACGGCATCCAGCCCGCGGGGCTCAGCGTGACCGGGATGGAGGCGCCGCGGATCGGCGAGATCGCCGCCGCGGCCGGGATCGTCCTGCACGAGCTCACTCCCAGGCTCGCCTCGCTGGAGGAGGCCTTCATGGAGCTGACCGCCGGCAGCACGGAGTTCGGCGCCACCGGGCAGCCCCCGGCCGGCCAGGACGGCGCGCCCGCGCCAGCCGGCGCGCGCCAGCCAGCACCGGCCCATGGGGAGGAGATCACGCCATGACCGCTGTCGCACCCGCCGCCCCCGCGCCGGCCGCCGGTCAGGCCGCCCGGCGCCCCGGCTTCGGCAACCTGCTGCTCACCGAGTGGACCAAGATCCGGTCGGTGCGCTCGACCCTGTGGACGCTGATCATCTTCGCCGTCGTCAGCCTCGGGCTCACCGCGCTGCTCACCTGGCTGACCATCCGGGCACTGAACAACGGCCGGAGCGGGGCCCGGGCGTCGGGCATCGGCGCCGACCCCGTCAACTTCATCCTCGGGACCGGGCTGGGCCTGGGCCAGCTGGCGATCTGCGTGCTCGGGGCGCTCGTGATCACCGCCGAGTACAGCTCGGGCACGATCCGGGCGTCACTGCTCGCGATGCCGCGGCGCATCCCCATGCTCATCGCCAAGGGGGTGGTCTTCAGCGTGCTGGTCTTCGTGGTGGGCGAGGCGGTGACGTTCGGCTCGTTCTTCATCGGCGCCGCCATCGTTCACAGCCACTTCCCGGTGTCGCTGAGCCAGCCGGGCGTGACCCGGGCAGTGATCGGCTCCGCGCTCTACCTCACCGTGCTCGGCCTGTTCGCACTGGCGATCGGCTCGCTGATCCGGCACACCGCCGGGGCCATCACCACCGTCATCGGCCTGGTGCTGGTGATCTTCCCGCTCACCGGGCTGCTGCCCTACAGCTGGGGCGCGCACATCCACGCCTACATGCCGACCGTGGCCGGCCAGCTGATCACCGCGGACAAGCAGACCGCGGGGCAGCTGCTCACGCCCTGGCAGGGATTCGGCGTCTTCTGCGCCTGGACCGCCCTGCTCCTGATCGTCGGCGGCTACCTCCTGAAGCGCCGCGACGCTTGATCTAGCCCAAGCTCCGCGCCTCACCCCACGCAGGCGGGGCCGAGCAGCTGCTTCAGGTCGGCGAGCAGGCCCGGTGAGGGCTTGACCCGCAGCTTGTCATCGAGCTTGACCACGGTCGTCCGGCGGCCGTTGCACAGCCGCAGGTGCACCTCGGCCAGCCCGGGGTAGCTGCGCAGCACCTCGTGCAGACGGTCCACCACCGGGCCCACGCACCGCTGCACCGGCAGCGACACCACAAAAGGGCCGCTGTCGCCCGATGACAGGTCCGGCGCGATCACCTCCCGCGCGACCAGCTTGGGCGAGTCGTCGCGGCGGTCGAGACGGCCCTTCACGATCACGATCGCGTCGTCGGCCACCAGCGTCGCGCACCCGGCGTAGGTGGCCGGGAAGAACAGCACCTCGACCGCGCCTTCCAGGTCCTCCAGGGTCGCGGCCGCCCACGGCATGCCCTGCTTGGTCACCTTGCGCTGCACCCCGGAAAGGATCCCGCCGACGGTGACCAGCTGTCCGTCGCTGCGCTCGCCCTGGGCACCTCGTTCGGCATCCTCGGTGGAGCCGAGCACCTGGGCGACCGAGCAGTCGGTGGCGGCGGACAGGATGTGCCCCATCCCCAGCAGCGGATGATCGGACACGTACAGCCCCAGCATCTCCCGCTCGAATCCGAGCAGGGTGGGCTTGTCCCACTCCCCGTCCGGCACCGGGATCTCGAACGAGGCCTCGATCTCGGCGTCCCCGCCGAACAGCGAGTCCTGGCCCATGGCCTCGTTGCGCTTGACGTCGATCACGGTGTCGATGGCCTGCTCGTGGATGAACGCGAGCCCCTTGCGCGGGTGGCCGAGCGAGTCGAAGGCGCCCGCCTTGATCAGCGACTCGATGACCCGCTTGTTGCAGACGTTGACCGGGACCTTGCGCAGGAAGTCGCTGAAGCTGGTGAACGCGCCCTTGGCCGACCGGGTGGCCACGATGGCGTCGACCACGTTGGTGCCCACGTTGCGCACCGCGGCCAGGCCGAACCGGATGTCGCCGCCGACCGGGGTGAAGGTCGCCGCCGACGCGTTCACGTCCGGG
Organism: Streptosporangiaceae bacterium; assembly: GCA_035518495.1. Taxonomy (GTDB): domain Bacteria; phylum Actinomycetota; class Actinomycetes; order Streptosporangiales; family Streptosporangiaceae; genus UBA9676. Next base: position 37,765 of record DATIXO010000342.1, read on the forward strand.
GGCAGCACGGTGATGCCCATCCGCCGGCACTCGTTCAGGTACACGGCCGACTTGTCCTTGTCGCCCGCGACCGAGGTGAGCAGCCCGGCCATGTACTCGGCCGGATAGTTGGCCTTGAGGTAAGCGGTCCAGTATCCGACCATCGCGTAGCAGGCCGCGTGCGCCCGGTTGAACGCGTAGTCCGAGAAGGGGACCAGGATGTCCCACAGTGTCTTGATCGCCGAGTCCGAGTACCCATTTCCCCGCATCCCGGCGGCGAACGGCTCGAACTCCTTGTCGAGGATCTCCTTCTTCTTCTTGCCCATGGCCCGCCGGAGCAGGTCAGCGCTGCCCGGCGAGTAGCCGGCCAGCTTCTGCGCGGCTGCCATGACCTGCTCCTGGTAGACGATCAGGCCGTAGGTATCGCCGAGGATGTCGGCCAGCGGCTCAGCCAGTTCGGGATGGATGGGCACGACCGGCTTGCGGCCGGTCTTGCGGTCGGCGTACTCGTTGTGTGCGTTCGCGCCCATCGGCCCGGGCCGGTACAGGGCGTTCACCGCAACGATGTCCTCGAACCGGTCCGCCCGCATGGAGCGCAGCAGCGCCCGCATCGGCCCGCCGTCCAGCTGGAACACCCCGAGCGTGTCGCCCCGGGCGAGCAGTTCGTAGGTGGGCGTGTCGTCCAGCGAGAGGCTTTCCAGCACGACCGCGGTGCCGCGGTTGGTCTTGATTCCCGCCAGGGCGTCGTCCAGCACGGTGAGGTTGCGCAGGCCCAGGAAATCCATCTTGAGCAGGCCGAGTTCCTCGCAGGCCGGGTAGTCGAACTGGGTGATGATGGCGCCATCGGCTTCGCGCTGCCAGACCGGGATGTGGTCGATGAGTGGCTCGCTGCTCATGATGACCCCGGCCGCGTGCACGCCAGCCTGGCGGATCAGTCCTTCCAGGCCGCGCGCCGTGTCGAGGACCTGCTTGACCTCGGCCTCGGCCCCGTACATGGCGCGGATCTCACCGGCCTCGCCGTACCGGGGGTGGGCCTCGTCGAAGATGACCGACAGCGGGATGTCCTTGCCCATCACCGGCGGCGGGAACGCCTTGGTGATCCGGTCGCCGAGCGCGTAGGGGAACCCGAGGACGCGGGCCGAGTCCTTGACTGCGGCCTTGGCCTTGATGGTGCCGTAGGTGATGATCTGGGCGACCCGGTCGTCGCCGTATTTCTCGGTGACGTACCGGATGACGTCACCGCGCCGGCGCTCGTCGAAGTCGATGTCGATGTCGGGCATGGACACGCGCTCGGGGTTGAGGAACCGCTCGAACACCAGTCCGTGCAGGATCGGGTCGAGGTCGGTGATCCCGAGCGCGTAGGACACGAGGCTGCCCGCCGCCGAGCCACGCCCCGGGCCGACCCTGATCCCGTTGTTCTTGGCCCACATGATGAAGTCGGCGGTCACCAGGAAGTACGAGCAGAACCCCATCGCGGCGATGATGCCCATCTCGTATTCGGCCTGCTGGCGGCGCTGCTCGTCGTAGCCGTCGGGGTAGCGCCGGTCCATCCCCTGCCAGACCTGCTCGCGGAAGCAGGTCTCCTCGGTCTGGCCGTCGGGCACCGGGAAGCGCGGCATCAGGTTCGCCTTGGCGAAGGTGACGTCGGCGCGTTCGGCGATGAGCAGGGTGGAGTCGCAGCCGGCCTGCCATTCCTCGTCGGTGTGCACGGCCCGCATCTCCTGCGGGCTCTTGAGGTAGTAGCCGGTGCCCTCGAGCCTGAACCGGCCGGGGTCGGCGAGGTTGGTGGCGGTCTGCACGCACAGCAGCACCTCGTGCGCGGTCGCGTCCCCGGGCCGGCTGTAGTGGGAGTCGTTGGTGACCACGAACGGCAGCGACAGCTCCTTCGCGATCCGGCGCAGGCCGTCCCGGACCCGCTGCTCGATCGGCAGGCCGTGGTCCATGAGCTCGACGAAGAAGCTGCCGGGCCCGAAGATGTCGCGGTAGGTGGCGGCCGCCTCCAGCGCCTGGCGTTCCTGGCCGAGCCGGAGCCGGGTCTGGACCTCGCCGGACGGGCAGCCGGTGGTGGCGATGATCCCTTCCGCGTGGGCGGCGAGCAGCTCGCGGTCCATCCGGGGCTTGCGGAAGTAGCCCTCCAGCGAGGCGAGCGAGGAGAGGCGGAACAGGTTGTGCATGCCGCCGGTCGTCTCGGCGAGCAGCGTCATGTGCGTGTAGGCGCCGGCGCCGGAGACGTCGTCGTTCTTTTGCGCCGGGGTCCCCCAGCGCACGGGCTGCCGGTGCCTGCGGTGCTCGGGCGCCACGTAGGCCTCGATGCCGATGACCGGCTTGATGCCGGCCGCGGTCGCCTTGGACCAGAAGTCGTAGGCGCCGTAGACGTTGCCGTGGTCGGTCATGGCCACGGCCGTCATGCCGGTCTGCTCGCACTGGTCGAACAGGTCCTTGAGCCGGGCGGCGCCGTCCAGCATGGAGTACTCGGTGTGCACGTGGAGATGCACGAACGAGCGGTCTCCCGCCGATCCCGCCGCCGTCATGGGCAACCTCCTTCGGGGCAGGCGCCAGCCGGGCGCGGGTCTACCGGAGCCGGGGGAAGTGGCTGGCGCCACCCCCCGGCGGGGCTCGTTTCCGTGCCGGAACCCCGCCAGATGGCGTGCGTGCCAGCCCGGCTCACCGAGCCTAACCGACCGCAGGGCGCCGCGGTGAACCGGCGCGCCGGGCGCTGGCAAGCCAGGTCACCCGGCGCGGCACGGCTGGGCCGGGTGCCCTCCGCCGGCGGCCGGGGGAGCCGGGCCGGCCGCTCAGCTTTCGGCCTGCAGGACGTCCAGCGCGTGGCGGAGATCGGGAGCGTAGTCGCTGGTGAAGACGAGGGGCCGGCCGTCCGCTGGGTGAGCGAACCCCAGCCGGACCGCGTGCAGCCATTGCCGGGTCAGGCCCAGCCGCGCGGCGAGCACCGGGTCGGCGCCGTACAGGCGGTCACCCACGCACGGGTGGCGCAGCGCGGCCATGTGCACCCGGATCTGGTGGGTGCGGCCGGTCTCCAGGGTGATGTCGACCAGGCTGGCGCCGCGGAAGGCCTCGATCGTGTCGTAGTGGGTGACGCTGGGCCGGCCCCCGGTGATCACCGCGAACCTGCCGTCACCGGAGGGGTGCCGGGCTATCGGCGCGTCCACGGTGCCACGCAGCGGGTCGGGATGGCCCTGCACCAGGGCGTGATAGCCCTTGTCCACGGCCCGCTCGCGGAACGCCCGTTTCAGCGCGGAGTAGGCCCGCTCGCTCTTGGCGAGCACCATCAGCCCTGTCGTGTTGGCGTCCAGCCGGTGGACGATGCCCTGCCGCTCGGCGGCACCGCTGGTCGCGATGGTGTGCCCGGCGGCGAGCAGCCCTTCCAGCACGGTCGGCCCGCTCCAGCCCGGCGTCGGATGAGCAGCCACCCCGGCCGGCTTGTCCACCACGATGATGTCGGCGTCCTCGTAGACGACGGCCAGGCCCGGCACGGCCTGCGGCACCGGCGCGCGGGCGGCGGGCGGTGCCGGCAGGGTGACATCGAGCCACTCGCCGGCCGGCACCCGGTCCGACTTGGCGGCGGGCCGCCCGGCCACGAGCACCTGCCCGCCGGAGATCAGGTCCGCCGCCACCGAACGGGAGAGCCCGAACATGCGTGCGAGCGCGGCGTCGAGGCGCTCGCCGTCCAGCCCTTCCGGGACGGCTACCCGGCGCTGGTCCCCCGCGGTCACGTCCTGCTGTCCCCCGCCGCGCTCCCCCGCTCCTGAGCGGGGCCCGGCTGGCCCGGCTGGCTGGGCTGGGTCGGCTGGGTGGGTGGGCCGGGCTGGTGCGCGGCCGCCTGCCGGGACGGGGGGGCACCCGGCTGCCCGCGGTCCTGCGGCCCGGGGCCGGGGCCGGCGGGGCCGCGGTGCGCGGCGTATCCGTCGCGGGTCCCGTCCAGCCGGATGCCGCGCGCGGCGAGCAGCACGGCGAGCAGGCCGCCGCAGACGATCGCGGAGTCGGCCACGTTGAACACCGGCCAGTGCGGCAGCTGGATCCAGTCCACGACATCACCGCGGAACAGGCCGGGCGAGCGCAGCAGCCGGTCGGTCAGGTTCCCGGTGGCCCCGCCGAGCAGCAGGCCCAGGGTGACCGCCCACGGCAGGCTGCGCAGCTGACGGGACGTGCGCAGGATGAAGAAGATCACCCCCACCGCGATGAGGGTGAACACCACGGTCATCGACGTGCCGATGCTGAACGCCGCGCCGCTGTTGCGCACCAGCTGCAGGGTCAGCAGCCCGTCCACGACGTGCACCAGCCGCCGTGGCGGCAGCGTGGCCACCACGACGACCTTGGAGATCACGTCGGCGGCATAGACCCCCGCCGCGACGGCGAGCAGGACACCGAGCCGGCGCCGCCCGGGCGGATCGCTGGTCTCCCGCTGGCCGCTCAGCGCCGCTCCTCGCGTTGCTTGCACGCGACACACAGGGTCGCCCGGGGGAACGCCTTCAGGCGGGCCTTGCCGATCGGCTGCCCGCATGACGCGCAGACCCCGTAGCTGCCGTCATCGATCCTGGCCAGGGCGGCGCGGCTGAGGTCGAGCAGATCCCGGGCGTTCTGGGTGAGGGAGAGGTCGTATTCACGCTGGAATGTCTTGGCACCCGCGTCTGCCTGATCGTCGCCAGCGCCGCCGACCGAGTCACTGAGCCGCTCCGCGATCTCCAGTTCGGCCTGGTCGATATTGGTGCGCAGCTCCACGATCTCCGCCTCGAGCTCCCCGCGCACCTTGTCCAGCTCCGCCTCGGTCCAGGGCTTCTCACCTGGGCGGACGGCGAGAGCGGCGACGCCAGAACGCTTGGCCGCGGCCATGTCCAGCCTCCCTCCGCGCCATCACGGGCCGCCCGCGTGACGTGCCGGGTCAATCGATCTTGAGTGCGGGCGGTCACCGGAGAATAGTTCGCCGCGGCACGGCTCCGCAAACGCATGTGGCCGCCCGGGACGGCACGCCCGGCGGCCGCAAATGCGTTCGGCTCCCGGGCCGGTGATCGGATATCGTGGGAGGCCTGCAAGGCGTTGATGGGGACAGCTGCCGCTGATCGCGGCCCTCAGCGACCCGGGGATGGTGCGAGCCCGGGGGGCCTGCCCGGCGGACCAGATCACCCCTGAGCCGCCGGAAGAACAGCTGCCGCGCTGCCCAGCCGTGGCGTGCGGCACCCAGTAGAACCGGCCGCAGGACCGAAGTGGAGTGGGCCGCGATCCGCGCAGGCGGGCACGGCCAAGGAGGGTGGTACCGCGGAGCCGTCGCCGGCGGCCTTCGTCCCTCCAGCGACGCGTTCGGGCGGCCACCGGCAGGCCGCCCGGCGATCCGCAGGAGGCCACCCGACCATGCCGCAGCCTGACGACACCCGCCATTTCCCGGCCCTGCCCGCGGCGATCGACCTGCCCGCCATGGAGCACGAGATGCTCAGGCGGTGGCAGGACGGCAAGGTGTTCGAGCGCTCCCTGGAGCGGACAGCGGCCGGCCCGCCGTGGATCTTCTACGAGGGGCCGCCGACCGCCAACGGCATGCCGGGTGTGCACCACATCGAGGCCCGCGTCTTCAAGGACCTCTTCCCCCGGTTCAAGACCATGCGGGGATTCCACGTGCCGCGCCAGGGCGGCTGGGACTGCCACGGCCTGCCGGTCGAGGTGGCGGTGGAAAAGGAACTGGGGCTGTCGGGCAAGAAGGACATCGAGGCCTACGGGGTCGCCGCCTTCAACGAGCGCTGCCGGGAATCGGTGCTCCGCCACGTGGACGCGTTCGAGGAGCTCACCGACCGGCTCGGTTACTGGGTGGACCTGGGGGGCGCCTACCGGACCATGAACCCGGACTACATCGAGTCCGTCTGGTGGTCGCTGAAGGTCATCTATGAGAAGGGACTGCTGGTCCGGGACTACCGGATCAGCCCGTACTGCCCGCGCTGCGAGACCCCGCTCTCCGACCACGAGATGGGGCAGCCCGACGTCTACGAGACGGTCACCGACCCCTCGGTCACGGTCCGGTTCCCGCTGACCGGCCTGCCGGCCGGGGCGAACCCGGCGCTGGATGGCGCGGATCTGCTGGTGTGGACCACGACACCGTGGACGCTGGTGTCCAACACCGCGGTGGCCGTCCACCCGGACGAGACCTATGTGGCTGCCCGCAAGGCGGGTGACCACGAGACGGTGGTGGTGGCAGAGCAGCTGATGGCGCGCGTGCTCGGCGAGGGATGGCACGTCGTCGCCAGGGTGACCGGCGCGGAGCTCGCCGGGGCCCACTACCGGCCCCCGTTCAGCCTGATCGAGATACCGGGCGCTCATGTGGTGGTGACCGGGACGTTCGTGACCACCGAGGACGGCACGGGCCTGGTGCACATGGCACCCGCGTTCGGGGCCGACGACATGGAGGCGAGCCGGGCCCACGGCCTGCCGGTGGTGAACCCGGTCGGGCCCGACGGCAGGTTCGACACGTCGGTGCCGATGGTCGGTGGCGTGTTCTTCAAGGACGCCGATGAGCGGCTCACCCACGACCTGGCCGAGCGCGGGCTGCTCTTCCGGTCCGAGCTGGAGGACCACAGCTACCCGCACTGCTGGCGCTGCCACACGCCGCTGCTCTACTACGCGCTTCCGTCCTGGTACATCCGCACCACCGTGATCAAGGACCAGCTGCTCGCGCAGAACGAGCAGACGAACTGGCAGCCGCCGAACATCAAGCACGGGCGGTACGGCGAATGGCTGCGGAACAACGTGGACTGGGCGCTGTCGCGGACCAGGTACTGGGGCACCCCGCTGCCGCTGTGGGAATGCCAGCAGGGGCACCTGACCTGTGTGGGCTCGCTGGCCGAGCTGAGCGAGCTGGCGGGAACGGACCTGACCGGGCTCGACCCGCACCGGCCGTTCGTCGACGAGGTGGCGATCGCCTGCCGTGAGTGCGGCGAGCCCGCCCGCCGGGTGCCGGAGGTCATCGACGTCTGGTACGACTCGGGCTCGATGCCGTTCGCCCAGCACGGCGCCCCTCACCGTAACAACGCGGAGTTCGAGCGCACCTACCCCGCGCAGTTCATCTGCGAGGCGATCGACCAGACCCGTGGCTGGTTCTACTCGCTGATGGCAGTGGGCACGCTGGTCTTCGGCCGCTCCGCATACGAGAACGTCGTCTGCCTCGGCCTGGTGGTGGACGAGCGCGGGCGCAAGATGAGCAAGCACCTGGGCAACGTGCTGGAACCCATGCCGCTGATGGAGGATGCCGGCGCGGACGCGGTCCGCTGGTTCTTCGCTGCCGCCGGATCGCCGTGGGCCACCCGCAAGATCGGGCATGGGGCGCTCGACGAGATCGTGCGCAAGGTGCTGCTGACGTACTGGAACACCGTTTCGTTCCTGGTGCTCTACGCCAACGCGGCGGCCGCCAACGGGCGGGCATGGGTGCCCGCCATGGCAGCCGAGGCGCCCCCGCCGCCCGAGCGCCCGCTGCTCGACCGCTGGGTACTGGGCGAGCTGCACGCGGTGACCGCCGATGTCACCGCGGCGCTGGAGGGCTTCGACACCGCCGCCGCCGGGCGCCGGCTCGCGGCGTTCATCGATGACCTTTCGAACTGGTACGTGCGCCGGTCACGGCGCCGGTTCTGGGATGGGCCACGGACACCGGACGGCGCGGCAGCCTTCGCCACCTTGTACGAGTGCATCGAGACGCTGACCCGGCTGATGGCGCCGATCGTGCCGTTCATCACCGACTATGTCTGGGGCGCGCTGCGGCCCGCTGACGCCCCGGACTCTGTCCACCTGACCAGCTGGCCGGCCGCCAGCCAGGACCTGATCGACGAGCGGCTGTCCCGGCAGATGGACCTGGTCAGGCGGCTGGTCGAGCTGGGCCGGTCGGCCCGGGCGGCGGCCTCGGTCCAGATCCGCCAGCCGCTGGCCCGCGCGCTGGCCGGGGCGCCGGGGTTCGCCGGCCTGGCGCCGGAACTGCGGGACCTGATCGCGGCCGAGCTCAACGTGCGCTCGCTGGAGCCGCTGAGCAGCGTTGACGAAGACCTGGTGCACCATGTCGTGAAGCCGAATTTCCGGTCGCTGGGCCGCAGGTTCGGCAAGGGCACGCAGGCTGTCGCGGCGGCGATCACCGCGGCCGATGCGGCCGGCCTCGCCGCTGCCCTGGGCGCGGCGGGCGAGACGTCGGTCGAGGTGGACGGGGAGCAGGTACCGATCGGCGCCGATGACGTGATCATCACCCAGACCCCGCGGGCTGGCTGGGCGGTGGCCGCCGACGCTGGCGAGACCGTCGCGCTGGAGACCCACATCACCGGCGAGCTGCGCCGGGAAGGACTGGCCCGCGAGGTGATCCGCCTGATCCAGGACGCGCGTAAAGCCGACGGGCTGGACGTGAGCGACCGGATATCGCTGTGGTGGCAGGCGGCGAGCCCGGAACTGGCCGCGGCGCTGACCCAGCACGGGCAGCTCATCGCCGGCGAGGTGCTGGCCGGTGAGTTCCGCGACGGGACGCCCGGTGCAGGCGCGGGCCAGGCGCCGGCCGAGCACACCGACACCGATCTGGGGCTGACGTTCTGGCTGCGGCGGGCCTGACGTTCAGGCGGCCAGGCCGCCGGCCGGGCTGAGCCGCTCGCGCCTGCCTGGCGTGCCTTACGCCTTGGCCGAGAGCGGCTTCTCCGGCTCGCAGGCCCGGCACGGCACGCAGCCGTTCGCTTCCGCCTCCCGGGCGGTCGAGGTTTCCAGGTCGTCGCTGCCGAGGAAGCGGATCAGGATGCAACCGGTGCGGTGATACCGGGCGACCCCGGGGACGATCACGACGTCTTCGTCGGTGGTCTGGTCCGGGCCGCCCTGCTCATGGCCGTTCCGGCTTCCGCCCGCCGGGGTGCTTCCGGTGGCCGGGGTGCTTCCGGCCGCGGGCCGTTCGCCGTTGGGCCGTTCGCTGTCGGCCTTTTTGGCGTCAGCCCGCTCGGCGCCGGCCCGCTCGGCCGGCCCGGACTGGCCGTCCGGCGCAGCCGGGCCAGGGGTCTGCCCGGCAAGCGGTTCCTTGCCGGGCGCCGGCTCGGGGGCCGTGCGGGACGACCCGGAGAACGTGGCCGGCGCCGGATCGAAGAGGCTGGACGCCGGCTTCCCGGCGGCCCCGGCTGGCGAAGGCCCGTCCCCGGCTGCCTTGGAGGGCGCGCCTGCGGAGCTCGCACCAGCCTCCGTGCGCGCGGCGGGGCGGGTGTCCTGGCGTGCCGGGGAGGCTGCGGCGGCACCATCGCGGTCGGCGTCCCCGCTCCCGCCCGCGGCCGCGGCGTCTCTGTCGTTGCCGACTTTTCCGTCCGCGCCGGTCTTCCCGTCCGCGCCGGCCTTCCTGTCAGCGCCGGCTTTCCCGTCCGCGCCGGCGCTCCCGTCCGCACGGGCCGCTGCGGCATCACCAGCAGCGCTGGCGTCCCCGCCGGCGCGGGAGGCCGCGGCCTTGCCGTCCTTGCCTGCGCCGTTGCCAGCCCGGTCCGCCGCGGCGTCACCACCGGCGCCCGCGCCCACGTCCGCACGGGCCGCAGCACCATCGGTAGCGGCCTTCCCGTCGGCGCGGGAGACCGCGGTGCCATGATCGGCGCCGGGCTTGGCCTTGACGTCGGCCTGGTCGCGACCAGCCTCATCCGGCTCGCCGCGACCGCTGTCGCCCTTCCCTGGCCCGGCCGGCGTCTTCTTGTCACCGCTCGCCCATGCCGGGCGGGTCCAGAGGTCGGAACCTGTCCGCTCCGGGGCCGGGTTCCCGCCTGCTGGCTGCTCCGCGGCCGGGGAGGCGGAGCCCTCGGGCTGCAGGTCGTCTTCCTCGTCGAGATCGAGGTCCCCCACCAGCGTCAGCGGAATGCTCCAGGGCGAAGGGGCGGCTGCCTCTTCCTCGTCGGTTTCCGCTTCCTCGGCGCTGGATTCCTTCCCGGCGCCGGCGCCCGGGCGGTCAGCTACCCCGGCGCGCTCGGATCCATCACGCCCCGCTGGGTCCCGCTGGGATCCGTCCCCCTTGGATCCGTCCCGCCCGGGTCCGTCCCGCCCGGGTCCGTCCCGCCCGGGTCCGTCCCGTTTGGGTCCATCCCGTTTGGCCGCGGCGGCAGGCTCGGCGGTGTCGTCCGCGCCAGCGCGGTCTCCCGGCTTGTCCTTGTCCTCTGCCGGTGAGGCGCCGGGCAGGGCGGAAACGCTCGGCTGCCATGCGCTCCACACGTGACGTGACCGCTCGGGTCCCGGGTGGCGGCCTGGCCCCGAGGCGCCGGTGCCGGAACCGGCATCGGCAGGGGTATCGTCCGGCGGCTTGCTGCCCCACAGGTCGCTGCCCTTGGACGGCGACGCTGCCGCTGGCCGGGGCCGGGCGGGCAGGGTGCCCGACTCGCGCTCAGTATCGGCGACCAGTTCCTCACCGACCCGGTCCCAGAAGTCATCGCGTGGCAATGACGGGGATTGCGGCGCGGCAGCAGCGGCGGGCTGGTCCGGGAGCGGAGGCGCAGGCGGCGCCAGCTCCGGATCGGGCTCGCCAGGCCGGCGGCGCGTGCCCGCCGGGCCCGGCCGGGGCAGGTCCACATCCGGCCACTCGTCCGGCCCGGCGCCGGAGCCTGTCCGGGCGGGCTGGCCAGCCCCAGGCCCACTGCGGCCGGGTGGCGCCGCCCCCGCGCCCTGCTGGTCGGGGCGTTTGCGCTGGTCGGAGCGCTTGCCCTGGACCGGGTCGAAGGGTTCCGGGGCGCCTGGGCCAGCCGGGGCCGCCGGGCCAGCAGGTCCGGCGCCAGGCCACGGCGGTCCAGCGCCGGGCCACGGTGGCGGGGTGGCACCGAACGGCGGCTGAGTGGCACCGAACGACGAGCCGTTGCTGCCGACCGGCTTCCCGGCACCCTTGGGTGCCGTGCCCGCTGGCGGGGTGGTTGCCGGGCGCCTGCCGGGCGGCCCGGCCGGGGGGCGTCCCCGTCCCGAGCTGTGTGACCCGGAGTAGCCACCGATCCTGCCGCCCCGGGACGGCCCGGCCTTGGACGGGCCGGTCCTCCCCTGGCCGTTTCGCTCCGGTCCGCCGCTCTTCCCTTGCGGGACCCGCGGCATCCTGGCCGGGCCCGCTGGGCCGGGCGCCGGGTAGTCCGCCGGGCCAGGCGCCGGGTAGTCCACCGGGCCAGGCGCCGGGTGGTCCGCCGGATGATCGGCCTCGTCCGTCCCGGCTTCGGCGTCCCAGTCGCCGTTGGCCCCGTAGCTGCCATTGCTGAAACCGGCGCCGACGTCGACCGGCCGCCCGCCGAGCGAGGGGACGCTGGCCCTGCCGCCGTCCATCGCGGGCTCGTCCGCACCCGAGGTGGCCAGCCACGTGGGCTGGTGGCTGGCTGGTGCCGCACCCGCCTCGCCGAAGATCTCTCCCCGCCGGGTCAGGAATCCTGCCGCCAGCAGCACCAGGGCGAGCACACTCACCCCGATCGAGGCGTAGACCACCAGCAGGCTGGTCGCAAGCACCCCCGCTACCAGCATCAGCAGCGCCGCGGCCACGAGGATAGCGCTGGAACGGATCACTTAGCGCCCTCCACGCGCCAGGCAGCAGCTGCCAGGCAGGTTAACGGCGTTCGTGCCCGGAGCTGTCAGCGGGGTGGTATCCGCCCGCGTGCCCGGCAGGCTCCGGGGAGCCGGCATAGGCGCCGGTCACGGCTGGCTGCCCGCCGTTGCGGGTGTCCATCCTCATGCCCGCGCCCACAGAGGACTGCGGCCCGGTCACAGTGGGGAAGGTGCCGCTGTCGGTGGCACCCGCCTCGAGGTCGCGGAGCTGGCCTTCCAGGTACGCCTTGAGCCTGCTGCGGTACTCCCGCTCGAAGGCTCGCAGGTCGTCCACGCGCCGCTCCAGCTCTTCGCGCTGCTGCACCAGGGAGCCCATGGCCTGCCGGTGCCGTTCCTGGGCGTCGCGCTCGAGGCTTTCGGCCCTGGCCCTGGCGTCGCTGGTGATCTGCTCGGCCTGGCGGCGCGCCTTGCCCAGGATCTCGTCCGCCTCACGCCGGGCCCGGCCCAGCGTCTCGTCTGCCTCGCGCCTGGCATCGGCGATCGCCTGGTCAGCCGTCTGCTGCGCAAGGGCCAGCACCCGGGCGGCCGTGTCCATGTTGTCCTCGGGCGGCGGGGCCATGCTCATCATGGCGGGCTCGGGGCGGCGCTCCGGCTCGGGCATCATCGGCTCCCGCGCCATGAGCTCGGGCTCGGGCTCGGCCAGCGGAGAGTTGAGCGCGGACACGGCCGACTTGCCTCCGCGCAAGCACTCAGCCAGCTTCGCCCGGAGCTCCTCGTTCTCCTGGATCAGCCGGTCAAGCTCGACCTCGACCTCGTCGAGGAAGGCATCGACCTCTTCCTCGTCGTAACCGGGCCTGAGCCTGGTGGTACTGAACTGCTTGTTCCGCACATCCGCGGGCGTCAGCGGCATCTCGTCTCCTCGGCGCGCTCGGGTGTCCCCAATGGGACCGTACCGGATCAGAGCAGCTGTACGGCGTTGATCAGGATAAGAACAACGAAGAACAGCAGCATGAAGCTGAGGTCCAGGGCCACACTACCGAGCCGGAGTACCGGGATGAACCTACTCAAAAATTTCAGTGGCGGGTCGGTGGCGGTGTACACGGTCTCCGCTGCCACCAGCACCGCTCCCCGCGGACGCCACTCGCGGGAGAAGGCCTGTATCCAGCTGAAGATCAGTCTCCCGATCAGCAGCAGCAGGTAGATCCAGAGCGCATACAGCAGAACGATCTTCAGGATGCCCATGGATCTGCCCAGTTCTCGCAGACGGCGACCGGGCGACCGCCCCCCGGTCGCCGCGCTGTGTTCTTCGTCACGGGGTGCCTAACTCTGGTTGAAGAACCCTCGTTCCGCCATCCGCGCCTTGTCCTCGGCCGTGACCTCGATGTTCGCCGGTGACAGCAGGAATACCTTGTTGGTCACCCGCTCGATGCTGCCCCGGAGGCCAAAGATCAGGCCTGCCGCGAAGTCAACGAGGCGCTTGGCGTCACTGTCGACCATTTCGGTCAGGTTCATGATCACTGGGGTGCCCTCGCGGAAGTGCTCCCCGATCGTACGGGCCTCATTGTATGTGCGCGGGTGCAAGGTTGTGATGCGAGTGAGGTCAGTCGCCTGCACAGTCGTCCCGGCCGGGCGGGCGGCACCGGTACCCAGCTCGCCGGGCAGCACGCTCGCCTGCCCGGCGGCCGCGGCGGGCTGATCCTGCGCCTCGTCCTCGTACTCGGTGAACTCCTCGCCGTAGGAGTCGTAGCCGTCGTCGTAGTGCCGGTCGTCCTCGACAAGGCCGAGGTAGACCGCCATCTTGTGCATCGCGCCGGCCATCCGTCCATCCTCCGTGGTGAATCTCAGTCGCGCGGCCGCTGCGACGGACACTACCGGACGAAACCTGGCCGGCCGCCGAGCAACGCCGTACCGACACGCACGTGTGTCGCGCCGACGGCGATGGCCGCCTCCATGTCCCCGCTCATGCCGGCCGAGATCATCCCTGCTTCCGGCCGGATCTCCCGGACAGCCGCGGCAATGGCGGGGAGCGGCGCGAACGCCTGCTCAGGCGGCACCCCCAACGGCGCTACGGCCATCACACCGCCCAGCAGCAGGCCTTCTTCGGCGGCGAGCGCCGCGGCGAGCCCGGGAACCTGGGCTGGCGCCGTCCCCCCGCGGCCGGGGCTGGTCTCCAGGCTCACCTGGACCAGGCAGGTGATCACCCGGCCGGCCCTGCGGGCCTGCGTGCCAAGTGCGCGCACCAGCCGCAGCCGGTCCACCGAATGAACCACCCGCGCATAACGCACCACGCTCGCACACTTGTTGGTCTGCAACTGCCCGACGAAATGCCAGGTCAGCCCCGGTGCCAGGTCCGCGCATTCAGCCGCCTTGGGAGCCGCTTCCTGATCCCGGTTCTCGCCTACATCGTGTACCCCGAGCCCGTACAGCAGCCGCACGTCCGACGCCGGAAAGGTCTTCGTGACCGCGACCAGCGTCACCTCCCCCGGATCCCGCCCCACCGCCGCACAAGCCGCGCTGATCCGCTCACGAACACCGGCAAGGCGGCTACGTAGCTCGTCTCTCCGGCTCCCGCCCGGCACCTGCTCCTCGCCCATCACGCCCACATCATGTAGCGAACCACGCCGCCCACTGAATCGCCCAGCCGCCAGCGTGGCCGGGGGTGGGTTGCCCGGAGCGTATGAAGAGCCGAAGGCGGGGCGCAGGGCGACCCACCCCCGGTCGCGCACCCACGCCCGGAAGGGAGAGGAGATAAAAGCAGCCGGTTCGGCTACTTGAGAAAGTCAGGCACGTCCAGTTCGTCGTCCTCTTCAAAGACGACGCTGCGGCGGCGGGTGGTAGCTGTCTCGAACACCCGGGCCGCTGACGCGGTGTCCGGGCGCGGCCGCGCCGGTTCCTGGGTTACCCGTGGTGCGGGGCCGCCGTTGGTGTCCCCGGGCTGCGGCACCGCGGGCGGCGGCGCGCCGCCATTGCCCGCGGCGGCAGCTGGCACGGCCTTGCTGGCGGTCACCGGCTCCGGGGCCCCGGCACCGCCGGTGTTCTTCGCGTCCCCGGCGTCTTCGCTGCCGCCGGTGGCCGTGCCGTCCGCTGCTGCCCCGCCCACCGGCTGGCCAGCCATCGGGCCAGCGGCCGCTGGCTCGGTGGCGGCCGGAGAGGAGCTGGGATGGAACGCGACCCCGCTGGTGCCCACGGCCATGGCCTGGCCGGTGCCCGGCCGGGCCAGGCGGGCGCGGGCGTTGCCCGCCTCGTCGAATCCGGCGGCGATGACCGTCACCCGCACCTCGTCGCCAAGCGCGTCATCGATCACCGCGCCGAAGATGATGTTGGCCTCAGGCGCCGCCGAGTTGGAGACGAGCTGGGCCGCCTCGTTGATCTCGAACAGCCCGAGGTCGCTGCCGCCCTGGATGGACAGCAGCACCCCGTGGGCCCCGTCGATGCTCGCCTCCAGCAGGGGGCTGGAGATGGCCATCTCGGCGGCGGCCACCGACCGGTCGTCGCCACGCGCCGAGCCGATTCCCATCAGCGCGGAACCCGCGCCCGACATGACCGACTTCACGTCGGCGAAGTCCAGGTTGATCAGCCCGGGCGTGGTGATCAGGTCGGTGATTCCCTGCACGCCGGACAGCAGCACCTGGTCGGCTGCCTTGAACGCGTCGAGCACGCTGACGTGGCGGTCGGAGATGGACAGCAGCCGGTCGTTCGGGATGACGATCAGGGTGTCCACCTCGCCACGCAGCCGCTCGATGCCAAGCTCGGCCTGGGACGCGCGGCGCTTGCCCTCGAAACCGAACGGGCGGGTGACCACGCCGATCGTGAGCGCGCCAAGCGACCTGGCCACGTTCGCAACCACTGGTGCCCCGCCGGTGCCGGTCCCGCCGCCCTCGCCCGCGGTGACGAAGACCATGTCGGCCCCCTTGAGGACCTCCTCGATCTCCTCGCGGTGATCTTCGGCTGCGCGGCTGCCGACGTCGGGGTTGGCGCCCGCACCCAGCCCGCGGGTGAGCTCGCGCCCGACGTCGAGCTTGACGTCGGCATCGCTCATGAGCAGCGCCTGCGCGTCCGTGTTGATCGCGATGAACTCAACGCCCTTGAGCCCTTCTTCGATCATCCGGTTCACGGCATTGACGCCGCCCCCTCCGATACCGGCGACCTTGATGACCGCCAGATAGTTCTGCGGAGCTGCCACGAGGAGGGCCCTTTCCGCTCGTTTGCCTCTATCGTGTTCCTGGCCACCGCTTAAACGGCCCGGTGATTTCGCCCCACTGGGCGTACGGCCGCGTCAGCGGTCCGCCGGGGTGCGCCCCCACCGCACCGGCCCGGCCATTTCTCGCGATTTCCAGTGGGTTCAAACCTTCACTCTCAACCTGAGATTTAGTGTTGTGCTAGGCTGGCGATTGATACGGACAGTAGGGTTGCCCGCCAGCAGGGTCAACTCGCCACGCGCGAACCTCACCGGGTGTTTCGCTGCCCCGGTTCCGGCGGTGACCCCGGCCAGGCAGGCAGGCCGGCCGCGGGCCTGCTGCCGGTGCTACCCCTGGGTGACGGCGGTGCCTGGGGCGCTGACGTCGTAACCGCGGGCGTGCGTGCGCATCAGCAGGCCCAGTTCCTTTGCCTTTTCCGCGGGCCGCGACGGGTCCCCCCAGACGATCACCACCCCGCCGGCGAGCCGCACGGACACGTCGGACGCGGTGGGGGCGCGTACCGTCCGCACCCGGTGAACGACCGCCGGCGGCAGCTCGCGCAGCACCGCCGCTGCCGCCCGGACGGCCGGGCTGCCACGCAGGGACGTTCCAGCAGCGTCACCGGTCCCGGCGGTCCCGCTGGCTCCAGCGGCTGCCGGGGTCTTCCGCGGCCTGGGGGTCTTTCCCGGCCTGGGGGTCTTCCCCGGCCTGGGGGTCTTCCCGGCCCGGCCGGCTCCGCCGGGATGCGTGGCGGCTGTACCGGGCCAGGGCCCGCTGGCCGCGCTGCCCACCTGCAGCAGCGGGAATCCCGCCGGGCGGTGCACCGAGTTCCGCAGGTCCACACCGAAGGCGTCCACCAGCGCGTAGCCGCCAGGCACGGCGACCGCGAAGACCGGGGTGCGGAGCCTGACCGAGATCACGATCTTGTCTGGCCAGTCCCTGCTGACCTGCGCGGACTCGACCTGCCGGATGGCGCCGACCCGGTGCGCGACGGTGGAGGTGTCGACCCGGATCAGCGGCAGGCCAAGCGGTACCTGTGCGGCGGCGATCACCTGCGCCCGGCCGAGCGCCGGGCCGGTGCCGGTGACCTGGACCGACCGGACGATCAGGAACCGCGACCCCAGCAGGGCCCAGGCCACCGCGCCGACGATCGCGACGGCCATCAGGCCGAAAAACACGGCCTTCCACCCCACCCGCGGCGGCCCGGCCGGACCCGGCCGGCGGGTGCTCCGCTGGGCGGCGGCTGGACGCCCGCCGCTCCCACCAGGCCTGCCCGGCCCGCCAGCGCCACCGGTGCCGCCCGGGGCCGGGCGGCGGGTGCGGGGCACCGAACCGCTCATCCTGGCGCACCGGCGCGGGCCGCCATCGCCGCCACGACCAGCGGGCCGAGGGCCGTCACGTCGCCCGCGCCCATGGTGAGGACCAGGTCCCCCGGCCGGGCGATGTCCGCCACCGCGCCGGGCACCGCCGCGCGGTCGGGCAGGAAGACCGCGCGCCCGCCGGGCACCGCGCGGGCCACCAGTTCCCCGGTCACGCCGGGCTCGGGATCCTCACGAGCCGCGTAGACGTCGAGCACGAACACCTCGTCGGCCAGGCCGAGGGCGGCGCCGAACTGGCTGGCGAAGATCCGGGTGCGGCTGAACAGGTGCGGCTGGAAGACCGCGATCACCCGTCCGCTGCCGGTGATGTCGCGCGCCGCCCGCAGGTCGGCGGCGAGCTCGGTCGGGTGGTGGGCGTAGCTGTCGAGCACGGTGACCCCGCCCGCCTCGCCCTTGGGCTCCATCCGCCGCCGCGCGCCCTGGTAGGCGGCCAGCCCGCTGGCGGCCTGCCCGGCCCGCACCGGCGGCAGGCCGAGCTCGAGTACGGCGGCGTAGGCGGCAGCGGCGTTCAGCGCATTGTGACGGCCGGGGACGCCTACCTCCAGCCGGGCCGGCGGCGCCCCGCCCGGCCCGTGCACCTGCAGGCTCACGCTCATGCCGTGCGGGGCCACCGAGCTGACCCGGTAGTCGGCGCCGTCCGCCTCGCCGTAGGTGCGCACCCGGACCGGCAGCGCCGCCGCGGTCGCGGCCAGCGAGCGCGCGCCGGGGTCGTCCGCACAGGCGACCAGCACCCCGCCGGGCGCGATCCGGCGGGCGAACGCGGCGAAGGCGTCCTCGATCTCCGCCAGCGAGGCGTAGTTGTCCAGGTGGTCGGCTTCCACGCAGGTGACGACCGCCACCTCGGGGGACAGCATGAGGAAGGAGCCGTCGCTCTCGTCCGCCTCCGCGACGAACACCTCGCCGCTGCCGTCCTCGGCGCCGAGCCCGGTCTCGGTCAGGATGCCGCCGATCACGTAACCGGGGTCGGCGCCGCAGCGGCGGAGCGCGGTGGTGATCATGGAGGTGGTGGTCGTCTTGCCGTGGGTGCCGGCCACCGCCACCCCGCGCCTGCCCAGCATCACCGAGGCGAGCGCAGCCGCCCGGTGCAGCACCCGCAGCCCGGCCGCGCGGGCCGCCACGAGCTCGGGGTTGTCCGGGCGGATCGCCGACGACACCACCAGCGTGTCGGCGCCGGCCACGTTCGCCGCCGCGTGCCCGACGTGCACGTCCGCGCCGAGGGCCGCCAGCGAGGCCAGCAGCTCACTGCCGGCCGAGTCGCTGCCCGACACCGGCACCCCGCGGGCGATCATGATGCGCGCGATGCCGGACATCCCGGCGCCGCCGATGCCGGTGAAATGCACCCGCCCCAGGCCTGCCAGGGGGACCGGCGCGACCGGTGTGACCAGGCCCACGTCAGCTCACCGCGCCTGTCACCCGCGCCCCCGCATCACGTCCAGCACCTCCGCGGCCAGCCATTCGTCGCTCTCCCTCGCGCCCATCTCCGCGGCCGACTCCGACATCGCCGCCACCAGATCGGGGTCGAGCAGGATCGGCACCAGCACGTCGCGGATCCACTGCGGGGTCAGGGACGCGTCGTCGACCATCAGCCCGCCGCCGGCCCGGACGATGGGCAGCGCGTTCAGCCGCTGCTCGCCGTTGCCGTGCGGCAGCGGCACATACGCCGCGGGCAGGCCCACCGCGGTGAGCTCGGCACAGGTCATCGCACCGCTCCGGCACAGCACGAAGTCCGCGGCGGCGTAGACGAGGTCCATCCGGTCCACGTACGGCAGCGTGATGTAGGGCGGGCCCGCGGCGGGCATGTTCACCCGCAGGCCGCTGCGCGGGCCGAGGATGTGCAGCACCTGGATGCCGGCGCCGCGGATCCAGTCGGCCGCCTCCAGCACCGCCAGGTTCAGCGAGCGGGCGCCCTGTGACCCGCCGGTCACCAGCAGCACCGGCAGGTCGGGCCGCAGTTCGAGGTGCGCCCGCGCCTTGTCCATCAGGGCCAGCCGGTCGAGGCCGGCGATCTCCCGCCGGAGCGGGATGCCGATGGGGCTGGCGTGCGGCAGCCTGGTGTCGGGGCTGGCGGTGAACACGTAGCGGGTGAACATGGCACCGAGCCGGTTGGCGACCCCCGGCCGGACGTTGGCCTCGTGCACGACGATCGGCACGTGGTGGCGCCGGGCGGCCAGGTAGGCCGGCGCGGACACGTACCCGCCGAATCCGGCGAGCACCCGGGCCCGGGTCCGGCTCAGCACCTCCGCCACCGCCTTGACCGAGTCGGCCAGCCTGCCGGGCACTGACAGCAGTTCCGGGGTCAGCGACCGTGGCAGCGGGACCGGTGGGATCAGCACCAGGTCGTATCCGCGCATCGGGACCAGCCTGGTCTCCAGGCCGCGCTCGGTGCCCAGGCAGGTGATGCGGATCGACGGCTCGGCCCGCCGCAGGGCGTCCGCAAGCGCCAGGGCAGGCTCGATGTGGCCGGCGCTGCCACCTCCCGCGATTACCACGCTCATCGCCAGGCCTCCTCCTCCGCGGACCCGGCTCACTCACGCCGGCGGTCCAGGCCCAGCCAGCTTAGGACGCGGCGGGCGGCGCCGTGGCCGGCAGCGGCAAGCGCCTCCGGTGCCCCGGGCTCCCGTTTGGCGAACGACATCAGCATGCCCAGCGCCACCATCGTCACCAGCAGCGAGGACAGCCCGGACGAGACCAGCGGCAGCGGGACCCCGGTGATGGGCAGCAGCCCCAGCACCGCACCGATGTTGACCAGCGCCTGGACCACGATCCAGGCGGTCGCGCCGGCCGCGGCGAGACGGACGAAGGTGTCGCCCGCCCGGCGGGCGATCCGCAGCCCGGCGAACGCCAGGCCCCCGTAGAGCAGTGATACGCACAACGTGCCGACCAGGCCCAGTTCCTCCCCCAGGATGGCGAAGATGAAGTCGGTCGTGTCGTTCGGCACGTAGCCCCACTTCTGCCTGCTGGCGCCCAGGCCCACTCCGAACAGGCCGCCGGAGCCGACCGACCGCATGCCCTGGATGGGCTGCATGTCCACGCCGAACGGGTTGCCCTGCGGGTGCAGGAACATGGTCAGCCGCTGGAACCGGTACCCGGCGACCACGATCAGGATCAGCAGCACCAGCCCGATCATGCCCAGGATGCCCGCGTACAGCGGGAGCGGCGTCCCGATCACCCACAGCAGCGCCAGGAAGATCACCAGCAGCAGGAACGTGGTGCCCAGGTCGTCGCCGAGCATCACGAGCATGCACAGGACGCCGGCGCCGGGCAGCAGCGGGATGAGCAGGTGCCGCCAGTCGTCCAGCTGCCCGAGCTTGTCCTTGCGGGCGAGCAGGTCCGCGCCCCACAGCAGGAACGCCAGCTTGGCCAGCTCGGAGGGCTGGAAGGCGAGCGGCCCGATCTGCAGGTACCGGGTGGCGCCGCCGGAGGTCACGCCGATCACCGGGACCAGCAGCAGGCCCACGATGGCGACGAACATCAGCGGGTAGGCGGCGGCGCGGAACACCGCGGGCGAGGCCCGGGCCGCCAGCCACATGCAGGGCAGGCCCAGCACCACCCCCAGCAGCTGGTGCTGGAATCCGGAGTAGGGCGAGGCGCCCTGCGCGAGCTGGGCGACCGATGAGGTGGACAGCACCATCACCAGCCCGAGCGCGAGCAGCAGGGTGGTGATGCCGAGGATCAGGTAGTACGACGTCAGCGGCCGCCGCAGCGCGGCGAGCAGGCCCGCGGGCTGGTCCCGGTCCGCGGGCCGTCCGCTGGCCACGGGGACCGCCCGGGGCGCGGGGGCCACCCGCCCGGCCGGGCCCGCCCGGCCGGGCATGCCGGGGCTGGCCGCCCGCTCGGCTTGCTCCATCCCCCCAGTGTCCGGGCTGACCACCGCCATCGACGGGACATCGGGCGCGTGTCGCGCGAGCAGATCACCCGCGGCGCGCCGCGCGCGGGCGGGCCGCTACTTGGGCATCCACTCGACGTAGAAGATGCCCAGGCCGAGCGCCACGAACAGCCCGCAGATCAGCCAGAACCTGATCACGATGGTGGTCTCCGCCCAGCCCAGCAGCTCGAAGTGGTGCTGCAGCGGCGCCATCCGGAACACCCGCCGGCCGGTCATCTTGAACGAGCCCACCTGGATGATCACCGACAGCGCGATCACCACGAACAGCCCGCCGAGGATGGCCAGCAGCAGCTGGGTCTTGGTGCACACCGCCAGGCCCGCCAGCACCCCGCCGAGCGCCAGCGACCCGGTGTCGCCCATGAAGATGCGGGCCGGCGGCGCGTTCCACCACAAGAACCCGAAGCACGCGCCCAGCACCGCGGCGGCCACCACCGCCAGGTCGAGCGGGTCGCGCACCTGGTAGCAGTGCGGGGCCAGGAAGGCGGTGCAGTCGTTGCGCAGCTGCCAGTTCCCGATCAGCACGTACGCCGCCAGCACCAGGCAGGCCGACCCGGTCGCCAGCCCGTCCAGGCCGTCGGTCAGGTTCACCGCGTTGGAGGTGCCCGCGATCAGGATGACGATCCACAGCACGAACGGCGCCAGCCCGAGCGCCGGCCCGAAGTCCCGCAGGAACGACAGCCGCGCGTCCGCCGGCGTGATGTCGAACCCGTCGGCGAACCGGGTCTGGACCACCAGCACCGCGAACACCACGCCGACCAGCGCCTGCCCGGCCAGCTTGGCGCTGCTGCGCAGGCCCAGGCTGCGCTGCTTGTAGATCTTGATGAAGTCGTCGACGAACCCGACCACGCCCAGGCCCGCCATCAGCATCATCACCAGCACCCCGGACACCGACGGCACCTGCCCGGTCACCACGTTGCCGGTGAAGTAGCCGATGAGTGAGGCGATCACGATGACGGTCCCGCCCATGGTGGGCGTGCCGCGCTTGGTGGCGTGCCCGGCCGGGCCCTCCTCCCGGATCGCCTGGCCGTAGCCGCGCCTGCTGAACACCCTGATCGCCAGCGGGGTGCCGAACAGCGCGAGCAGCAGCGAGACCCCGCCGGCCACCAGGATGGTCTTCACAGGGCGGCCTCCCCGGTCAGGGCCAGCGCGGCGCTCTCCAGGCCGAACGAGTGGGCCGCCTTGACCAGGACCACGTCACCCGGGGCGAGGCGGGCGCCGAGCGCCTCCACCGCCCCGGCCGCATCGGGCACCGCCAGCAGCTCGCCGTGCCAGGAGTCCTCGGCCTTGGCCCCGGCCAGCACCGGCGCCGCCTCCTCCCCCACGACGATGAGGCCCGCCACCCCCGCCCGGGCGGCCAGCCGTCCCACCTCCTCGTGGATGGCATCGGACTGGCTGCCCAGCTCGTACATGGGGCCGAGCACCGCGAACGCCCGGCCGTCCCGCGCCATGAAGGCAAGCGACTCGATCGCCGCGGCCACCGCCTCCGGGCTGGCGTTGTAGGCGTCGTTGATCACGGTCACGCCGTCCGGCCGCCGGGTGACCTCCATCCGCCACCTGCTCCGGGCGGTGGCCGTGGACAGGCCGTCCGCGACCTGCGGCAGCGGCAGGCCGAGCTCGGTGGCGAGCGCGGCCGCCGCCAGCGCGTTGGTCACGTTGTGCTCGCCGAACAGCCGCATCCGCACCGGTGCCGATCCGGCCGGGGTGACCAGCGTGAAAACGGGGCGGCCCTGGCTGTCGAGCCGGACGCCCGCGGCCCGCACCGCCGCCCCCGGGCCGCGGCCGAACGTCACCACCCGCGCCGCGGTGCGCCCGGCCATGGCCGCGACCAGCGGGTCGTCGGCGTTGAGCAGCGCCACCCCGCCGGCGGGCAGCGCGGCGGGCAGCTCGCCCTTGGCGCGCGCCACCTCCGCCAGGCCGCCGAACTCGCCGGCGTGGGCCCGGCCGACGCACAGCACGACGCCCAGCGAGGGCCGCGCGACCTCGCACTGCCGGGCGATATGCCCTGCCCCGCGCGCCGACAGCTCCAGCAGCAGGTACCGGGTGGCTTCGGTGACGCGCAGGATGGTCAGCGGATGGCCGATCTCGTTGTTGTAGGAGCCGTACGGCGACACGGTGGGCCCGAGCGGCTCGACCAGCTGGGCGGCCAGGTCCTTGGCCGTCGTCTTGCCGGCCGAGCCGGTGATGCCGGCGATGGTCAGGCCCGGCAGCCGGGCCACCACCGCGCTCGCGAGGGCCGCCATCGCCGCTGGCACGTCCGGCACGACCAGGGTGGGCACGCTGGCCGGGCGGGTGGCCAGCACCGCGACCGCGCCGGCCGCCACCGCCTGGGGCGCGAAGCCGAGGCCGTCCACCCGCGCGCCCGGCAGGGCCGCGAACAGCGCGCCGGGCCCCGCGGCCCGCGAGTCGATGACCACGGTGTCCGCCACCGCGGCGGGGTCGGCGACCAGGTGCGGCCGGGCACCGGTGATCTCGGCGACCGCTGCCAGCGAGAGCGGGATCACTCGGCCACCTTCCACGGCAGCGGCTCCTCGCCCGGCGGCGGCTGGCCGCGGGAGTGGGTGACCGCCGCGCTGGCCACCTCGCGATCGTCGAACGGGACGACCGAGGTGCCGACGTACTGGCCGCGCTCATGCCCCTTGCCCGCCACCACGACCACATCCCCCTTGCTGGCCATCGCGACAGCCAGGCCGATCGCCGCGGCCCGGTCAGGCTCGATTATCACCCGCGCCCGCTGCTGCCCGGGCACGGTGAGCACTCCGGCTAGCATCTCCGCCAGTATCGCCAGTGGATCCTCCGAGCGCGGGTTGTCGCTGGTGAGGATCGCCACGTCCGCCAGGCGGGCCGCAGCGGCGCCCATCAGCGGCCGCTTGGCCCGGTCCCGGTCACCACCGCAGCCCAGCACGATGCACAGGCGGCCGCCGGTGACCGGGCGCAGCGCATGCAGCACCGCTTCCACCGCGCCTGGTTTGTGAGAATAGTCCACCAGCAGGGTGAAATCCTGGCCCGCCTCGACCCGCTCCAGCCGGCCGGGAACCCCGGGGCAGGCGGCCACTCCCGCGACCGCTGTGGCCAGGTGGACGCCCGCTTCCACCAGCGCGACGACCGCGCCGAGGGCGTTGGCGACGTTGTAGAGGCCGGGCAGGGCCACCGACGCGTCCGCCTCCACCCCGCCGGGGCCGATGATGCGGAACGAACTGCCGTCCGCCCCTGTCCGCACGTCGGCGGCGCGCCAGTCGGCGGCAGGGTCGCCGTCCGCGGAGAAGCTGGTGACCGGGACCCGTGCGGTCCCGGCCAGCCGGCGGCCGTAGGGGTCGTCGGTGTTCACCACGCCCACCCGCGTGTAGGCCGGCGTGAACAGCGTGGCCTTCGCGGCGAAGTACTCGTCGAGGCTGCCGTGGAAGTCCAGATGGTCCTGGGACAGGTTGGTGAAGATCGCGACATCGTAGGCCGTGCCTGCCACCCGGCCGAGTGCCAGCGCGTGGCTGGACACCTCCATCGCCGCCGCCGTGACGCCGCGCTCGGCCATGACGGCCAGCAGCGCCTGCAGGTCGGTCGCTTCCGGTGTGGTGAGGCGGCTCGCGGTGGTGGCGTCGCCCACCCGGGTCTCCACCCCGCCCGCCAGGCCGGTGAGATGGCCGGCCCGGCGCAGCCCGGCTTCCAGCAGGTAGCTGGTGGTGGTCTTGCCGCTGGTGCCGGTCACGCCGATCAGCAGCAGCCGCCCCGACGGGTGCCGGTACACCCAGTCCGCCACCTCCCCCAGCCGGGCACGGGGATCGCCGACCACGAACACCGGCAGCCCGCAGCGCCGGGCGCTGGCCCGGCCGGCCGGATCGGTGAGGACGGCCACCGCGCCGGCCCGGGCCGCGTCCTGGCAGAACTCCGCGCCGTGGTGATGGCCGCCGGGCAGCGCCGCGTACAGGTCGCCGGGCCGGACCTGGCGCGAGTCGTGGGTGACGCCGGTCACCGCCAGCGGGCCGCCGGGCCCGCGCAGCGGGTCGGTCCCGGCCGGGCCGCCCGGCCCGGTCATGACCACGCCGAGGAGTTCGGCGAGCCCGGACAGCGGGCGGCCGTGGGCGCCGGCTGGGCGCAGATCGGCAAGCACGGGCAGAGGCTACCGCTGATCACGGTGCGGTGAGCCGGACGTTGGGACGCTGGCCGTGATCCGGCGGGATCTTCAGCGTCTGCAGCGCGAACTTCATGACGTGATAGAACACCGGCCCGGCCACGGCGTTGCCGAAGTAGTCACCGCTCTTGGGGTTCTGCAGGTTGACCGCGACCACGAGCTGCGGGTCGCTGGCGGGCGCCATGCCGATGTAGCTCGACCCGTACTGGCACAGGCACTGCCCCACCTGCGCGGTACCGGTCTTGGCGGCAACGGAGTACCCGGGGATCTCTCCCCAGGGCTCGTTCGCCAGGGTGGCGTCCAGCATCGGCACCTGCTGGAGGATGCCGATCAGCTCCCGCGCCGTCGTGGCCTTGATGACGCGGTGGCCGCGCGGCTGTGGCGCCGGGGCGAACTGCCCGTTGACGCCGGTGGTGCCGGCCACGATGGTCGGCGGCACCCGGACCCCGCCGTCGGCGATGGTCGCGTAGACGCTGGCCATCTGGACGGCGGTGGCGGAGACACCCTGGCCGAAGGCCAGCGTGTACCGCTGGTCCCCCCACCATTGCGACGGCGGTGCCAGCAGGCCGGCGGTGGTGTCCGGCAGCGGCAGCCCGGTCGGGACGCCGAGCCCGAACGCCCGGTAGTACCGGTACTGCGTCTGCTCGCTCACGTGCCCCGCCACCTGGACCATGCCGACGTTGCTGGAGTGCGCGAGCACGCCGGCCAGCGTGAGCCGCTCGGTGGGATGCGGGTCCGCGTCATGGAACGAGAACCCGTGCACCACGATCTGCTCCGGGACCGTGTAGACGCTCATCGGCGTCTGCCCGTGCTCCAGCGCTGCCGCCGCGGTGATCACCTTGGCGGTGCTGCCCGGCGGGAAGACGGCCGACACCGGCAGGTCCTGGGTGGCGGCCAGGCTGGTCACCCGCGACGGCTGGAAACCGGGATACTGGGCCAGCGCGAGGATCTTGCCGGTGCGGGGATCCATCACCACCACCGTGCAGCTGGCCGCCTTGGTCAGGTGCACCTCCTGGGCGCAGGCCTGCTGCGCCTCCCATTGCAGGCCGGACAGGATCGTCAGCCGCACGTTCCCGCCCGGGACCATGGGCCGGACCCAGTCGGAGGCGACCGGGATCGGCTCGCCGTTGGTGCCTGTCTCCACCTCTTCCTGGCCGTCCTTCCCCGCGAGCAGCGAGTTGAAGGACTCCTCGATGCCCGCCTGCCCGCGCAGGTCACCCGCGCCGGTGGTGGTGGTGAAGCCGACCAGGTTGGACGCGAGGCCGCCGCCCGGGTAGCTGCGGGTGTAGGCCGGCGTGAGGTAGACGCCTGCCGCGTTGAGCTTGTTCAGGCGGGTGGTGATCTGGCTGGCCGCGCTGATGGGCACGCCCCGTGCGAGCAGCACGTACCGCCGGGAGCTGGGGTGGTCGAGCAGGTGCACGATGGTGGCGGCCGGCATCTGGAGCGGGTCGGCCAGCGCCTCGGCGACCTGCTGCCGCATCGCCGCCGTCTGGAACGCTGTCCTTCCGGTGATCTGTGTGGGGTCCGCGGTCACCGTGTCGGTCTGCAGGGTCATCGCCAGGATCGTGCCGTCCGCGGTGGTGATGCTGCCCCGCTCGGCCGGCACGGAGATGCTGTGCAGCCGCTGCCGCTCGGCCAGCGCCCGGTACTTCGCCCCCTCCAGGCCCTGCAACTGCACGAGCCTGCCCGCGATCAGGGACAGGGCGAACCCGGCACACAGCAGGCTGATGCGCAGCCGCCGGGCGGGGCTGCCGCGCTGGATCGGGTTGCGGCGCCCGCCGCCCGCGCGTACGGGGCGGCTACGCCCGGGGCCACCACGCCCGGGGCCACCACGCCCGGGGCCACCACGCCTGGGACCGGGCCGCCCGGGCTGATCGGGCCGCGCGCGCCCGGGTACGCCCGGCCGCCCGCGCCCGGGTGCCTGGCGTCCTGGCGGCAGCCCCGCTGGTGGTGATCCGCCCGGTGGTGACCCGCCCGGTGGTGACCCGCCCGGTGGTGACCCGCCCGGTGGTGACCCGCCCGGTGGTGACCCGCCGGGCCGCGGGCCTGCCGGGCGCGTGCCCCGGGCCGCTGGGCCGCCCGGCGGCGCCTGCTTGGACCCGGTGCCGGCCGGCCGCGGGCTCCTGGGTCGCGCGGTGCCGCCGGGCGGCGGCCCGGCGCGTCCCGGTGGTCCCGTGCCGCGGACGGGATCGCGGGCCCGGCCGCCGCCCGGCCGGCCGGGCCGGGCGCTACCTGGCGGGCGCGCCGGGCCGCCTGGACGTTCCCGGCCCTCTCGCCCGCCTCCGCCCGCCGGTGTCACGGTGTGTAACCAGGCGGGTAGACCGATACCCCGGGCGCGCGGGTGGGCTCGCGGTCGATCCGGCCCTTCCGCAGGTCGAGGAAGTACAGCAGCGATGGCTCCCGCATACCCAGCTGGTGCGCCCGCCCCGCGAGGACCTCTGGTGACTCCTCGTAGGCGATCTGCGCCTGGAGTTCCTGGGTCTGCTGGGCTAGCGTGGCGTCCTGCTGCTGGAGCTGGGTGATCCGGTAGACCCCGGTGTCCAGGATGGTGTTGATCATCAGCAGGCTGAGCAGGCCCCCGCAGAGCAGCCCGATCACGAGGAACACGAAGGGCGTGCGGGAGGGCCGTGTCACCCGGGCGGCCGCCGCGTCCTGCCGCCGCTGCGAGGGGCCCGGCCGGGCCTGCGGCGAGCCGGCCAGGCCAGCCGGGCCGGTCCGGGGTGAGCCGGGCCGGGCTCCGGGCCGGCCGCGGACCGGGGTCCCGGCGGCGCCGGTGCGCGCCCGGCTGCCCTGGGATCCAGGCGGGGCTGGCCGGGCCGCGGCCCGGGGTGCGCGCCGCGCAGCCGGAGCGCCCGGGGTGCGCCTGGCCCCTGCCGCCGCCCCTGTGCCCTTGACCTCGGTGGGCCTGACCTCCGTCACGACATCCGTGCGCCCGCTCACCGCGTCTCCCCCCTGTCATGGCCTGCCCCGTGACGGCCGGTCCCGGGACGGGCGGCCCGCTGACGGCCGGCCCGGTGGCAGACCGGCCCGCGGCCCGCCATTGCCGCGATCACGCAGCGTCCCTGATGCGCTCGGCGGCCCGGAGCCGGGCCGAAGCGGCCCGCGGGTTGACGGCCACCTCCTCGGCGGATGGCCGCTCCGCACCCCGGGTCAGCAGCCTGAACTGCGGGCGCGCCTCGGGCAGCGTCACCGGCAGGCCGGGCGGTGTCGTGTCCGTGGCGCGGGCGGTGAGGGCGCGCTTGACGGCCCGGTCCTCCAGCGAGTGATACGCCAGCACCACGATCCGTCCGCCGACGGCGAGCGCGTCCAGCGCCGCGGGCAGCGCCCGCGCCAGCACCTCCAGTTCGGCGTTCACCTCGATCCGCAGCGCCTGGAAGGTCCGCTTGGCGGGGTGACCCCCGCTGCGGCGGGCGGGTGCGGGAATCGAGTCGCGGATGATCTCGCTCAGCTGGCCGGTCGATGTCAGCGGCCCCGCGGCCCGGGCGCGTACCACCGCATCGGCGATCCGGCGGGCGTACCTCTCCTCGCCGTACTCGCGCAGCACCTGGGCGAGCCTGGCCGCCGGATAGGTGTTGAGCACCTCCGCCGCGGTGAGCGCCTGGCTGCGGTCCATCCGCATGTCCAGCGGGGCGTCGTAGGAGTAGGCGAAGCCGCGGCCTGGCTCGTCAAGCTGGGGCGAGGACACCCCCAGGTCGAACAGGACGCCCTGGACCCGCGCCACACCCTGGCGGGCGAGCACATCGGCGATCTGGTCGTAGACGGCCTGGGCCAGCGTGACCCGGTCGGCGTAGGGGGCGAGGAGCCGGCCGGATTCGGCCACCGCCTGCGCGTCGGTGTCCAGCCCGACCAGCGCGAGGCCGGGATGGGCGGCCAGCAGCGCACGGGCGTGCCCGGCCCGGCCGAGGGTCGCGTCCACCAGGACCGCTCCCGGCGGATCGAGGGCAGGCGCGAACAGCGCGAGAACCCGGTCGACCATGACCGGCAGGTGAGCGCCTGGCGCCGTGCCCATCCAACCCCCTTCCGCGGTATCACCTGCCACCGTGCGGACCCACCGTGCGGACCCACCGTGCGGACCCACCGTGCGGACCCACCGTGCGGACCCACCGTGCGGACCCACCGTGCGGACCCACCGTGCGGACCCACCGTGCAGACCCACCGTGCAGACCCACCGTGCAGACCC
>DATIXO010000343.1:0-13580 GCA_035518495.1 Streptosporangiaceae bacterium
GGGCCGCCGACGCCGGCCACCGGGTGGCGCACACCGCGGTGCACGTGCACGGCGGCGTGGGCATCGACCTGGACTACCCGCTGCACCGCTACTTCACCGCCGCCAAGCAGTGCGAGTTCGCGCTCGGCGGCGCCACCGCCCCGCTGTGCCGGATCGGCGCTGACCTGGCCAGCGCCGGCGAGTTCCCCGCCCGCACACCGTGAACGCCAGCGAGACTCCTGGCTAAATCACGCCATGCTAAATCACGCCACTGCCAGGTGGCGATCATCGCCTGGAACTCCGGCGAGTAACGGTCGAAGAGCGGCTGCGGGTCACCGGGGTGGGCGACGGCAAGCCCGACCATGTACCAGCGTCCGCGCCGGCCGACGTACAGCTCGCGAAGACGGACATGGATGTGCGGCAGGTTCATGGTGGTATCGATCATCGTCGCGCGCTCCCCGCCCATGAGGATGACACGTGGCCGGGTGACGACGACACCGTTGGCGCGCTCCGCCTTCACCCCGGCGAAACGCAGCGCGTCCTGCTCGATGTGCGCCGGGTCGGCCGACAGGAGCCTGGCTATTTCGGGATTGACGACTTCGTTGAAGTCGACGGCCGCGTGACACTCTGACGGGTTGCGGTGGAGCATGAAAAGCAGCCGCTGCTGGTTGTTTGCGGCATCCTTTGCGGCATTGGCCAGGTAGACGCTGTCGGTAAAGGGTTCCCATCCGTCGGGAATAGCACAGGTAAAGCGCTTGTCGCGCTGCTCCCAGGCCTTCACCGGCACCTGAGGAGGTGGCTCCCACGTCTCCACGCCCAGCGGCTGCCAGAGCTTCCCGTGCGACAGGTGCGCATACCAGCCGGCGAAGTTGTCGGCGTGGGGCGTGCGGAGCAGGAGCGGGTAGTAGTCGACGGGCACGATGCGCAGGGCATCCTGATCGCGCTCCCAGGACACGACCTCGGCGTAATCGATCCTCATCGAGGCCCAGGTCCCGCCCCAGGTTCCGGTGAGCGTCATGCCGCGGTCGTCAAGGACCATCTCGCCGCTGCCCGCTACCAGCCACTGCTGCTGCTGAGCGAGCCGCCTGGCCTTCTTGCGCGCCGCTGCGTTGCCGAAGGCCCGCGCCCCGTAGAACAGGCCAGCGGCAGCGGGGGAATTGGTGATCAGCACGCTGCGGTTCTGGCTGAACGCGACCTGGGGCGTGCCCCAATACCAGAGCTCGACCGGCCAGCGAAGATCCGGGCGGCCCGGAGAAACCGGGTCTTCCCGCCCCCCCGGCTGCCCGTGCGAATCGGACACGGCCCAACTATATCCGGCGCGCCCCGGGAAATCACTGCGGGAAAAGCGGGCAGAATAGGCGGCGGCCGTTCGCTGCCACCGCGGCCCGGCACCGGTGAGCCGTCGCGGCACAACTCAATGTGGCCAGGCGGGGCCCGCTCTACCATGGCCCTGGATGGATCGCCGGCTGTCAGGGGTGGGACATGTGGCTGAGCCTCTTAAACCCGGCGATCCGCGCTGGGCTGGACCGTACGAACTGCTGGCACGGCTCGGGGCCGGTGGCATGGGCCAGGTCTTCCTCGGCCGGTCACCGGGCGGCCGGCCGGTGGCCGTCAAGGTCATCCGTTCGGAGCTGCTGGCCGGGCAGGCCGGCTTCCGGCGCAGGTTCGCGCAGGAGGTGGCGTCGGCGCGGCGGGTCAACGCGCTGTTCACCGCGCCGGTCGTAGACGCCGACCCCGACGGTGACATGCCGTGGCTGGTCACCGCGTACGTGCCCGGTCCTTCGCTCGCCGACGCCGTGACCGACCACGGCCCGATGCGCGCCGATGTGGTACGCGCGCTGGCCGCTGGCCTCGCCGAGGGCCTTGCCGCGATCCATGCCGCCGGCGTCGTGCACCGTGACCTGAAGCCATCGAACGTGCTGCTGGCCGGCGACGGGCCGCGGATCATCGACTTCGGGATCTCCCGCGCGGTCGAGGCAAGCGCGCTGACCGGTACCGGCCTCGTTATCGGCTCGCCGCCGTTCATGTCCCCCGAGCAGGCCGATGGCCGCGACGCCGGGCCGCCGAGCGACATCTTCAGCCTGGGCTCGGTGCTGACTTTCGCCGCCACGGGCAGCGGCCCGTTCCGGGGCGGGACGGTCCTGGCACTGCTGTACCAGGTGGTTCATGCCGAGCCGGCGATCAGCGGCCTGCCGCCCGAGCTCCGGCCGCTCGTCGAGCGCTGCCTGGCCAAAGATCCCCTCAGCCGGCCGACGCCGGGGCAGATCGTCGCCGAGCTCGGCTCCACCGGCCTGTTCCACGACTGGCTGCCGCAGGCAGTGGCCGAGACACTGCCCCGGTACAGCGTGCCGGCACCCAGCAGCGGCCAGCTCCCGGCGGCGGCCGCCCCGGCGCCGCGACCAGCGCAGGACGCTCCGGTGAGCACGGTGACGGCCGGCACTCCGCCCGCCGAGCCCCACCAGACGCCGCCGCCCAGCGCCAGCCAGCCGCCGCCTCCCCCGCCGACACCGCCACCGTCATACCGGCCCGCGCCGGCGCCCGCCGCCGCGCCGCAGACGTACCGGCCGCCGCCGCTGCCACCCGACACCGCTGGCCCCCGGGCCGGTGGAGCGCTGCCCAGGCAGTATCGCTTCGGGTGGCTGAGCCTGCCCATCCTGCTGGCGCTCGCGGTGGCCGCGTTCGTCGCCCCGCTGGAGACGTTCTACGGCCTGATCTGGGGCTTCGTGCTGACCCTGGTGGTCAGCCGGCTCGCGGCGGCCGCCATCTGGGTGCGTGGCCACGGAACGCGCGGCTTTGGGAGGCTCGCGGCCCGCAGCCTGGGCTCCGACGTCATCGGGGCGGCTGGCCTGGCCGCGCTCGCTCTTGCCGTGCTCGCCTTCACCGCGGATGTGCTCCTGCCTGCGATCGGCCCCGGCAAACCGCAGGACTACCGCGCAGCGCTCAACGTGCAAGGGCCGGGTGACCCCTTCTCTTCCTTCGCGCAGGCCTGGTTCTTCCTGCACCTGTTCCTGGTGCCCTCGGTGCTCGCCGTGGCCATGGTCGTCCTGCTGCGGAGCAGGGGGAACCTCGGGCGCCCGCTGGTGCTGCCGCGTGCCGCGAAACTGCTCAATGGGCAGACGCGCGCGGTCCGGCTGATCGCCGCCGGGGCACTGGCCGCACTGACCGCCGGCCTGATCGGGCTGAACCAGGGTTTGTCCCCGGTGCACCGCCCGCCGGCCGCGGTCTGCTCCATCGCGCCGGGGACCTGCACAGCCGCCACGAAACTGGTGGCCGCGCACGACCGTCAGACCGCGGCGCCCCGGCGGGCGGCACGATGACGTCGCACGATGACGTCGCTCCGCAGCGTGGCCTCATCGCCGGCGCCAGCGGGGCACGGCGCTAACGAGACGCTAGTGAGCTGCTAGCGCACCATGTCAGGCTCATCCCGGCAGATCAAGCGTGGGCCCGGCGCTGGCGGGCGCCGGGCCCGCCCTACGCTCAGCCGCGGATCAGGTCGACGACCGCGTCCAGGTGACGCGGATCGGTGCTGACCGAGAACGTGGTGAGGACGGTCCGCCGCCACAGCTGGATCTCGTCGGCGATCTTCGCCCACGGGCCGATCAGCGCGACGTCCTCGACCATGCGGGTGGGGACGGCCGCGATCGCGCTCTTCTTGTCGCCGGCCAGGTAATGGTCGGCGATGACGGCGGCCTGCGCCTGGTAGCCCATCCGGGCGAAGACCTCGTGGTGGTAGTTGACGCCGCGGGCGCCCATGCCGCCGATGTAGAGGGCGAGGGTCGGCCGGAGCACGTCGGCAGCCCGCTCGACGTCATCATCGACCACGATCCGCAGCGGGCCGCCGACGACGTCAAAGCTGGCGGCGGTGTGCCGGGCGCCGGGGCGGGCGAAGCCCTCGGCCAGGGCGGCGGCGTAGAAGTCGTTCATGGCGGGCGAGAAGAACATCGCGAGCCAGCCGTCGGCGATCTCGGCCGCGAGCGCGACGTTCTTCGGGCCCTCCGCGCCGAGGTAGACAGGGATCTCGGTCCGGTACGGGTGCAGGATGGAGCGCAGCGGCTTGCCCAGGCCGGTGCCGCCGGCCAGCGGCAGCTGGTAGTGCTTGCCGTGGTAGACGACCGGCTGCTCCCGCGCGATGACCGCGCGCAGGATGTCGACGTACTCCCGGGTGCGCTCGAGCGGGCGCGGGTACGGCTGGCCGTACCAGCCCTCGACCACCTGCGGGTTGCTGGTGCCGACCCCGATGATGACCCGGCCACCGGTGAGATGGTCCATCGTCATTGCGGCCATCGCCAGGGTCGCCGGCGGCCGGGCGGACAGCTGCGAGATGGCCGTGCCCAGCTGGACATGGGTGGTGCGCGACCCCCACCAGGCCAGCGGCGTCCACGCGTCGCTGCCGTAGGCCTCCGCGGTCCAGATCTGGTCGAGCCGCAGCCGGTCCGCGGCGGCGAACAGCTCCGCCGCGTCCGGCGGCGGGCCGGCACTCCAGTAGCCGACGTGAGTCGAGATCCTCATCTCCGGCCCCTTCCCACGGCAGCGGCGCACCCGCCCGCGGCGGCGTCACCGCAATCCGTTGAGCCTGCCGATCGTCTCCTCAGTCTCGCGCACCAGCGACGCGACGACCTCGGCGACCGGGCGGACCTCGTTCATCCGGCCCACGATCTGGCCCACCGGCATCGGCACCAGGTCCGGCTGGCCCGAGTGCATCAGCCGCCGGTGTGCCTCGCTGACGAGCAGGTTCTGCAGCGGCATCGGCAGCGGCTGCGGCGCGCCCGGCTCCGACCACGCCTGGGTCCAGCGGTTGCGCAGCAGCCGGGCGGGCTTGCCGCTGTAGATCCGTGACCGGACGGTGTCCGACGAGGTGGCGGCCAGCAGCGCATCGCGCAGGGCGGGTGCCGCCGAGGTCAGCGCGTACTCCTGGGTGATCAGCCAGGCCGAGCCCATCCAGACGCCGACCGCGCCGAGCGCGAGCGCCGCCGCGATCTGGCGGCCGCAGCCGATCCCGCCCGCGGCGAGCACGGGCACCTGCGCGCCGACGGCGTCGACGATCTCCGGCACCAGCACCATGCTGGCGATCTCGCCGGTGTGCCCGCCCGCCTCATAGCCCTGGGCGACGACGATGTCCACCCCGGACCCGACGTGGTCGCGGGCGTGCCCGGCCTTGCCGGCCAGCGCCGCCACCAGCATGCCGCGCTCGTGGGCGCGGGCGATGACGTCGGGCGGCGGGGGGCCGAGCGCGTTGGCGATCAGGCGGGCCGGGTGGGCCAGGGCCACCTCGACGTGCTGCCTGGCCACCGAGTGCAGCCAGCCGAGCACACCCTCGCCGGGCAGCGCGCCGTCGGGCAGCGGCGGCACGCCGAGCCTGACCAGCGTGTCCTCGACGAAGTCCCGGTGCGCGGCCGGGATCAGCTCGCCCAGGTCGGCGGCGGCCCCCTCGGACGGCTCGCGCGCGGGCATCACGACATCGACACCGTAGGGGCGGCCGTCGGTGCTGGCGTCCATCCACCCCAGCACGGCGTCCAGCTCCGCCGGGTCGTTGAAGCGGACGCAGCCGAGCACGCCCAGGCCGCCGGCCCGGCTGATCGCGGCGGCGACGTGCTCGGACGGGCTGAAGCCGACGATGGGGTGCTCGATGCCGAGCAGGTCGCACAGTGCCGTCCGCACGGTTCTCCCCGTGCCGCTCATGGCGTGCCGCTCATGCCGTGCCGCTCATGCCGCGGGGTGGCTGGCCGCATAGCGGTGCGCCCACCCGTAGTCGGGCTTCCCGGCCGGCCCGCGGCTGATGGCCTCGACCAGCCACAGGGTGCGCGGCACCTTGTAGCCGGCGAGCTGGCCGCGAACGTGCGCCTCGATCGCGGCCAGCTCGGGGGTCCGCCCCTCCCGCGGCTGCACTAATGCCGCCACCCGCTGGCCGAGCCGTTCGTCGGCCACGCCGATGACCAGCGCGTCGAACACGTCCGGATGCGACTTCAGCGCGCCCTCGACCTCCTCGGGGAAGACCTTCTCGCCGCCGGAGTTCACGCACGTGTTGCCGCGGCCGAGCAGCGTCACCGTGCCGTCGGCCTCGATCCGCGCCAGGTCGCCGGGCACGGCATAACGCTTCCCGCCCACCTCGGCCAGCATCTGCGCGGTCTTGGCCGGGTCCTTGTAGTAGCCGAGCGGGACGTGCCCGCCCCTGGCCAGCCGGCCGATCTGGCCCGGGGCCGCGGGGCCGCCCTGGTCATCCAGCACCATGACCTCCGGCCCGGGCGTGACGGTCGGGCCACCGCGCTGCTCCGCGCCCTCGGTCACCATGCCGATGCCCGCGAAGCCGGTCTCGGTGGAGCCGATCGCGTCGGTGATCACGACGCCCGGCAGCGCGGCGGCAAAGGCCTGTTTGACCACCGGGGAGAACAGCGCCCCGCTGGAGGAGATGGCCAGCATGGACGAGGCGTCGTACCCGCCCGCGCGGTAGGCCTCGATCAGCGGCCGGCCCATCGCGTCGCCGACGATGAAGATCAGGTTGACCTTGTGCCGCTCGACCGCGCGCCAGACGTCGCACGCGTCGAAATGCGGCGGCAGCACCACGGTGTCCCCCGCGAACAGCGCCGCCAGCATCGCCACCTGGGCGGCGCCGTGGATGAGCGGCGCCGCGGTGAGCCTGACCAGCCCGGCCGACTCCAGGCCCTTGCGGGACTGCTCCCACTCGTCCGCCAGCGGGGCACCGGTCAGGAAGTCGATGCCGCCGCCGAGCGTGCGCCAGATGTCCTCGTGCCGCCACATGACGCCCTTCGGGTACCCGGTCGTGCCGCCGGTGTAGATGATGTAGACGTCATCGTTGCTGCGGGACGGGAAGTCGCGGGCGGGCGAGGCGGCGGCCAGCGCGGCCGCGTACCCGGTCCCGCCGCCCAGGCTGGCGCCGCTGCCGTCCTCGATCACCACCATGCCGCGCAGCTCGTACGCGGCGTGGGACGCCGCGGCGGCCCGGGCCGCGAACTGCTGGTCGCAGACGAGCGCGGCCAGGTCGGCGTCCGCGAACATGTACTGCAACTCGTTCTCGGTGTACCGGTAGTTGATGTTGATCGCGACGGCGCGGAGCTTGCACGACGCGATCAGCGTCTCGGCGGCCTCGATGGAGTTGTGCGCGTAGAGGCCGACGTGGTCCCCGGCCGCGACGCCGATCCCTGCCAGGTGGTGGGCGAGCCGGTTGGTGCGCTCGTCGAGCTCGCGATAGGTCACCTGCCGCTCACCCGAGACCAGCGCGGTACGCTCACCGAACACGTCGGCGGCATGCTCGAAGAGGTCCGCGAAGTTCAGGGCCATGGGTACGAAATTAGAACGTGTTACTGTTTTGGGCAAGCCTCCTGCCGAGGAGACATCGCCGTCATGACCTCGACCCCCGCGCCCACGCCCGCCGCCGCGCCCACCGGATCCGGAACCGGCCAGCCGCACGCGGTCATCGAGCGCCGGGGACACATCCTGATCGTGACGATGAACCGGCCCGAGGCCCGCAACGCGCTCAGCGGGCCGATGATGGCGCTGATGCGCCAGGCCTGGGACCAGGTGGACAGCGACCCCGGGATCCGGGTCTGCGTGCTGACCGGCGCGGGCGGCGCGTTCTGCGCCGGGGCCGACCTGAAGGCGATGAGCCGGGAGCACCCGGGTGAGCGCGCCCGCGCCGGGGACTGGGACCCGTCGGTGATCGAGCCGCTGCTCAAGGGGCGCCGCCTGACCAAGCCGCTGATCGCCGCCGTCGAGGGCCCGGCGGTCGCGGGCGGCACGGAGATCCTCCAGGCCACCGACATCCGGGTGGCCGGCCAGAGCGCGAGGTTCGGCGTCCCGGAGGCGCGCTGGGGGCTGTTCCCGCTCGGCGGCTCGGCGGTGCGCCTGCCGCGGCAGATCCCCTACACGATCGCGGCCGACCTGCTGCTGACCGGGCGGCACATCACCGCGGCGGAGGCGCTGGAGATCGGCCTGATCGGCCGGGTCGTGCCGGACGGCCAGGCGCTGGCCACCGCGCTGGAGATCGCGGAGCAGATCGCCGCGAACGGCCCGGTCGCCGTGCGCGCGATCCTGCGGGCGATCCGCGAGACCGAGGGCATGCCCGAGCACGAAGCGTTCGCCGTCGAGGCCCGGATCGGCATGGCCGTATTCGCCAGCGAGGACGCGAAGGAGGGCCCGCGCGCCTTCGCGGGCAAGCGCCAGCCGGTGTTCCACGACCGCTAACGAGTTCCCCCGCGATTGAGACGGGGGTGAAGCGGCGATGGCGGGGCGCCAGCCCGCCTGATCGCCGTCCTGGCAAGATGGCGGCGTGGAACGTGTGCTTGGAATCGGTGGATACTTCATGCGGGCCGCCGACCCGGCGGCCCTGAGCGCCTGGTATCGCGATTGCCTCGGCCTGGACGCCGATGAGAACGGCCTGTGGCGTCAGGGAGCCGGGCCGACGGTGTTCGCCACGTTCGAGTCCGGGACCGGCTACTTCGGGTCCCGCGCCCAGCAGACCATGCTCAACTTCCGGGTCCGCGATCTGGATGCGATGCTCGCGCAGTTGCGCGCCAAGGGAGCGGACGTGGCTACCGAGACCCAGGACATGGAGGGTGTCGGCCGGTTCGGCTGGGTCACCGATCCTGAGGGCAACCGGGTCGAGCTGTGGCAGCCCGCCTGACTGCGTCCTCACGCAGGCGGTGACGTGCTGGTGGCCCACGAGGCCGCCGGAGTGTGAACCTTGGCCAGGCCCGTGCGGCCAGGCCCGCTTACGCCTTCAGCGGGCTGTCACGGGAACACCCTGGCGAGCTTGTCACCGAGCTCACGCCGCGGTGGGAGACACGGGGGGCAACATTACGGCCGCTGCTCGATGACCTTCGCGTGCAGGAGCTTTCCGGCGAGCTCGATGCGGAGACGGGGATCGGCAGCAGCGTTCCTGGAGCGGAGCTTGAGCTTGGAGTAGGTGAGGTTGAGCCCGTCGGTGTCGATCACGATGCCCGGCGAGCTGACGATGAGCAGCTTGCCGTGCACCATGTCCGTCTCGATTCGCAGGACATTCGAGGTGATCACCGCGTGGGTGAAGTCGAGGGTGACTCGGCACTCTCGCGTGCGGAGCTCGATGCGCGGGGGGACCGGCCAGCGCCCGTCCCGTACGTACCTGCCGCCATGCTGCTGGACCACGAGTACGTCTTTGACCTGGGCTGCGGGCGCGATGGGCAGGTCGGCGGTGAGCTCGGCCAACTCGCCGAGCGTCCGGGCTGAAAGCGCGCTCTCCAGCCGGGTGTCGAGTTCCTCGGCGCTGAGCCGGCCGTCACCGCCGGCGACCCGCAGCGCATCCACGACGCGGTCGCGATCCGCGTGCGATGCCCGCAGGTCGGGCAGGTCATCCGGCATGGCGGCCACGTTAGCAAGGCAGGCCGTCCCCCAGTAGCCATCGGCCGGCCGCGCCCGGCGGAGATTGCAGCAGCCGAAGCGGACCAGACCACCAAGGTCCCGCCCTGACGTGGCAGGCGCATTGACGTGAGCCACTGGTGATCAGCTGGGCGCGCCGGCGCTGGGGGGCTGGCGGCCGCGGCGGATCTTGGCCATCAGCCACTCCCCGGCCTGGACCGGCTGATGCCTGGCCGGGTTATCAGGCCCGCAGCACGATGGGATGCACTCGATGACCTGGTCGGGCTCGCAGTCCAGGAAGCGGGCGACCGACCGCCGGCGCACCGGCCCATCGGCGGTGGCGGGAGGCGGCACGACCCGGTGCAGCGTTGACGTCCACCGGTCGTTGGTCCACAGGGCCAGCATGTCCCCGATGTTGAGCGTGAGGGCCCCCCGCGGGGTCGGGGTGTCCTGCCACCCGCCCGCCCGGAACACCTGCAGGCCCGGCACGTCGTCGGCCAGCAGGACGGTGAGAATGCCGTAGTCGGTGTGGGCGCCCATCCGCATCTGCCCGGGCCCGGGTTCGGGCGCTCCGGCCTCGCGCTGGTAGTTGATCGCCCGGGTCGTCTCGATCGCCCGGGTGCAGCGGCCGGTGAACCAGTCCTCCGGCAGGTCGAGGGCGATCGCCATGGCTCGCAGCACGGTGCTGGCGACCGCGCTGGCGGCCAGGTCGTAGCGCTCCCATGCCGCACGCAGGCCGGGCGGCCGGTCCGGCCACACGCTCGGGGCGTAGAACGTGGCATGCCGCTCGTAGTACGGGTCGTCCTGCTCGCGCCGGCCGACGTTGAACGCCTCCATCAGGTCCGGCGGGGTCTGCTCACCCCGGCTGTAGGCCAGGGCCTCCTTCCCCGGCCAGCTGTACCCGCGGTTGGCGCTCTCGTCGGGCACCACCCACCGCAGCTTCTCGGCCATCGGCAGATCGAAGAACGCGGCCCAGGCGTCCAGCAGGTCATCGCACACCTGCCCGGGCACGCCGTGCCCGGTGACCTGCAGGAAGCCAAAGTCGCGGCAGGCGGCGTCCACCTGGGCGGCAACCGCCCGCTTCCCCTCGCCGCCGCCCTGGCGGAACGGCGCGAGATCGATGACGGGAATCGGGCCGGCCGACGGGACGCTCATGGTCACCACAGTAAGAGCCATCCCGGACCTAACGCTGCCACAGCCGCCCGGGGGCTGGCCGACCCCTGCTGGCCAGCGGAAGGAGGCGGTAGGACCAGCGTTAACGCCGCGATGCCGCAGCGCCCCTTTGTCCCCGGTGAGGCAAAGACCCGGAACTCGGCGACGTACAGGCAACCCTCAGGCCGCCTTGCGGAAACGCCCAAACGGGCGTTATAAGAATCCCCACAGGAAAGCAAAGAGATGGCTGTGCCTGCTTCCGCCGTACGAGGCGGAAGCGTCAGGTGAGCGCTGTTGCCGGCGATCCGGCCGCCGCGCGGGCATGGAGGCGAGGCAGCGTTATGTGTGAGAGCTCGGCGCGGTTATGGGTGCGAGCTGGACGCGCAGGCAGGTACTGCGGCGCGGCGGGGCCGCGGCGGCCGGCGTAGCCGGGCTGGGGCTGGCCGGTTTCATCGGCTACTCCTGGCCGCACGCGGCGCCGACCGGGGACGCGCCGTCGGCACCCGATCACCCGGCCGCCGCTGGCTCCGGTGACGTCGGCTCCTTTGTGACCAGGAGCGACCTTCGCCCCCCGGTCGTCACCGTGACGCAGAGCGCCAGCGGCGCCAGCCAGCCCCCGTACATCTTCATCGCGCCCCGGGGCTACACGGCCAGCTCGGTGGGGCAGTCCGGCCTGATGATCGTGGACAGAGACGGCAGCCTGGTCTGGTTCGGGCCGCCGCTCGGCGGGACACCCCTGAACTTCACCACCCAGCAGTACCGCGGCAAGCCGGTGCTCACCTGGTCGGCGGGCTCGGTGAACGATATCGGCGTCACCACGGGCACGTCCTACATCGCCGACAGCAGCTACCGCGTCATCGCCACCGTCAAGGCGGGCAACGGGGCCCAGACGGACCTGCACGAGTTCAACCTCACCCCGCAAGGCACCGCCCTGATCACCGCGCACCGCAAGGTGCCCGCCGATCTGTCGGCGCTGAGCGGACCGGCCAAGGGGACGGTGCTGACCAGCATCGCCCAGGAGATCGACGTCGCCACCGGCGCGGTGCTCTTCGAATGGGACAGCATCGCCCATGTGCCGCTCACCGAGTCGTACCAGCCGCTGGCCGGCGGAACGGCGAGCGCGCCGTACGACTACTTCCACATCAACTCCATCGCCCTCGCGCCCGACGGTGACCTGCTCATCTCCTCCCGCAACACCTGGACCATCTACAAGGTCGCCCGCCCGGGCGGCGCCATCCGGTGGCGGCTCGGCGGGAAGAAGTCCGACTTCTCGGTGGGGCCGGGCGCCGCCTTCTCCTGGCAGCACGACGCGCGCATGCCCAGGCCCGGCCTGCTGACCCTGTTCGACAACGCCTCCGCGCCCCCGGAGGAGAAGCAGTCGCGGGCGCTGCTGCTCGACGTGGACGCCGCGGCCATGCGGGTCACACTGCGGCACGCCTACACCCACCCGGCCGGCCTGCTCGCCGACAACCAGGGCAGCGTGCAGCTGCTCCCGGACGGGCGGGTGTTCGTCGGCTGGGGCGCCCAGCCCTACTTCTCCGAGTTCGCCGCCGG
This sequence comes from Streptosporangiaceae bacterium, assembly GCA_035518495.1. GTDB lineage: Bacteria > Actinomycetota > Actinomycetes > Streptosporangiales > Streptosporangiaceae > UBA9676. The sequence continues at coordinate 12,034 of DATIXO010000343.1, forward strand.
CGGCGAGCTGCTGCTGGACGGCGAGTTTCCCGTCAACGACCAGTCCTACCGCGCGTTCACCTTCGGCTGGGCCGGGAACCCGCCCGGCAGCCCGGCGGCCGTCGTGCGACCCAACCCGGCGCGCGGCTCGGCGGTCCACGTGAGCTGGAACGGGGCGACCGAGGTCGAGACGTGGGCGGTGCTCGCGGGCCGGAACCCGTCGGCCCTGACGGCGGCCGGATCCCAGCGGCGGGCCGGCTTCGAGACAATGATCTCGGTGAACAGCGAGGGGCCCTACTTCGCGGTGACGGCACACGACGCCAGCGGCCGGCAGCTCGGCCGGTCCGCGACGGTCAGGCGCACCACCGCCTGAGGACGGGCGCCGGGCTCAGATCGCGCGCTCGCGGCCCGCCCAGTAGGGGTCGCGCAGGCGGCGTTTGTAGAGCTTCCCGTTGGGGTCGCGTGGCAGCTGCGCGGCGTAGCCGATCGTGCGCGGCAGCTTGAACCCGGCCACCCGCCCGGCCAGGAACGCCAGCAGCTCCTGGGTCAGCTCCGGGCCCGGCCGCGTCCCGGCCACCGGCTCGACCACCGCCTTGACCTCCTCCCCCCAGTCGTCGTGCGGGATGCCGAACACGGCGGCATCGGCGACCGCCGGGTGGCACAGCAGCTCGGCCTCGATCTCGGCCGGGTAGATGTTCACCCCGCCGGAGATGATCACGTCGCTGTCGCGGTCACACAGGAACAGGTAGCCGTCCTCGTCCAGGTAGCCGATGTCCCCGACGGTGAACAGTTCCCCGGCCCGCGCCGCCGCCGTCTTCTCCTCGTCGTTGTGATAGGAGAAGCTCGACGTGCCCATCCGCAGGTAGACCAGGCCCCGCTGGCCGGGCGCCACCTCGCGGTGGGCCCGGTCGAGCACGCGCACCTGCGAGCCCTGCCAGGGCAGGCCGACCGACCCCGGTTTGCGCAGCCACTGCTCCGAGGTGATGAGCGTCCCGCCGCCCTCGGTTGCCGCGTAGTACTCCACGACGACCGGCCCCAGCCAGTCGATCATGCGCCGCTTGACCTCCTGCGGGCAGGGCGCCGCGCTGTGGATCACCGCCCGCAGCGAGCTGGTGTCGTACCGGTCACGCACCGCGGCGGGCAGGGCGAGCATCCGCCGGAACTGGGTCGGCACCGCGTGCGTGTGCGTCACCCGGTGCCGCTCGATCAGCGCCAGCGCCCCCTCGGCGTCCCAGCCGTCCATCAGCACCACGGGGTGCCCGAGCTGGATCGAGATCGCGGCGAAGTTCAGCACCGCCGTGTGGTAGAGCGGAGAGCCGCACAGGTGCACGTGGCCGCCGAACGGAGGCAGGCCGAACAGGTGGAAGAACCAGGCAGCCGTCACCGCCGCGTCGTCCGGGTCGGCGCCGGTGAGGGGGCGGCGCACCCCCTTGGGCCGGCCGGAGGTGCCCGATGTGTACAGCATCGGCGCGCCGTGCGTGCGCGGGGACGGGCGCTCATCCGGCCCGTCGCCGCCCAGCCGGTCAAGCGGCTCGAAGCCCGGCACCGAGCCCGCCGGGCCGGGCGCG